>NZ_BCQQ01000107.1 GCF_001552155.1 Actinomadura formosensis NBRC 14204 | reverse complement strand
GAGCACGTGCCCGCGCTCCCCGCCCCACCGGAACCACCGACCGTCGCACACGATCACCTGCTCGCGACGTGCGCCCAGCGACGCCATGAGCGTTCTCCCGCGCATCTCCGCTCGGACACCTCGTTGTGTAAGCTGCGCCGCCAACTCCTCCAGCGATTTGCCCGTAATATCTGCCATGGGCCGGAACCACCTTCCGGTCAAGGGCTCGGCCAGCGGGGCAATCGCTGCGTCCGAGCCCGTCTTGTCCGGGGCATCGAGGATGCGCCCCTCCCATGGACACCTGAACACCGTTCCTGGGACGTCTAGGACGTTTTCGAGCTAGCGTTGAGAACGTCCTATCCGGCCCAGCAAAAGGGTGTATGTGTGACAAATGACGCGTTAAGACAGGCCATGGCAAACGCGAGACTGACAGAGAAGGAACTCGCTGAAGCCTGTCAAGTGGACATTAAGACCGTGGCACGGTGGGTGGCGGACGAAGATCGCACCCCCCACCCGCGTCACCGCTGGGCAGCTTCGGACGCCTTGGGAGTTGATGAGGGCATGCTGTGGCCTGACACCATCCGCAAAAACGTGAAGACCGGACCTGACCGCGAGGTCCTCGCGGTGTATCCCTACCGCTCCGCCTGCCCGAAGTCGGTGTGGCGCCGCCTCATAGGCGGAGCGAACAAGGAACTGACCTTCGCCGGCTACACCAACTACTTCCTATGGCTGGAGATCCCCAACCTTCGGGCCGTCCTCCGCCGGAAGGCCGAACACGGCTGCCGAGTCCGTTTCCTGATCGGAGATCCCGACAGCGACGTCACACGGCGTCGCGAGGAACTCGAATCCGTGCCGCTCACCGTAGGCACCCGGATCAAGATCACCATTGATGAACTGTCCAAGGTCATGAACGTGCCGGGCATCGAAGCCCGCTACGGGGACGATCACATTGCCATGAGCGTTTTCATCTTCGATGACGAGATGCTCGTGACTCCACATCTCGCGCACCTGGTGGGGCACGACTCCCCGATGCTTCACATACAACGCCAGCAGGAAGACGGGCTGTACGACCGATTTGCCTACCACGTCGCCGAACTCTGGAACGGCGGCCGCGCCATCGCAGAACTCGCCACCCAGTAGCGGCGGCCTTCGGTCCATTCGTTGTTCCGCTTGGCCAGGACGGCGCCGATCAGGCCGACGACGGCCTCGCTGTGCGAGAAAGTGCCAACGAGGCCGCCGAGGAGTCCGTTGCACGACCCGCAGGTGAAGAAGCTCCGCGTCAGCCCCGGCCGAGGACGCAGAACTCGTTGCCCTCCGGGTCGGCCAGAACCGTCCACGGCACGTCGCCCTGGCCGAGGTCGATGTCGGTGGCGCCGAGAGCCCGCAGCCGGGCCACCTCCGCCTCCTTGTCGTCAACGGGGTACGGCAGCAGGTCGAGATGCACGCGGTTCCACCATGTCCTCACGCCGGGCGTGCGAAGGAACTCCAGATACGGCCCGACACCCTCGGCCGAACGCAGCACCGCATGATCATCGGTCACCTCGTGCAGGGTCCAGTCGACCGCCTCGCCCCAGAACCGGACCATGGCCCGCGGATCCGCACAGTCGACCACCACCGCGGCGATCGGCCCGGTATCCCGGTAGATCTCCCGAGGCTCCAGCACACAGAACACGTTGCCCTCCGGGTCGGCCAGAACCGTCCATGGGACATCGCCCTGGCCCACATCCGCGGGCGTCGCACCGAGATCCTGTAGGCGCGCGACCAACTCCGCCTGATGGGCCGCCGAGGTGGTGGCGAGATCAAGGTGCACGCGGTACTTCACCGTTTCGGGGTCCGGGACGGTGACGACATCGACGCAGACGGCGACGGGGTCCGGCCAGACAAAGCCCACGGGTTCAACGTTGGTCACACCGGGTCCCTCGCTGGAAACACCCCAGCCGAGCACCTCCGCCCAGAACCGGCCGAGCGCCGAGTCATCCCGAGCCTTGAAATTCACCTGAACAAGTCGTAGCGCCACGCCAGCCGATCATAGGCCCAGGCGGATGAGAACCGCGCCCGCATTCGCCCGCCAAAGGCGGGTTCGTCGCCTGGGGTGAGGGCACGGCCGTTACTGCTGGTTGTCAGTCGGAGTGGCCATTGAGGCCGTGATGAGCGGCAGACCTGCGGGACATTGAGATCCTCCGCCTCATGGCCGGCCATGAGGCGGAGGATCTCAGGGCGTCCATGTGTGCGGATCTCCCGCTCAGGGACGCCGGGCGGTGGTCACACCCGGCTGAGGGGCCTGTCCGGCGCCGGAGAATTTCGGGCGCGCCTGCGGCCTTGTACTCCGGCGCCGGACGTCAGGGGGTCAGGCGCGGTAGGCGGCCCACTGGGCCTGCATGCGCTGGGCCTGACCAGGCGTGAACTCGTACATGCACGAGTCGTAGCTGTAGTCCATGAAGTTGTGGATGGGGTCGAGGCCCGGTGCGGGGCAGGTGTCGCTGCCGGTGGGGCAGCCGGAGGCGGGGCTCTGCTCGGCGGGTGTGTCGGCGACCTCGTCGCCGGCGCCGCTGCATCCGCCTTCGAACGTGTGGTACAGGCCCATCCAGTGGCCTACTTCGTGGGTGGCGGTGTCACCCTCGTTGTAGTTGGTGAGAGAGCCGCCCGGCAGGCTCTGGTAGTGCATGACGACGCCGTCTATCTCGGGCATGGAGCGGTAGCCGATGGGGAACGTGGCCCAGCCGAGGAGGCTGTTCCCCAGGTCGGCGGTGTAGATGTTGAGGTCCTGCGCGGTGCCCGTGTGCAGGGCGGTCTTCATTTCGCGCTCGTAGTACTGGGGGTCGGAGAACCACGCGTCGTTCTGCGTCCTTCTGATCTCCGCAAGGGTGAACGAGACACCACTGCCCGCGTAGGCGGAGTTGAGGACGTCCAACTGCTGCTGCAGCGTGGCGTCGGACACGTCGCCCCCGCTGCTGCCGTAGATGACGTGGAAGTGGACCCTCACATTGATGGCCGCGGCCGCGCGGACCTTCTTGATCTTGCGGAGGCGGTTGTGGAAGTCCTTCTCCATCGAGACGACCTTGGCGGCGCTCGGCTGGTTCGGTTCGGTGACGTGGGCACCGGCCCGGACGCGGGCCTGCGCGGGCTGGTCGGCGCACTTGGTGGACGGTGCGGCCAGGGTGGACGGTGCGGCCAGGGTGGACGGTGCGGCCAGGGTGGACGGCGCGGCCAGGGTGGCGGGGGCGGCGGGCGCGTACGCCGTGAAGGCGGCGGCCAGACCGAGGACGGTCGCGATTCCAGCGCGTTTCATGAAACTCCTTGGGGAGCGGCGCGAGCGGGGAGCGCGCGCAGTGGGAGCGGAGTCAACAGGGATCAAGAGTGGGGGTGGACATACGTCCTGTCTTTGGCAAAGTTGAACAAACGGGGGCGGGCAATGTTGAATACGGCGCCCTAGCGCGCGGCGTAGCGTGTCCGGCATGGACGTGACGGCCGAGACGGCGCGGGTGCTGGCGGAATTGCGCGCACAGACGGACCCGGTTCGGGCCGGAGCCGAGAAGCGCTATCTGAAGAGTGACTTCATTCACATCGGGGTGCCCGTCCCGGTGTTGCGCAAGGTCGCTCTGTCGACGGTGAAGGCCACGCCCACGCGGGATGAACTGCTCGCCCTCGCTGAGACCCTCTGGGACGTGACCGACGAGGGCGTTCCCGTGCACGAGGCCCGCATGGCCGCGGTGGAAGTGCTGGTTAAGCGAGTCGCCCTGCTGGAGCCTCGCGACCTGGGGCCGGCCGAACGGTTCGTCCGTGATTCGGTGAGCTGGGTCTACGTCGACCCTCTCGCGGAAAAGGTCGTCGGCGGACTGGTCGTCAGGCACCCGGAGCTGGCAACGGTGTTGGACGCATGGGTCACCGACCCCTACATGTGGATACGGCGTACAGCCGTCCTGGCTCTGCTTCCGGGCGTCAGGGCGGGGAACCCGGATCTGGAGAGAATCGGCCGGTTCGGGGACGTGCTGCTAGGGGAGCGCGAGTTCTTCATCCGCAAGGCTCTCGGATGGGTCCTCCGTGAGCTGGCCAAGAAGGACCCGTTCTGGGTGGTGCAGTGGGTCGAGCCTCGTCTCGCCACCCTCTCGGGCGTGACACTCCGCGAGGCCGTCCGCCGCCTCCCGGCCGCGGAGGCCGCTCGGCTCCGCAAGCCGCCGTCCTAGGCGCGGTAGGCCTTCCACACATTGTGGATACGGGTGCCCTGACCGGCGGTGAAGGACGTCATGCACGTGTCGTAGGAGTAGTCCATGTAGTTGTGGATCGGGTCGTCCCCAGGGGAGGGGCAGGTGTCCTTACCGGACGGGCAGCCGTCCGAGGGATCGCGCTCGGCGGGGGTGTCGGCGACCCGGTCGCCCTTGTTGCTGCAGCCGTCCTGGAACGTGTGGTAGAGCCCGAGCCAGTGCCCCACCTCGTGGGTGGCACTGAAGCCCTTGTTGAAGTGCTCTATGGAGCCGCCCGGCATGCTGCCGTAGTGGATGGTCACACCGTCCATCTCGGGGTCGGTCTTGTACTTCCAGGGAAACGTCGCCCAGCCGAGCAGATCCCCGCCCATGTAAGTGCTGTAGATGTTCAGCGTGCCCTTGCCGCCCTTGTGCAGCATCGGCTTGTAGGTGCCCTCGTACCGTTCAGGATCCTGGAACCAGGCCGCGTTGTCGGAACGGGTGATCCCGCGAAGTGCGAAGGAGACGCGGGTGTTCGCGCCTCCGTTGTGTCCGCCGTAGGACGCGTTCATCGTGCTGATCTGGCGCATGATCTCCGTCGTGGACACGTCGCCCTTCGCCCCGTCGTGAAGCACGTGGAAGTAGACGGGAACGGTGATCCGAGGCGCGGAACGGAGGCCGGCGCCGTCCGTCAGGCCGCTCAGAGGCTGGGCCAGACCGTCCAGGATCTGGTCGAGGTCCAGTTCCACGGTCGCGGCCTGCGCGGAGGTCAGGTCGTTGCGCTCCTGGCCCTGGCCCCCCGTCCGTAGCCGTGCCTCTGGCCGTGCGCAGCCGTCCACGCGCCCACGCGAGGCGGACGGCCCGGACGCTGCGGACGGTACGGCGGGGGCGAGGGCGGCTGCGAACAGAACGGTGGCGGCGAGCAGCTTCACGGCACTCCTCGGGTGGTCGCTTGCGGATGGGAACCATGCGGACACAGAGTGTGGTCAAGACCTATCAGAGTGAAATGCCACCGCGAGGGGGATCGCGGTAAATGCATGCCGTCCGTTATCGGCCAACCGCAGTGTGTGATGATCGGGGGTCGAGGTGCGGCGCATCGGTGCAGGCAAGCGGGCCCGTAGACTGGAGACCCCTTCCCGGCCGTGCGAAAGGCTCAGTTGGTGGTCGCAGACCAGTCCTTTGACACCGTTCTCGTCGTCGACTTCGGCGCGCAGTATGCGCAGCTGATCGCGCGGCGGGTCCGTGAATGCCATGTGTTCAGCGAGATCGTCCCGTCCACCATGCCGGCGGCGGAGATGCTCGCCAAGCGGCCGAAGGCGATCATCCTGTCGGGCGGGCCCGCATCGGTGTACGAGAAGGGCGCCCCGGGCGCGCCGGACGGCCTGTTCGACTTGGGCGTCCCCATGTTCGGCATCTGCTACGGCCACCAGGTGATGGCGCAGGCCCTGGGCGGCACGGTCGAGAACTCCGATGTCGCCGAGTACGGTGGCGCGACCGTCTCCGTCGCGTCCCCGGGCATGCTGTTCGCCGGGCTGCCGCATGAGCAGGCGGTGTGGATGTCCCACCGCGACTACGTCAGCCGCGCCCCGTCCGGCTTCACGGTGACGGCGAGCACCGACGTCACGCCGGTCGCCGGCATGGAGGACCTGGAACGCGGCTTCTTCGGCGTCCAGTTCCACCCGGAGGTGCTCCACACCGAGCACGGCATGGAGATCCTCCGGCGGTTCCTGTACGAGGGCGCGGGATGCCGTCCGAACTGGACGATGGTGAACATCGCGGACGAGTCGATCGAGGCCGTCCGGCAGCGGGTGGGGGAGAAGCGGGCGATCTGCGCGCTGTCGGGCGGGGTGGACTCGGCCGTCGCCGCCGCCCTCGTCCAGCGGGCCATCGGCGACCAGCTGACCTGCGTGTTCGTGGACCATGGGCTGCTGCGCAAGGGCGAGCCGGAACAGGTCGAAAAGGACTTCGTCGCCGCCACCGGTGTGAACCTGCACGTCGTGGACGCACAGGACCGTTTCCTCGCCGCCCTCGACGGGGTCACCGATCCCGAGGAGAAGCGCAAGATCATCGGCCGTGAGTTCATCCGGGTCTTCGAGGAGGCGGCCCGGGAGATCGTCGGCGACAGCGCCGAACCGGTCGAATTCCTCGTCCAGGGCACCCTCTACCCGGACGTGGTCGAATCGGGCGGCGGCACCGGCGCGGCCAACATCAAGTCGCACCACAACGTCGGCGGCCTCCCGGAAGACCTCCAGTTCAAGCTCGTCGAACCGCTGCGGAGCCTGTTCAAGGACGAGGTCCGTGCGCTCGGTGAGCAGCTCGGCCTGCCGTCCGAAATCGTGTGGCGGCAGCCGTTCCCCGGCCCCGGCCTCGGTATCCGCATCATCGGCGCCGTCACGCGTGACCGCCTGGACATCCTCCGCGACGCCGACGCCATCGCCCGTGAGGAGCTCACCCGCGCCGGTCTCGACCGCGACATCTGGCAGTTCCCCGTGGTGCTGTTGGCGGATGTCCGGTCCGTGGGCGTGCAGGGTGACTCCCGTACGTACGGGCACCCGATCGTCCTGCGTCCGGTCACCAGCGAGGACGCGATGACGGCCGACTGGGCGAAGCTCCCCTACGACGTCCTGCAGCGGATCTCCACCCGCATCACCAACGAGGTCCGCGAGATCAACCGCGTCACGGTCGACATCACGTCCAAGCCCCCGGGCACCATCGAGTGGGAGTGACCCACAGAGCCTGAGGCCCGAGCGCGATCCGCGCTCGGGCCTCGGATTGTGCGCGGGTCAGACGGTGGCGGGGGCCAGTGCGGCCTCGGCGTCCAGCGTCGCGGCGGCCGCGTTGACGACGGCGGCGATCCGCAGTGCCTCCTGGATGAGCTCCCGCGACAGGCCGCCCTCACGGACGACCTTCTCGTGCGACTCCAGGCACTGTCCGCAGCCGTTGATCGCGGACACGGCGAGGCACCACAGCTCGAAGTCGACCTTGTCCACGCCCGGCCTGCCGATGATCGACATCCGCAGCCTGGCGGGCAGTGTCGCGTACGTCTCGTCCCCGATCAGGTGGGTGGCGCGGTAGTACACGTTGTTCATCGCCATGATCGACGCGGCGCCCTTGGCCGCCTGGAACGCCTCGGCGGACAGGTAGCCGCCCGCCTCCTCGGCCAGCTCCCGGATGACGGTGGCGCTCCGGGTGGCGAGGGCGCAGGCCAGGACCGTCCCCCACAGCTGCTGCTCGGTGAGCTGGGAGGTGGTGGTCAGCGAACCGAGGTTGAGCTTGGTGTCCTTGGCGTAGCCCGGAAGGGCGCTCTTCAGCGCGTCAACGCTCATGGTCATGCGTCCTTTCGTGCGAACGGCCGGCCGCCGTCGGCGGCCGGCCGTGAACGAGCTCGGCGGATCAGGCGCCGGCCATCAGCTTGGCGGCGTCGAGGGTGTCCTCGCCCTTGTTCCAGTTGCAGGGGCACAGTTCGTCGCTCTGCAGCGCGTCCAGGACCCGCAGGACCTCCTTGACGTTCCGGCCGACGGAACCAGCGGTCACCATGGCGAACTGGATCTCGTTGTTGGGGTCGACGATGAACGTCGCGCGCTGCGCCACGCCGTCCTCGGTGAGGATGCCGAGGGCCTCGGACAGCTCGCGGTTGAGGTCGGACAGCATCGGGAACGGGAGCTCGCGCAGGTCCGGGTGGTCCTTGCGCCACGCGAAGTGGACGAACTCGTTGTCGACGGACGCACCGAGCACCTGCGCGTCGCGGTCGGCGAACTCCTCGTTGAGCCGGCCGAACTCGGCGATCTCGGTGGGACAGACGAACGTGAAGTCCTTCGGCCAGAAGAACACGACCCGCCACTTGCCCTCGTAGGACTTGTGGTTGATCGTCTCGAACGCGTTCTCGGCGTCCAGCGAGACGCAGGCGGTGAGCTCGTACTCGGGGAACTGGTCACCGACAGTAAGCACGCATGCTCCTTCATCTTGAGAAAGGGTCGCCTCCACTCTGAGGAGGCCCAGGGGCCGCAGGGTTGCACCCTCGGCGGCCGATGTCACTCAGCGTGCCGCAGCTCACCCGAAAAGAGAAATCGATATATCCCAATGATGTGATAGGGGATGCCTATCAATCCCAGGAGAAGCCCATTGACCTGCGGCGAAGCAGAGCATCGAACCAGATGTCCGCGCGTCGATTTGGTGTAAATCACATTGAGGTGCCCAAAAGGTACATTGCTCTCCGTGGCGAGCCAGTGTAGAGCGCGGCGCGCCGAACGTACACCAAGCGACGAAAGCCTCACAGCGGACTCCCGGCCCACCTCCCCGCGCCCGAGTCCACCGGTGAACCGGCCAGCGCCCTGAACCCGCACCTGGGCTGTCCGACCTGCGGGGATCGCAAACTGTGGTGAAGGCCACTGGCGATGACCTGTGGAGCGTCACGATCTGTGACCGGAGTTGGGTAACGTTCAGGTCAAGATGGCGATCAGCAGACCGACGGTGGCTCAGCTGCGGGCGTTCCTGGCACTCGCGGAGAACCTGCATTTCCGGGACGCCGCCGCCGCGCTGCGCATGAGCCAGCCCGCCCTGTCCGGGGCGGTGGCCGCGCTGGAGGAGACCCTCGACACCCGGCTCGTGGAGCGGACGACACGGAAAGTCCTGCTGACACCGGCGGGGGAGCGGGTCGCGCGGCGCGCAGAGGTCGTCCTGGCGGAACTGGAGCGGCTGGTAGACGAGGTCAAGGCCGTCCGGGGGCCGCTCGTGGGGCCGCTCAGGGTGGGGGTGATCCCGACCGTTGCGCCGTATCTGCTGCCCATCGTCCTGCCGAGGCTCGCCAAGGAGTTCCCCGAGCTGGAACTGTCGGTACATGAGGAGCAGACCGAGCACCTCGTCACGGAGTTGCTCGCCGGCCGGCTGGACGTCGTGCTCCTGGCGCTGCCCGTGCCCGCGGCCGGCGTGACGGAGATCCCCCTGTACGACGAGGACTTCGTGCTCGTCGCGCCCGCCGGGTTCGACCTCGGCGGCGCGGAGATACCGCGCGAGGTCCTGAACAACCTGGACGTCCTCCTCCTCAACCAGGGCCACTGCCTGCGCGACCAGGCACTGGAGGTCTGCCGGGACGTGGGCGCGCGGGCCGCCGCGGCGACCTACGCGACGAGCCTGGCGACGCTGGTCCAGCTCGTGTCGGGCGGGCTCGGCGTGACGCTCGTGCCGGAGACCGCGCTGCCGGTGGAGACGCGCCGGGCGCCGAACCTCGGCCTGCACCGGTTCGCGGCGCCCGCGCCGTTCCGCAGGATCGGGCTCGGGTTCCGGTCGACGTGCCCGCGCGTGGAGGAGTTCCAGACGCTGGCGGAGAGCGTCGCCGTCGCCGTCGCCGACTCCGGCGTCGCCCCTGGCATCCGCGCCGTCCGAACCTAACGCGCCGGTAAAACGCGGCCGGGCAAGGTCAAGTCTGCGTCAGGGGACGGCCCGGCCATGGCGATGTGCGTTCGTGCGGTGGCGTGTCGTCATCATGATCGGTGGGGCGAGGAGGAGGCCCCATGTCCCCGAAGCTCAGCGTGGTCGTGCCGTTCCACAACACCGAGGAGTACCTCCGGGAATGCCTGGAGTCGCTCGCCGGTCAGGCCCTGCGCGACCTTGAGGTGATCCTGGTGGACGACGGGTCCGCCGACAACGGCGCCGTGATCGCGAAGGAGATGTGCGCCCGCGACCAGCGGTTCCACCTGCTCACACGAGAGCACGAGGGCCCGGGACCGGCCCGTGACGCGGGGGTGCGGCAGGCGAAGGGCGACTACCTGGCCTTCGCCGATGCCGACGACGTCGTGGAGCGGGACGCCTATGCGCGGCTGGTCGGCTCCCTTGACCGGACGGGCTCCGACATCGCGTCCGGCAACGTCGAGCACATGGACGCCGACCGCAAATGGCAGTCGCCTCTGCATGACGGTGTGTTCACGGAGCCGTGCTCGGGGACGCGTGTGTTGTCCAAGCCGGTGCTGGTGCGCGACGGCACGCCGTGGAACAAGGTGTATCGGCGTGGGTTCTGGGACAAGACCGGCCTCGAATTTCCCACGGGCTACTACGAGGGGCCTCCTGTCGCGGTGCGCGCGTACGCGCTGGCTCGTTCCGTGGACGTCCTGAGTGAGACGGTCTACTACCGGCGTAAGCAGCCGGGGTCCACCACAGAGGACCCTTATGACTGGGACAACATCAGCCGGCGCATGGCGTCCGCGGGTGTAGTGCGGGACGGTCTGGCCGACTACGCACCGCGTCTGCTGAACGCCTACGACGAGCATGTCCTGATTCCGGTGGAGCTTCACGCCCTGTTCGAGGCGCTTCCCAGGACGCGGGACGAGCACCGCGACGAACTCGTCGCGGTCGGCGCGGACCTGGCCGCCCGGATCGGCCCCCGCGTGCTGAAGCGCCGGCCCGCGATGACGCGGCTGCAACTGCACCTGCTCCGCCGGCGGATGCTGCCGGAGCTGCTGGAGGTCCTGCGGTTCGTCCAGTCGGGGAAGGCGGTGGACGCGCCGAGGGTCCGGCGCGGCCTGCGGCGTCGCTGGTATGCGGAGTTCCCGTTCTTCGAGGACGAGGAGCGGGCCGTTCCGGCGCACGTGTACGACGTGACCGACGAGCTGGAGCCGGTCGCGGCGATCGACCGGGTGACCTGGGTGGACGGGCGGCTCCGCATCGAGGGCCACGCCTACGTCCGGCACCTGGACTCCTCTACCGGGGACGGGTCCCGCATCCGGCTGCGGCTGAGGGCGGCGAACCGGCGCGGGATGCTGCGCGTCCCGGTCCGCCGGGTCCGCAGGCCGGATGTGACCGCCCGGTCGGGGCAGTCGGTGGTCTCCTACGACTGGTCCGGCTTCGTCGCGGAGATCGACCCGTCCACGCTGAAGACGCTCGGACGCTGGCGGGACGCCGACTGGGTCCCCCACGCGAAGATCGTCAACCGGGGGCTGCGGCGCCGCGCGACGTTCGCGAACCCGCGGCTCACCGGGCGGCGGTGGCCGGACGACCGGGAGTGCGCGCCGGGCGTCCTCGTGCAGGGCGTCGCGGCCCGGGACGGGTTCGTGGTGCAGGTGCGGCGGACGCCCGCGGCGGTCGTCCGGTGCCGTCTGGAGGACGGTGAGCTGTGCCTGGACGGCTGGAGCCGTGCCCCGCTCGGCGATGAGCCGCGCATCACCGCGACGCCGAAGACGGGCCGGGCGACGGTGACCGGCCCGGTCGAAAGGATCGAGGGCGAGGAGGGCGAGGCGGCCCGGGGCGAGGGGATGCGGGCCAGGCTGCCCGTGGCGGGGCTGGCCCGGTGCCAGGGCGAGTGGGAGATCAGCCTGCCGGGCGGCGTGCAGCCGTACCTGGACGCGGCCGCGGCCGGCACCGCGTTCCGCGTCCCCGGCGGCGAGCTGGAGATCGCCAGGACGCGGCGGAGCACCCTGCGGATCGTCGCGCGCGGACGGGCGCTCATCGTGGACGGGGTCTCCTGGTCGGACGACGGAGCCCTGCACCTGGCGGGAACATGCACCGACCGTGTTGGACAGCCTGATTCACTGACGCTCCGACGACGACGTTCCTGCGAGGAGCACATCGTCAGGTTGGTCTGGGAAGGTGACCGTTTCACCGCGAAGTTCGCTCCCGCGCGCATGTCTGTGCTCGGCCTGTCCCGTCCCTTGGTCGCCGGCCGATGGGACGTGCTCACGACCATCGGCGGGCAGGAACAACCCGTCGTCGTCAGGCGCCACACCCTCCGCGACCTGCCCGAGCCTTTCGAAGCGGGCTTGCATCTCGTCACCGTCCATGCGCAGAAGACCGACCAACTGGTGCTGCGGATCGAGACAGCACTGGACGACGACGAGTGTGGAGCCTATGCGCAGAGCCAGCTGCGGTCCGGGCACTACCGGCGCCACCTCAGCCTTCCCGTGCGCGACCTCGCCGTGTTCGACTCCTACGGAGGACGCCAATACTCGTGCAACCCGCGCGGCATCTATGAGGAGCTTCGACGGCGCGGAACCGACCTGGAGTGCGTGTGGGTCACCGAGAACGGTCAGTTCGGCAGACCGCCGGGCGCCCGGACCGTTCTCGCCGGTACGCGGGAGTACTACGAGGCGCTCGCCCACGCGCGCTATGTCTTCGGCAACTGGTCGCAGCCGGAATGGTTCACCAAACGCAATTACCAGACGTACGTGCAGTGCTGGCATGGGACGCCGCTGAAGAAGCTGGGGCGCGACGTCGAGCAGATGCCCTGCAAACGCACCGAGGACGTCGACTGGATGGAGCACGACGTTCCGCAGTGGGATCTCCTCCTCGCGCAGAACGACTTCTCCGTGCCGCTGTTCCGGCAGGCGTTCGGCTACGAGGGGGACGTCCTCGAAAGCGGCTACCCCCGCAACGACGCCCTGAGCAGCCCGCACCGGGACGAGATCGCGGCGGCGGTCAGGCGGCGGCTCGGCATCCCCAAGGGCAAGCGGGTCGTCCTGTACGCGCCGACGTGGCGCGACGACCTGCACCACGCCATCGGAGAGCGCGCGTTCCGCCTCGAACTCGACATCGACCGGTTCAGGGCGGTGCTGGGCCGTGACCAGGTCCTGCTTCTGCGCACGCACCATTTCGTCACCGACCGGCCGAAGCCGCGGGCGGGCGACTGCGTCATGGACGTGTCCGTCTACCCCGACATCTCCGAACTGTTCCTCATCAGCGACGTGCTCGTCACGGACTACTCGTCGGCCATGTTCGACTTCGCCGTCACCGGCCGTCCAATGGTGTTCTTCACCTATGACCTGGAGCGTTACCGCGACCATGTGCGCGGTTTCTACTTCGACTTCGAGGCGGAGGCCCCCGGGCCGCTGCTGAGCACGTCGCAGGAGGTCATCGACGCGTTGCGCGAGCCGGACGTGCTGGCGGACGGATTCCGGGACGCGCGCGCCGCGTTCGCCGCCCGGTACTGCCCGCACGACGACGGCCACGCCGCCGCCCGCGTCCTCGACCGGGTCCTCCACGACGTTCACTGAATCCCATCGGCGCGGCGAAGAGCCCCGCTCGAACCCCCATCACGGAGTCACTCGTGTCCCCGCACATCAGTCCCACGCACATCAGCATCGTCGTCCCGTTCCGCGACACCGGCGACCGCCTCACCGAGTGCCTGGAGTCGCTCGCCGGGCAGACCTTGCGCGATATCGAGGTGCTCATGGTGGACGACGGGCCGGACGATGGCGGCGGGGTCGTCGCCAAGGAGTTCGCCGGGCGCGACGGCCGCTTCACGCTGCTCCAGCCGAGCCCCGGCACAACGGCCGCCGACGCCGGCGTGGAACAGGCCAAGGGCAGGTATCTGGCCTTCGTGGCCGGTGAGGACGTGCTCCCGCCCTACGCCTACGAGCTGATGGTCGGCACTCTGGACTCGACCGGATCGGACTTCGCCGGCGGCAACGTCATGTGCCTGGACGGCGAACAGGTGCGGCAGTCACCGCCGCACAGCGAGCCCTACGCGATGACCAGGAAGTCGACGCACGTCATCCATCACCCGGCTCTCCTACGGGACAGGACGCTCTGGAACAAGGTTTTCCGGCGCTCCTTCTGGGACGCACACCGGTTCGAGTTGGGGGAGGACAAGGACGTCCTGGTCGCCGTGCAGGCGCAGCTCTGGGCCTCCGCCGTGGACGTCCTGGACACGCCCGTCTACTTTCGGCGCGACCGTCCGGGGACGGCCACGCGCCCCCGTCCCGAACCGGCCGACATCATTCGCCGGATGGCGACCCTGGCAGCCGTGCGGGAGTGCGTCCACGACCATGCGCCGGAGCTTCTCGCCGTCCACGACATGTACGCGCTCGACATGGATGTGCACGAGCTGATGCTCGCCTTGCCCGCTGCCACACTGGAGGAATGCGGACGGCTGGTCGAGCTGGGCGCGGAGGCCGTCACCGCCGCCGGCCGGTCATGTACTGCGGGGCTGGAGGCGATCAGGCGCCTTGAGCTGCACCTGCTCGGCCAAAGGAGGGTGCCCGAACTGCTGGAGGTGCTCCGCTTCGAGGAGGACGGGCTTCTCCGGGACGTCCCGATCGTGTCCAGGGGGCGCCTCCGTCCGCGCTGGTACGCCGGCTACCCCTTCTTTGGGGAGACCGGACGCGGCATCCCCGAGGACGTGTACGACGTCACCGACGAGATCGACCTACAGGCCGATGTCGACCGTGTCGAATGGGAGGTCGACACCCTCATCATCGAAGGGCACGCTCACTTCGACCGGTTCGACGTGTCCGCGGTGACCGACTCCCGGATCAGGGTCTGGATGCGGGATGCGAAGACGGGCAAAGAGGTCCGGCTGCCGGTGAAACGGGTCCGCCAGCCGGAGGTCACGGCAAGGTCCGGACAGGCGAACGTCTCCTACGACTGGTCGGGATTCATCGTGCGAGTGGAGCCCGAATACCTGCTGGACGGCGGCGGATGGCGGACGGCCACCTACGAGCTGTTCGCCGAGGTGACCACGGCGGGACACAGGGCGGTGCGGAGACTGACCGCCATGGCTCCGGCCGTGCGCTGGACGGAGGCGCGCCAGGTGGACGAGCACGTGGCCGTCCAGCCGGCGGCCGGTGACGACGACGTGTTCGCCATCCACGTCAAACGGGCCAAGGCCGTCCTCCTCCGGATCCACCGCGACGGGGACGTGCTCGAACTGGCCGGCTGGACGCGACGTGCCCTCGGCACGGACGCCGCCGTGGTCGCGTCCCGCCGGCACGGGGGACAGGAGGTCCACGGCGAGGTGACGCTGCGCCAGTCGGCCGTCATGCGCATGGCGGAGGGCACCGGGTTCGACTTCACGGCGAGGCTCCCGCTGACGTCGCTGACCTCCGCCCCCGACGGCCCCGCGCCCTATCGGACGCACCTGCGGGACGCCATCGACTGGGACATCCGGCTGACCGGCGAGGGCGGCCCGCTGCGGGTCACCGTCGCGAGCGACGTCGAGCCCGTCCGGTACGTCCTGCCCGTCACGAACCCGCCGGCGGGTGCCGGACCCGTCCGGGAGGTCGCCCTCATGCGGACGGCGTTCGGCAATCTGCGCGCCGTCGAGCGCACGGCCCGCCCGGTCGTCAGGACCGCCGCATGGGACGTGAGCGGCCTCCTCACCCTCAACGGTGACTTCGCCGATCCGCAGGACCGGCCAGACCACTTCCTCTTGCGCCGGCGACGCTCGGGCGACGAACACCGCATCCCCGTCACGTGGGAGGAGCACCGCTTCACCGCCGCGTTCACGCCCGCCGCGATGGCCGTGTTCGGAACGGACCTGCCGCTCAGCAGCGGAACATGGGATGTGCTGGCGCACATGCGTTCCGGGGAAGTGGCGGTGGTCGTCGAACGTGAGGCGATCCCCGGCCTGCCCGGCCGGCGACGCGTCGGCACCCACGAATTCGAGATCGGCGTACACCAGGTCGACGCGCTGACGCTGCGCAGCCGTCCCGCCTTGGGCGACGACGAGCGAGGAAGACGCGCACAAGCACTGCTCCAGCAGCGGGACTACCCCGCCTATCTGCGAAGCCCACTGTCGGACCTCGTCGTCTTCGACAGCTACGGCGGCACCCAATACAGCTGCAGCCCCAAGGCCATCTATAAAGAACTCGTCCTCCGCAATCCGGACCTGGAATGCGTGTGGGTCACCCAGGACAACCAGTTCGTGGTCGAGGGGAAGGCCAGGACCGTCCTGGCGGGAAGCCGCGAGCACTACCGCGTCCTCGCGGGGGCTCGGCACATCATCACCAACCATGGGCTTCCACCCTGGTACCTCAAGCGTGACGGCCAGACCTACGTCCAGACATGGCACGGCACCCCGCTGAAGCGTCTCGGCTACGACCTTCGGGACATGCCGTACCAGCGCACAGGACGCATGGACTGGGTGGACTGGACGGAGCGGGAGGTGCCGCGATGGGATCTGCTGCTGTCCCCGAGCCCGTACGCGACCCGGCTCATGCGTCGCGCGTTCTGCTACGAGGGGGAGATCCTGGAGGCGGGATATCCGCGCAACGACGTCCTCAGTCCCCCCGAATGGGAGAACGTCGAGTCCCGTGTACGCAAGGGCCTAGGTATCCCCGACGGCAAGAAGGTCGTCCTCTACGCACCCACATGGCGGGACGACCGGCGCCACGGCCCCGGCAGGCAGGGCTTCTCCCTGGAACTCGACATCGAGACCATGCGGCAGGCCCTGGGCGACGACCACGTCCTTCTACTGCGGGCCCATCACCTCGTCACCGACCGGGCTCCTACGGCGACGGACGATTTCCTCCTGGACGTGTCCCGTTACCCCGACATCGCCGAGCTCTACATGGTGGCCGATGTCCTCGTCACGGACTACTCGTCCGCCATGTTCGACTACGCCGTCCTAGGCCGCCCCATCGTCCTCTACACCTACGACCTGGAGCGTTACCGCGACCATATGCGCGGCCTCTACTTCGACCTCGAGGCGGAGGCTCCGGGACCGGTCGTGACGACGTCGGCGGAGGTCGCCAGGGAGGTCAGGGCGGCACCCGACAGTGAACGGCGCTACGCCGACGCCTACGACCGGTTCTTCGTGAAGTACTGCCCGCACGACGACGGCCGGGCCGCGGCCAGGGTCGTCGACCGCCTCCTCGGGGAGACCTGAGCGTCAGCCGGGGCGGCGGGCCCGCGCGAACAGCCACACGCCCGGCCATCCGCGCACCGGCAGCCGCCGCTCCAGCGCCGCCGACCGGCGCAGCACCTCGTTGGCGAGCGGATGCAGCGGTGCCAGGTCCTCGCACCGGGCCGTCCGGTGCCTGAGCCCGCGCAGGAGCGGACGGAGCAGGACGCCCCTGCTCCACACCGCCTCCAGCACCAGCCCGGCGCCCTCGACCAGCTCCACGAGCCCCCGGCGGGTGTAACGGCGGACGCGGCCGAGCGCCACGTCGTGCGCCGACCACAGCGCCATGTCGTACGGCACGGACACCAGCGCGGTCCCGCCCGGACGCAACACCCGCGCGATCTCCGCCGCCGCCCGCGCGTCGTCCTCGATGTGCTCCAGGACGTCCAGTGCCAGCGCCAGGTCGTACTCGCACGGCGGAAGCGGCAGATAGCGCGCGTCGCCCTCGTACGCCTCGACGCCGTGCGCGCGCGCCAGCGCCACCGCGGCCGGGCTCAGGTCGATCCCTGTCGCGCGCCAGCCGTGCTCGGCCAGCACCCGGCAGCCCGCCCCGGACGCCGCGCCGATGTCGACGGCCGTGCCCGGCGCGCCGAACCGCCGCAGCTCCGCGGACAGGATCTTCCGCCGCTCGCGGTACCACCAGTTGTCGTTCTCGATCCGCGTGATCCGCTGAAGCTCGATGGTGTCCACGTGGACAAGCCGACGGCATCGGCGGTGGCCCGTTCCACCGTTGTCGCCGACCCCGGACGGATCATTGACCCGCGCTTGACCCCGCCGGGTGCCCGTGCTCCCGGCGCGCCGATGTCAGCGGTTACGGCGCCGCCGGACGAGGAAGCGGATGACCAGCAGCAGCGCGACCAGGCCGCCGATGACCGGGACGGCCCGCTTGGCGATCGACGGACCCGCGATCTCCAGCAGGTCGATCGCCTCCTCCTCCCGCGCCACCCGCAGCGGCCGCTCCGGCCGCGCCGGTGCCGCCTCGGCCTCCACCGGGCCGGGCTTTCCGGCGGGCTCCTCGGGCAGCGCGGCCGCGGCCCCGGACTCGGCCGCCGCCTCGGGCTCGGCCGCCTCCGCCGGGCTCTCCGCGGGCTCGGCCGGGCGCTCGGCGGCCTCGGCCGGGTGCTCGGTCGGCTCGGCGGGGCGCTCGGCGGGCTCGGCAGGGGCGGTGGCCGAGACGGCCGGGGCGGTCTCGCCGGGCGACTCCAGTTCGGCCGCCAGCGCGTTCGCGAACCGCGTGATGATCTTCGCGCCGACCTCGGACAGGATGTTGCGGCCGAACTGCGCCGGCCGCCCCGTCACGTTCAGCTTCGTGTGGACGGCCACCCGCGTCGTGCCGTCCTCGGCGTTCAGCCGCGCCTGGACGGTCGCCGCCGCCGTGCCGGAGCCGCGGGCCTCCTTCGCGGACGCCTCCAGCGTCAGCACCCGGGCCGCCTCGTCGGCCGAGACGATCCGCGCGGTGCCGCGGTAGGTGATGGTCATGGCGCCGACCTTCACCTTCATTCGTCCCGAGTACTCCTCGCCCTCGACGGAGTCGAGCGTCGCGCCCGGCATGCAGCCCGCGACCCGCTCCACGTCGAGCAGCACCGACCAGGCCTGATCCACCGGCACGGGGACGGTGAAATCGTGGTCGAGCTCCATGATCAAAGTCCTTATCGTCCGGAGAACTTGCCCGCGACATTACGGCGGCGGGTCATCCCGCCGCCAGTAGGGCCCGGTCCAGCTTGTCCAAAGCGCGGTTCACGGGGCGGGTACCCCGCGGCGGCGCGATCATGCGGCCGGACGCCGATCCCGGAATCCGGCCGCATGATCATGTCATCCCGCCGCGGCGGTCAGCGCCCGCGCGGTGAGCACCGTCGCCAGATGCGCCCGGTATTCCGATGATCCGTGCAGGTCGGTGGGCGGTTCGGTGCCCGCCGGCGCCTGCGCGGCGGCGGCCCGGATCGCGTCCTGCGACGCCGGCCCGCCCCTGATCGCGGTCTCGACCGCGCCGGCCCGCACGGGGGCCGGCCCCATGTTGGTCAGCGCGACACGCGCGTCCTCGATCCCGTCGCCATCGCGGCGGACGGCGCACGCGACACCGACGATCGCCCACGCCTGCGCCGTCCGATGGAACTTCTCGTAGTGCACGCCCCAGCCCGCGCCCAGTTTCGGGACGCGGACGCCCACGAGCAGCTCGTCCGGCTCCATCGCCGACGTCATCCAGTCGACGAAGAACTCCGAAGCGGGGATCTCCCGATCGCCGCGCGTGGACCGGACGAGGAACACCGCGTCCAGCGCCGACGCGACCGCCGGGAGGTCGCCCGCCGGATCGGCGTGCGCCAGGGAGCCGCCGAACGTGCCGCGGTGCCGCACGGCCGGGTCGGCGACCGTCTGCGTGGCCTGCGCGATCAGCGGAAGGTGCGCGCGCACCAGCGGGTCGCGGATCACCTGGTGGTGCGTCGCCATCGCGCCGATGACGATCGCGTCGCCGGTGTCGCGGATCTCCCGGAGCCCCTCGATGCGGTCCAGGTCGATCAGCGCGTCCGGGACGGCGAGCCGGAGCCGCAGCAGCGGCATCAGGCTCTGCCCGCCGGCCAGGACCTTCGCGTCCTCGCCCGCGTCGGACAGCGCCCGCACGGCGTCGTCCAGCGAGGCGGGCCGCACATAGTCGAACGTCGCGGGGATCACTGGTCACCTCCGGCCGAGCCGAGCCCGCCGCCCGCGCCCGGTTCGGTCGCCGCCGGCCTGGATTCCGCGCGCAGCGCGCGCCAGACGCGTTCGGGCGTGCACGGCATCGGCACGTCCGTGACGCCGTGCGGGCGCAGCGCGTCCACGATCGCGTTGACGACCGCGGGGGTCGAGGCGATCGTGCCCGCCTCGCCGACGCCCTTCACGCCCATCGGGTTGGACGTCGCGGGCGTCTCGGTGCGGTCGGTCGTGAACGTCGGCAGGTCCATCGCCGACGGGATCAGGTAGTCGGCCATGGTCGTCGTCGTGAGGTTGCCCTCCGCGTCGTACACGGCCTCCTCGTAGAGGGCCTGGGCGATGCCCTGCGCCAGCCCGCCGTGGACCTGGCCCTCCACGATGAGCGGGTTGACGACCTTGCCGACGTCGTCCACCGCCACGTACTTGCGGATCTTCACCATGCCCGTCTCTGTGTCGACCTCGGCGGCGCACAGGTGCGTGCCATGCGGGAAGGAGAAGTTCTCCGGGTCGAACGTGACTTCGGAGTCCAGCGAGGGTTCGATGCCGTCCGGCAGGTCGTGCGCCAAGAACGCGGCCAGCGCGACCTCCTGCAGCGTCTTGCCCTCCTGCTCGACACCGCGGACGCTGAACCGTCCGCCGGTGAACTCAAGGTCCTGCTCGGACGCCTCCAGTAGATGCGCGGCGACCTTGCGGGCCTTGTCGACGACCTTCTCGCAGGCGGAGAACAACGCGACCCCGCCCACGGCCAGTGAACGGGAACCGTAGGTGTCCATGCCCTTGTGCGAGATCGCCGTGTCGCCGTGCAGGACCTTCACGTCCTCGAACGGGACCCCGAGCCTGTCGGCGGTGATCTGCGCCCAAGCCGTCTCGTGGCCCTGCCCATGCGCGGACGCACCGGTGATCACCTCGATCTTGCCGGAGGCCAGAACGCGCACGGACGCGTGCTCCCAGCCACCGGCGCCGTATGACAGCGAGCCCAGCACACGCGACGGTGCCAGACCGCACATCTCGGTGAACGTCGATACGCCGATGCCCAGTTGCACCGGGTCCTGGCGCTCCCGCCGGTCGGCCTGTTCGGCGCGCAGCTTGTCGTACCCGAACAGTTCGAGGGCCTTGTCCGTCGCCGCCTCGTAGTTGCCGGAGTCGTAGGTGAGGCCCGCGATCGTCTCGTACGGGAACTCCTCATGCTTGATCCAGTTGCGGCGCCTGACCTCGATGGGGTCGATGTCCAGTTCGGCGGCCAGCTCGTCCATCATCCGCTCGATCGCGAACGTGGCCTCCGGACGGCCCGCGCCCCGGTACGCGTCCGTGGGCACCTTCGTCGTGAAGACGCCCGTGCAGGTGAACGACAGCGCGTCCATCTTGTAGATGCCGTTGAACATGAACGCGCCCAGCAGCGGGATGCCGGGTGTGACCAGCATGAGGTATGCCCCCATGTCGGCCAGCAGGTCCACCTTCAGGCCACGGATACGGCCGTCCCGCTCTGCCGCGAGCGTGAGCCGCTGTATCTGGTCGCGTCCGTGGTGGACGGTCATGTTGCCTTCGCTGCGCGTCTCCGTCCACTTGACGGGGCGGCCTAGCCTGCGGGCCAGCAGCAGCGCGAGGACTTCCTCCCCGTACACCTGCAGCTTGGAGCCGAAGCCGCCGCCGACGTCCGGTGCGACGACCCTGATCCGGTGCTCGGGGATTCCGGTGACCATGGCCAGCATCAGCCGCAGGATGTGCGGAATCTGCGTGGCCGAGTACAGCGTGAACTCGTCCCCCTCGGGCACGCACAGAACCGACCGCGGTTCCATCGCCGTGGGGATGAGCCTCTGCTGGACGTAGCGGCGCTCGATGACGACCGGTGCGTCCCTCATCGCGGCGTCGAGATCCCCGTTCTCGAACACCCACGTGTAGGACTTGTTCGTCCCGAGGTCATCGTGGACGAGGTCGGCGCCCTCGGCCAGTGCCGCCTCCATGTCCACGACCGCGGGCAGCGGCTCATAGTCGACGTCGATCTCTTCCAAGGCGTCCACGGCCGCGGCCTTGTCACGGTCCACGACGCACGCGACCGGCTCACCGACGTAGCGCACCTCGTTCACCGCCATGGGCGGATGGTCGGGGTGTTTCATGTCTTCGGTCACGACCCACGCGCACGGCAGCGCCCCCTGCTCCTCGGCGAGGTCCCGGCCGCTGAACACGGCGACGACACCGGGGCTCTTCTTGGCCTGCGAGGTGTCGACACCCGTGATCCGGGCGTGTGCGTGGGGGCTGCGCAGGAACGCCACGTGCAGCGTCCCCGCCGGTGTCATGTTGTCGGTCCACCGCGTCCGCCCGGTGATGAGCCGGGCGTCCTCCGACCGCTTCCGCGGGCTGCCGACCTCCTGCGTGGTCACGGCGTCACCTCCCGCCCGGCGGGCTCGCGCATCTCGCTCGCCGCCCGCCGGACCGCCTTGACGATGTTCTGGTAGCCGGTGCACCGGCACAGGTTGCCTTCCAGCCCCTCCCGGACCTCCTCCTCGGACGGGTCCGGGTTCTCCCGCAGCAGATCGAGCGACGCCATGATCATGCCGGGCGTGCAGTAGCCGCACTGGAGCGCGTGCTCCTCGTGGAAGGCCCGCTGCATGGGATGCGTGGTGCCGTCGACGCCGAGCCCCTCGACGGTCGTCACGTCACGGCCGTCCGCCTGGACGGCGAGCACGGAGCAGCTCTTCACGCTCATCCCGTCCAGCAGGACGGTGCAGGCTCCGCAGTTGCTGGTGTCGCACCCGACCGGGGTCCCGACCTTCCCCAGCCGTTCGCGCAGATAGTGGACGAGAAGGAGGCGAGGTTCGACGTCGTCCTCATACGTCGCACCGTCGACCTCGACACGGATACGTGGCATGCGTTTCTCCCGGGGACGTCTTGGGGTGGACTTGGAAGAGACGTCCCCCGGGCGGGGCTCGCTGGTCCGGCCACGTCATCGGGGCCACCTCCGAGGCAGGCGACCCTACGAACCTATGCCGGGGGGTGAATCCCGTACTAGTCCCCGACGTCGCTTATTTACCGATGTCTGGGAGAAGGATGGCCGCCGGCCGAGAGGCGATGAGCTGGGGTTTCGGGTAGAGGGGCGTTATGTTCCTGTCCTCCTCGTCTCGACTTGGATGTCTGGGGTCACTGATCGTCACCCTGATCCTCAGCGGGATCGTGTACGTGCTCATCAGCCGCTGATCCGCCATGATCAGCTTGACAACCCTCGGTCACCGGTGTCTGCTTGGAGCGTGACCGAGCGCGTGTCGACCGACAGCCCCGTGGCCCTGCGCCGCGCGGCCAGCGCGCTGTGTCCTTCGTGTTGTCGCTGAACCCGTTCATTCCGGCCGACACCCGTACACGAAGGACTTTCTTCCGTGGACCTCTCCGTGGTTCCCGATCTCACCATGCGCGGCCAGGACGATCCGCACGGCCGCACCGCCACCGTCCGCCCGCCGACCGCCGGGCAGCTCGCCGCCCGTATCCGCGACCTGGCCGGACGTCCCGACGAATGGTGGCGGCTCGTCCGGTTCGACGGCGACCGCCCCCGGGACGTCCCGCTGGACGACACCACCTGGCTCACCACCTGGCCACCCGGGCACGGCGGTACGGTCCACGGCCGGGTCAGCACCCTGGTCGCCGGTGAGCTGGCGGTGGTGACGCTCACCGAGCGCGGCGTCACCGAACGCCCGCTGCGCGCCAACCGCGTCCGCGTGCACGGCGGCCCGCAGGCACTGACGAACCCCGGCCCGGCCTTCGCGGTCAGCCTGCACGCGGGTGGGCCCGTCCCCGAGACCGCCCGTCCCTGAGACCGCCCGTCCCTGAGACCGGCCGTCCGGTCTCAGCGGGGCTGGTCGCCGAGGTAGCCGGCGGCGGCCTCCCGGCCGATGAGGGGGAGCAGCGCGAAGTAGGTGAGAGACGGCAGCAGCGAGGGAAGCTCCTCCGCCTCGCCCGTCTCCATCTGGACGTGGATCGCGCTGTAGATGCCGCCCACGATCGCGTCCACCACGGCGACCGGTATCGGCGGCGGGGACGGGCCGGTGAAGAAACCGCGGAACCTGGTCAGGTTGTCGATCCGCGCCTGCCGCACCTGCGGGCCCGCCGCGTTCACCTCCACCAGCGACACCCGCGCGAACCGGGGCTCGCGGGCGAGCGCGGCGAGCAGCGTGCGCAGTGCCGCGTGGATCCCGTCCGGCCAGTCGGGGGCCGCCTCGTGCGCCTCCGTCATACGGCGGAGCAGGATGTCCATGCCGCGCTGGTAGGCGGCGAGGAAGCACTCGTCCAGATCGGTGAAGTGCGCGTAGAACGTCTTCTTCGTGACGCCCGCGCCCGAGGTGACCCGGCTGATCGTCGTGTGCGCGAACCCCCGGTCGGAGACGACCTGGACGAACGCGTCGATCAGCCGTTCCCGCTGGATGCCGGCGACGGTCTCGGGGGAGAGACCGTGCCGTCCGGGCTTGATGGCGCGGCCCGGGTCCAGCGCGGAACGGGAGCCGGGCAGCACGTCGGTGCATCCCGCTTCCGGCGTCCTAGTGTGCCCTGACATCGAACCCCACTCCGTCACCAGCCGTCGAGATCACACTACTTCCCGCTCCGGGTGTCCGGGAGGCAGGCGGGGCCGGTCGGGAGCGCGGTCAGCGCAGGTGGCGGCGGCGGGAGCGGGTCAGCACCCGGACGGTCCCGACGAGGCCGAGCCCGATCAGCACCACCGGCGCCAGGATCGTCGCGGACAGGACGCCTCCGTCCGACAGGCCGTCCGCGAGGAACAGGCCCGCGAGGGCGAGGAAGAACAGCCCGGCCACCGGGCCGGCGGGGTCGAACCGGTAGCGCCCGGACACGTTCTTCTCTGCCGCGTTTCTCCTAGCCATGGTGCACGTCCACGTCTCCGACCTTGCCACGTATCCGCAGTTCGATCACGGGTGGGTCGCCGCCCGGTCGCTCCGGTTCGAGAACCCGGATGACCCTGGCGTTCGGCCCGCTCGTCGTCCGGTGTCGGATGCGCAGGTCGCCGAGGGCGATCTTCGCGTCCACCAGCACGCGGGCCGCCGGCGGCACCGTCACCTCCAGCCCGCCGAGCGCCACCCGCGCGTCGATCGTGACGCGCTGGCCGGGGGACAGCGGGAGGGCGGTGAGATCCAGATCGCCCTGGCCGACGCCGATCTTGTAGGTCTGGTTCGTCTGCGAGACGTCGGTCGGGTGCCAGTCGACCTCCCCGTACTCGGCGTTGCGCGGCGCGTCGCCCGTGACGGAGGTGGTCAGCATCGCGAGCGTCAGCACGGTGCCGGCCGTCGCGAGGCCGCGCGACCGGAACCAGCCGCCGAGGACGAGGCCCAGCCCGATGACCGCGAGCGCGGGCGCCATGACGATCAGCCAGGAGTCCGGCGCGGGGCGGGACGCCGCGACGGGGATCATCGCCGCGCCGGCCGCCATCGCCGCCATCAGCGTGAGCGCGGCGACCGGCGACCCGCCGCGCTCGCGGGGCGCCGCGGG
>NZ_BCQQ01000106.1 GCF_001552155.1 Actinomadura formosensis NBRC 14204 | reverse complement strand
AGTCCACTTCTCCGTCGAAACCAGTCGAAACCCGTCCCCACTCGTCGATCCGGCCCCGGCCATCGAGGACACTCCGTGACCACCATCGATCCGCACAGTCCCGTACCGAAGTACTTCCAGCTCCGCGCGATCCTCCTCGACCTCATCGAGAGCGCGGAACTGCCCGTCGACGCCCCGATCCCGTCGGAGCGCGAGCTGTGCGTCCAGTACGGGCTGTCCCGCATGACCGTCCGGCAGGGCGTCGACCAGCTCGTCTCCGAGGGGCGGCTCTACCGCGTCCCGGGCAAGGGCACGTTCGTCGCCCGCCCCAAGATCGAGATGCCGCTGCGGCTCGTCTCGTTCACCGAGGACATGCTGGCCCGGGGGCTGCGGCCGGGCGCGATCGATCTCGACCGCCGGACGGTCCCGGCCGACGCGCGGCTCGCCCGCATCTTCGCCGTCGAGCCCGGCACCGAGATCCACATCATCGAACGCCTGCGCACCGCCGACGGGGAGCCCATGGCCGTGGAGCGCGCGCACATCCTGGCGTCCCTCGCACCCGACCTGCTCGACCGCCGGCTCGCGGACCGCTCCCTGTACGGGGTCCTCGAAGCGGTGTACGGGCTGGTCTTCGACGCGGGCGACCAGACCATCGACGCCAGCCTGGCCGACGCCACCGACGCCAGGCACCTGCAGATCGCCCGGGGCAGTGCCGTGCTGCTCCTGCAACGCCGCTCGTACACCGGAGGTGTGTGCGCCGAGCTGGGCGTGTCGACCTACAGGGCGGACCGCTACCAGATCCACACGGCCCTCGGGAGCCCCCCGCCGCACTCCTGAACCCCCCTGAAGGAGGAACCTCGCGATGACTGCGACAACCGTGGACTCCGCACCGCGCCGAGGGTCGAGCGCCCTCGCGGTGCTGCAGCGGATCGGCCGCAGCCTCATGCTGCCGATCGCCGTGCTGCCCGCCGCCGCGCTGCTGCTGCGCTTCGGCCAGGCCGACATGCTCGGCGCCGACGGTCTCGGCTGGGACCGGGTCGCCGAGATCGTCGGCGAGGCCGGCAACGCGCTGTTCGCCGCCCTGCCCCTGCTCTTCGCCGTCGGCGTGGCGATCGGCTTCGCCAAGAAGTCCGACGGCTCCACCGCGCTCGCCGCCGTGGTCGGCTATCTGGTCTTCGACCGGGTCTCCAAGATCATGTTCTCGCACACCGAAGAACTCAAGGGCAACGTCCTGATCACCAAGGTGACGGACGGGGCGCAGGCGCAGGTCATCGACTGGGGCGCCAAGAACCCGACGGACGTGCTCGGCGGCATCCTGATGGGCGTCATCGCCGCGCTGCTGTACCAGCGGTACTACCGGATCAAGCTGCCGACCTGGCTGGCGTTCTTCGGCGGGCGCCGCTTCGTCCCGATCATCACCGCCGTCGCCGGCCTGGCACTCGGCATCCTGATCGGCTTCATCTGGCCCGTCCTCGGCAACTGGCTCACCGACTTCGGCGAGTGGATCACCGGGGCGGGCGCCGCCGGCGCCGGCGTCTACGGCGTCATCAACCGGCTGCTGCTGCCCTTCGGCCTGCACCACATCCCGAACTCGCTCATCTGGTTCGTGTTCGGCGACTACAACACCTCCGACGGCGTCGTCCACGGCGAGATCAACCGCTACCTGGCCGGCGACCCCAACGCGGGCGGCTTCCTCGCCGGATTCTTCCCCGTGCTGATGTTCGGCCTGCCCGGCGCCGCGCTGGCGATCTGGCACGCCGCGCCCAAGCACCGGCGGCCCGCGGTCGGCGGCATCATGATCTCCGCCGCGCTCACCGCGTTCGTCACCGGCGTCACCGAGCCGATCGAGTTCGCGTTCATGTTCGTCGCGCCCGTCCTGTACGCCGTGCACGTCGTCCTGACCGGCATCTCGATGGCGATCCTGGAGGCCGCCGGCGCCCAGCTCGGGTTCGGCTTCTCCGCCGGCCTGATCGACCTGCTGCTGAACGCCCGCAAGGACAACACCGAGGGACTGTGGCTGATCCTCGGCATGGGCGTCCTGTACTTCTTCCTGTACTACTTCATCTTCAGATTCCTGATCACGAGGTTCAACTTCGCGACCCCCGGCCGGGAACCCGAGGACGAGGAGTCGACCGCCGCCGACCCGGGCGCCGCCCCGGAACTCGCCGGCGGCGCGAAGAAGAAGCGCCGCAAGGGCACCGCGGAACCGCAGGACTCCCCGGCCGCCGGCTGACCCTCCCGGGCCGGGGACTCGCTCCGGGAAAGGCGGCGGGCGCCTCCACGCGCCCGCCGCCTTTCCCATGCCTCCCGGGGGACCCGGCGGTACCGGGGAGGCCGGAAGCGGTCAGGACGTATTTTCCGCGGGGCCTGTGACTCCTGTTCTTAAACGAGTCAGGAGGTTCGGCATGGGGCGTCGTCCGGTCAAGTCGGGAATTCGGATCATCCGGTACCGCCCGCCCGCCACCCGGGGAGCCCTCGCGCTCCGGCCCGCGGCGGTGCCGGTGCGGGGGCCCGGGCTGCGGGTCGTGCGTCCCGCGGACGGGGTGGACGCGGAGGTCCGCGCCGTCGCCGACACGGCCGTGCGGCTCATCGTGGAGGTGCTGGCGGGGACGCGGCCGGCGCATCAGCTGTCGCTCGTGGCCGTCCCGGCGGTGTGCCGCGCGGTGGGCGCGCGTGGGGACGCGGCGCGCGGAAGGCGGGTCGTCCCGCCGAAGGTGCTGTCCGGCAGGGTGCAGCGGCCGGCGCCGGCGGTGGCGGAGGCCGTCGCCGTGGTGGTCGTGGCCGGACGCGTCCACGCGCTGGCGCTGCGCCTTGAGCACATGCGGGGGCGGTGGCGCTGCACGGCCCTGGAGACGACCGCGCCCTGACATGCCCCGACATGAGCAAGCGGCCTCCCGGGCGTCCGGGAGGCCGCTTCGCGCGACGCCGCTCGTTCCCGCCGCGCTACTTGCCCTTGGTGCGCGGGTCGCCGTGGCAGCGCTTGAACTTCTTGCCCGACCCGCACGGGCACGGGTCGTTGCGGTTCACGCCCGCGTACTCGTCCTCGGTCTCCTCGCTGTGGTGCTCGACGCCGCCCTCACCGTCGACGGTCGGGGCCGAGTACTCCAGCTTCTTCGGGCGGGACGGCTTCTCCAGGCCCTTCGCCTTGATCGCGGGGACCTCCTCGGCCTCCTCGACCTCATCGACGGCGACGGCGCCCTCCTCCTCCGTGTCCGCCACGGCGCCCGCGGGCGCCGACTTGGCGACCGAGACGGGCGCGGCGCCGACGGTCGGGGCCTCCGGCTGCTCCTCGACCTCGACCTCAAGGTTGAACAGGTAGCCGACCGACTCCTCCTTGATGCCGTCCAGCATCGCGTTGAACATGTCGTAGCCCTCGCGCTGGTACTCGACCAGCGGGTCGCGCTGCGCCATGGCCCGCAGGCCGATGCCCTCCTGGAGGTAGTCCATCTCGTAGAGGTGCTCGCGCCACTTGCGGTCCAGCACCGACAGGACGACGCGGCGCTCCAGCTCGCGCATGACCTCCGCGCCGAGCTCCTCCTCGCGCTTGTCGTAGGCCGCCTCGGCGTCGCCGCGGATCTTCTCGGCGAGGGTCTCGGCGTCCAGGCCGGAGATGTCGCCGCCGACCTCCTCGACCAGCTCGTCCACCGAGATCGAGATCGGGTAGAGCTGCTTGAACGCCTTCCACAGCTTGTCGAGGTCCCAGTCCTCGGCGAAGCCCTCGGCGGTGGCGCCCGCGACGTAGCCCGCGACGACCTCGTCGATCATGCGGCGGACCTGCTCGTGGAGGTCCTCGCCCTCCAGCACCTTGCGGCGCTCGGCGTAGATGACCTTGCGCTGCCGGTTCAGGACCTCGTCGTACTTCAAGACGTTCTTGCGCATCTCGAAGTTCTGCTGCTCGACCTGGCTCTGCGCCGACTTGATCGCGTTCGTGACGATCTTGGACTCGATCGGCACGTCGTCCGGGATGTTCAGCCGCGTCATGATCGACTCGACGCGGGCCGAGTTGAACAGCCGCATCAGGTCGTCCTCCAGCGACAGGTAGAACCGGGACTCGCCCGGGTCGCCCTGCCGGCCGGACCGTCCGCGCAGCTGGTTGTCGATGCGCCGCGACTCGTGCCGCTCCGTCGCGAGGACGTACAGGCCGCCGACCTCGACGACCTCCTCGTGCTCGCCCTTCACGGCGTCCTTGGCCTTCTCCAGCGCCTCCGGCCAGCCCGCCTCGTACTCCTCGGGCGTCTCCAGCGGCGACAGCCCGCGCTGGTGCAGCTCCAGGTCGGCGCGGAAGTCGGGGTTGCCGCCGAGCATGATGTCGGTACCGCGACCGGCCATGTTGGTGGCCACGGTGACCGCGCCCTTGCGGCCCGCCTCCGCGACGATCGCCGACTCCTGCTCGTGCTGCTTGGCGTTCAGCACCTGGTGGGGAATGCCGCGCCGCTTGAGCATCTTGCTCAGCTTCTCGGACTTCTCCACCGACGTCGTGCCGACCAGGACCGGCTGGCCCTTCTCGTGCCGCTCGGCGATGTCGTCGACGACGGCCTCGAACTTGGCCTGCTCGGTCTTGTAGACGACGTCCGCCACGTCCTTGCGGACCATCGGCTTGTTCGTCGGGATCGGCACGACACCGATCTTGTAGGTCTTGTTGAACTCCGCCGCCTCGGTCTCGGCGGTGCCCGTCATGCCGGACAGCTTGCCGTAGAGGCGGAAGTAGTTCTGCAGGGTGATCGTGGCGAGCGTCTGGTTCTCGTCCTTGATGGCCACGCCCTCTTTGGCCTCGATGGCCTGGTGCATGCCCTCGTTGTAGCGGCGGCCGTGGAGGATACGGCCGGTGAACTCGTCCACGATCAGGACCTCGCCGTTCATGACGACGTAGTCCTTGTCGCGCTTGTACAGCTCCTTGGCCTTCAGCGCGTTGTTCAGGAAGCTCACCAGCGGCGTGTTCACCGAGTCGTAGAGGTTGTCGATGCCGAGCCAGTCCTCGACCTTCTCGACGCCCGACTCGGTGACCCCGACCGTGCGCTTCTTCTCGTTCACCTCGTAGTCGCCGGGGCCGTACTCGTCCACCTGGCCCGCGGTGCTGACCAGCTCGGCGCGCTTCAGCCGCGGGACGATCTTGGCGAACTCCGAGTACCACTTGGAGTTCTGCTCGGCCGGACCGGAGATGATCAGCGGGGTCCGGGCCTCGTCGATGAGGATCGAGTCGACCTCGTCCACGATCGCGAAGTTGTGGCCGCGCTGGACGCACTCCTCCAGGCTCCACGCCATGTTGTCGCGCAGGTAGTCGAACCCGAACTCGTTGTTCGTCCCGTAGGTGATGTCGCAGCTGTAGGCCGCGCGACGCTCGTCCGGGGTCATCTGCGGAAGGATGACGCCGACCTCGAGACCGAGGAACTGGTGGACGCGTCCCATCCACTCGGCGTCGCGCTTGGCCAGGTAGTCGTTGACCGTGACCACGTGGACGCCGTCGCCGGACAGCGCGTTCAGGTAGGCGGGGAGCACACAGGTGAGGGTCTTGCCCTCACCGGTCTTCATCTCGGCGATGTTCCCCAGGTGCAGCGCGGCGCCGCCCATCACCTGGACGTCGTAGTGGCGCTGGCCGAGGACGCGCTTGGCGGCCTCGCGCGCGGTCGCGAACGCCTCGGGCAGCAGATCGTCCAGGGACTCGCCGTCGGCGATGCGTTCCCGGTACTTGTCGGTCAGCTCGCGCAACTCGGCGTCGCTCATCTCGAGGAAGTCTTCCTCGATCGAGTTGACCTGATCCGCGAGCTTCTTGAGCTTGCGCAGGGTCTTTCCCTCGCCCGCACGAAGGATCTTGTCGATGACTGGCGGCACTCTCGAAGGCTCCTTGCAGATCGTGGTTCACCGCTCAGGGCGGCATGCACACCACACGTACGATGCCATCGTAGGCGAGACCCAGAATGGTCTAGGTCACTCCGCAGCGCAATCCACAGCGCGCCCCGTTTGATTTTCAGGGCCCCGGAGAGGATCCCTCACACCTTCACAGGAGGGGAGGCGTAATGTCCGAAGGGTCTTCAGGGGGTTCGCACGCCGGCCGGCCGAGTTCGTGGATCGCGGTCGGCATCATCTTCGTCGGCTTCGTCGTCGGCGGCGTCGCACTCTGCCTCGGCCCCGCGTGGGTCATGCTCTGGGCCGGCGTCGGGATCGTCGTCGCCGGATTGCTCATCAGCTGGATGGTCCACCTGTTCTCCGACGTCGTCGTGGACGCGCCCCGCGTGATCCCCGAGATCGTCGACTACTCCCTGTTCGGCTCGCGCTCTGCCAAGCGCCGCGGCGGCGAGCAGGGCGAGGTCATCGACGTCCCCATCTCGACCGACACCCAGCAGACCCCCCACGGCTGATCCATCCCCCATCGCAAGGCCGGCCCGCACCCACCGGGCCGGCCTTCGCTCATGTGGCCTTCGCGCTTGGGGAAGGGGGATCCGCGTGCGTTCCCCCGGCGCCCGGCCCGCCGGGACGGCACCGTTCAGGACGGGGTCGCGGTGTTCAGGGCGGCCTTGAGCAGGTCGGCCGGCAGGGCGCTGCGTTCTATGCGGACGTCGTCGCAGCCGACCCAGGCCGCGGCGCGCCAGAGGGCGGTGGCGAGGGCCGCCGCCGAGGATTCCGTCCGGGCCGCCGTGCGGGTGGCCCAGGGCTCCAGGGAGACCTGGCGGGCGATGAGCGTGCGCCCTTCGCGGGCCGGGTCGACCCGTCCGATGAGACGGCCCCCGGCGAGGAGCGGCATCACGAAGTACCCGTGGACGCGTTTGGCCTTGGGGACGTACGCCTCCAGCCGGTGCTCGAAGCCGAACACGCGGGAGGCGCGGGCTCGGTCCCAGACGAGGGAGTCGAACGGCGACAGCAGGGTCGTGGCGTGCCTGCCCCTGGGCGAGGCGGACAGCGCTTCGGGATCGGCCCAGGCGCGCTGGGACCATCCGGCGACCCTGACGGGGACGAGCCCGGTCGCCTCGATCACGCGGTCGACCTGGTCCTGCCTGACCCGGTAGTAGTCGGCCAGGTCACCGCGGGTCGCCACGCCCAGGGCGCGCCCGGCCCGCGCCATGAGCGCCGTCAGGCAGGCGTCGTCGTCCGGGTCCCGCGCGAGGAGGCCGGGCGGGACGGCGCGTTCGGCGAGGTCGTACACGCGGCGCCAGCCGGCCCGCTCGACGCAGACGACCTCCCCGGTGTCCAGCAGCCACTCGATGCCGATCTTGTGGTCGCTCCAGTCCCACCACTCGGCGCTCGCCTTGGCACCGCCGAGTTCCTTCGTGGTGAGCGGGCCGTCCGCCTTCAGCCGGGCGCGGACCAGGTCGCAGACGCCCTCCGGCACCTTGTGCCAGCGCCAGCCGCGCCGCAGGTACGCACGCCGCCGGAACGCGAACAACGGCCAGTCGGCCATGGGGATCACCGACGCCGCGTGCGCCCAGTACTCGAAGGCCCCGTACCCGGCGCCGGGCCGAGGCCCGCCCGCCCCGTTCCCCTCGGGTCCCGGCGCGCCGGCCCCTCCCCCGGCGGGGCCGCGCCGGGATGACCCGGGCTTGGCCGCGGCCTGGGAGGCGTCGCCCCAGTAGGCGGCCTCGATGGCACGGCGTCCGACCGGGCCCAGGCGCGCGTAGGGCACCAGCTCGTGGGACCTGGCCAGCACCGAGATCGTGTCGAGCTGGACGGCGCCGAGCCGTTCCAGCATCGCCGTGACGCCGCCCTTCGGCCGCGCGCCCAGGAAGCCCTGAGCACGCAACTGGAGCCGCCGTGCCTCGTCCGCGCCGAGTTCCACGACGCCGGATCCGCCTGTACCAGGTGCTGCTTCGCTCACGTCCGCGATGCTAGAGCACGACACCGACAAAACCGGATTGCCGGTCGCGGCCGGCGGCCCGGAGGGTCAGGTGATCTCTAGGAGCTTCTCGCGGACGGCGTAGACGACGGCCTCCATGCGGGAGTGAAGCTGGAGCTTCTCCAGGATGTTGCGGACGTGGTTCTTCACCGTGTTCTCGGAGATGAACAGCTCGCGGGCGATCTCCCGGTTGCCGAGGCCGCGGGCGACGAGCCGCAGCACCTCCATCTCGCGTTCGGTGAGGCGCGGCGCCGGGACCTGCTGCGTCCGCTCCTCGCTGCGCTTGGCCAGCGCGGCGAACTCGGTGATGAGCTTGGACGCCATCGACGGGCTGATCAGCGACTGGCCGCCGTGCACCGCGCGGACCGCCTGCGGGACCTCGTCGATGGAGATCTCCTTGAGCAGGTATCCGCTGGCCCCGGCCTTGATCGCCTCGAAGAGATCCTCCTCCTCGTCGCTGATGGTCAGCATGACGATCTTCGCGCTGGGCGCGGCGTCCTTGATGGCGGTGCAGGCCTCGATGCCGCTGCGGCGCGGCATCCGGATGTCCAGGAGGACGACGTCGGGCAGCAGGTCGCCGGCCATCTCGACGGCCTCGTGCCCGTCACCGCCCTCGCCGATGACCTCGATGTCGTCCTCGCCTTGGAGGACCATCTCCAGCCCCCTGCGGAACAGCGCATGGTCGTCGACGATGAGCACGCGGATGGGGTCGGCCGCGTCGGCCGGGCGCGGCGTCCCCCCGCCGGCGGGGGCGGCGCCGGCGCCGCTCTGGCGGGGTACCGCCGCGGCGTCGCGAGGCTCGGGATTCTCGCTCACCAGAGTCGCGGCGTGGAGGAGACGCCGCTTCCCCCCTTCACTATTCAGCGATCTGGACCTACCGGAGGGTTGTCGTCCAACGGTTCGTCCTCGGGAACTTACGGGGTCCGGGGACGAACCCGGAGGATTTCGGACCGGGGTGTCTCCGGTTCAACCGCCGCGCGCCCCGGGAAGGTTCCCGGGACGCGCCGCGTCCGCGGATCGGCTGATACGCCTTTTCAGATCATGACATGGTTCGGACGATGACGTGACGCTCCCATCGCATCACCGGCCCTCCTCCAGAGACCCGAACCGGTTGGACGGCTCACTCCTCGACAAGCCTGATGACTCCGTAGTCCCAGCCTCTTCTCCGGTATACGACCGAGGGGTGCCCAGTGACCTTGTCCCGATACAGGAAGAAGTCGTGACCGACGAGTTCCATCTCGAAAAGGGCCTGCTCGATGCCCATGGGCTCGGCCTTGTGGAATTTCTCGCGGACGACGAGGGGTCCGTCGCCGTCCATGGGGATCGGTACGAGGCTCTCGTCCGGGGAGATGACCGTCGCGACCTCGTCCTCGGCGGGCTCCGGGGCGGTCTTCACGGGTTCGGGGGCGGGTTCGGGGAGTGCCTCGGGGAGCGTTTCCATCGTCGCGAGCTTGGGACGGCCCTTGCTCTGGTTCTTGCCGTGGTTCTTCAGACCGTGGCCCTTGCGCCGTTCGGCGTCGCGGCGCAGCCGTGACTCCAGCTTGTCCAGGGCCATGTCGAGGGCGCCGTAGCGGTCGTCGGCGGCGGCCTCGGCCCGGATCACCGGGCCCCGGGAGCGGATCGTCAGCTCCACCCGCTCGCGCTGGTCGGCCAGCCGGGGGTTACGTTCCTCGGACACCTCCACATCCACGCGGATGACCTTCTGGTTGAGCCGTTCGATCCTGGCCAGTTTGCTGTCGACGTGCCGGCGGAATCTGTCGTTGACCTCGGTGTGCCGACCCCTCACGGTGATGTTCATGTGGGCCCCCCTTCTCCCGGTTGTGCTCATCGCCCGACCCGGGACCCCTACCGGTCCCGGACGGGCACCACAGGACGGTGGGTCGCACCCGCCCGGCCGACCTGGTCTTCGTCCCCACATCCGCCTGCTGAGGGGCTCGCGGCGCTCTCGCCACTACTGCCCTTCTCTCGGTTCGGGGGATGTCGGATCCCCCGATGAGGCAGGACTTACCTCTAAGGCGCACCGTGATCGGTCGACGAGAAGTCGCCTTACGTGGGCCGTTTCGCCTGCGCCTGGCATCGGCTAGCCGGATCGTCTGCCGTGCTCCTGACGAGCACTGCGATCCGACGCAACCACGGACCCGGGCGGGTGCCATGTCAGGAACGCTAACCCCTTACGCCACGAATGTCAGGAGGGTGGGCTGAGGAAAACCTCACGGACCGTCATCGGCGACTGCCGCAGCGGGGCCTCCGGCCGCCCCCGAGCGCCCCGCCACGCCCCGCGAACCGCGACGTCACCGGCGATCCCGCCGCCAGTGCCCGCGCTGGTCAGATGGGACTGGCCCTCCGGTGAGTTTTGGATAATCTCTACCTCCTCCATGACGCGTTGTGACTCGAATGCCCCCGGACGCCCTCGGGTTCCGGCTCGCCGGAGATCAATTGACTACACGCCGTAGCCAATCATCGGCTCGGCGAAGAAAAGTGAAGAAAGTCACCGTTGCCCGACTTCGCTGCGGGGCCGGACTCACCGGGGGCGGCGGCGGGGCGTCGCCGCGACGGTCGCCGTGCCGGTGACCTCGGCGCCCGCGGTGCGCAGCGCCCGCACCGCCTCGGCCAGCGACGCCCCCGTCGTGACCACGTCGTCCACCAGCACGACCCGGAGGCCGGCGACCCCGGCCCGCGCCTCGACGGCGCCCCGCAGGTTGGCGGCGCGCTGCACCGCCGTGAGGCCGGCCTGATCGGCCACCCGGCCGCGCTGCCGCAGCGCGTCCACCGCGCTCACCGCGACGCCGTCCGCGCGCAACCGCCGGACCGCCGCCGCCACCACGCCGCGCAGCGGATCATGCCCGCGCCGCCGTACGGCCCGCCGCCCCGACGGCACCCACACGATCACCGCACCGCCGGACGACGCACCGGCGGGCGGGTCGGGGACGGCCGCGAGGGCGGCACGGATCGCCGTTGCCATGGCCTCGCCCAGGGGAACGGCGAGCGCCGTCCGGCCACGTTCCTTGTAGGCGGCCAGGATCACGCGGAGGGCGCCCTCGTAGGCGGCGACCGTCCACGGGGGCGGGAGACCGGACGGCGCGGGCCTGGCGGGCCGTGCAGCCGCGCGCAGCGGCCTCGCGCAGGTGTCGCACAGCAGGACCGGCTCCCGCCCGCACCCGGCGCACCGCTGAGGCAGAAGCAGCTCGATCAGGTCGTCGAAGAGTCGCACGCACCCGACGATGCCGCGCCGTCCTCCGCCCCGTCCCGCGCTCCCACGACTGTGGACAACGGCGTCGTCCGGGGTCAGCGGGGATAGCCGGGGTCCTTGCCCGGGGTGGGGCAGATCCAGGGGCTGTAGGAGTTGCTCGGGGAGCGCTGGCGGCAGATCTGGTCCCTGCCGGACGAGCGGGTGCCGATGAGGATCGGGGCGCCCGGTGCGGCGGCGATGGTGCGGGGTTCGCCGAGGGAGCCGACGCCCAGGGACGTGATGGCGCTGCCGCTGATCGGCATCAGGAACGGCAGGGTCTGCGAGTCGCGTTTGGCGCGGCCGAGGACGGCGAGGGTGCCGTAGTCGCGCCAGGCGAGATCGACGGCGTCCTGGAGTTCGGAGCTCACCGGCAGGAAGGAGCCGACGTCCAGGGAGTCGCCCGGGCCGCGGACGATGCGGCCGAGCTGCACCTGGGGGCGGTCGTCGACACGGGCGATGACGGCGGCGCGGACGCCGTCGCGGGCGACGCGGAAGGCCAGCACCTCGCGGCCGCCGAGGCCCCAGTGGGCGGCGCGGACGGGGGCCTTGCCGGGGCGGCGCACCCACAGCCACGACGCGTCCTTCCTGCTCTCCACGACCCACAGGGTGCCGTCGTGGCTCCAGGACGGGGCCGTGAAGCGGGCGCCCTTGTGCGCGGTCAGCAGGACGTGCAGGGTGGGCGCCCCGGTGACGGGGGCGGCGAGCAGGACCTGCGAGGCGTCGGCGCTGAGGCCGGCGACCTCCTCGTAGCCGGGAGCGACGGCGGGGCGGGAGAGGCGCCCGGCGAGGCCGGTCACCACGGGCTGGGCGCGGTCGTCCTGCAGGTTGCCGAGGAAGCCGGACGGGCCCACGACGTAGGCGCTCTGGTGCACGCCGTCGTCCGGCATCTGGCCGTCGGGCGAGTTCCCGTCCCACGCGGACACGAACTGGGTGGCGTCCATGTCGTCGGGGGCGACGGTCTCCCCGTCGATGCGCAGCCGCCACTGCTTGATCTCGGAGAGCTGCCGCATCGTCCAGCTGAGCTGGGCGGACATGCGGTCGATGTCGCCGCCGCGGGCCTCCTTGCTGAGGTCGACGATCGCGACGTCCTTGTCGATCTGGACGCTGCGGCGCAGCCGGGTGCCCTTGGGGAACGCGCTGTCGACGGCGCCGGCCAGCCAGGACGTGGGGCCGGCGAGCAGGGCCTGGACGAGCTGGGTCGGCAGCGCCTCCCGGTTCGCGACCGGGAGGAAGATGCCGTTCGGGACGAGGGTGTGCCGGTCGGGTGCGAAGAAGAACAGGTTGACGGTGCGCATGGCGCGCTCGACGTCGTCCTTGGTGAGCAGGAGCCCGGACTTCTCGTCGCCGGGCAGGCCGGTGATGCGCCAGACGCCCTGCGGGGTCTTGGCGAGCTGGAAGGTGGCGTCGAGTTCCCGCGGAGACGCGGTGTACTGGCCGTCGGCGGTGATCGTGCCGAGTTCCTCGCCGGTGATCCGGACCGTGGCCTGGTCCGCCGTCGCCTTGACCACGTGCGGGTCGGTGACCCGGCTCGCGAGGACGGTCACCGACGGCCGCAGGCCGGGGTTCCAGGACGTCTGGCCGCCCAGGTACATCTTGGCGACCTTGTGCCCGTCGTCGAAGCTGGCGGACGCGGCGAGGAACCCCGAGACGATCTCGGCGGGCCCCCAGCCGGGCCGCGGTTTGACCGGGATGAGCCGGACGTACGGGTCGTCGACGCGTTCGGCGCGTTCGGCGGGTCTGCCGCTGAGGACCTGCCCGCCGCTCGGCACGTTCGCGCAGCCGGCGGCGCCGAAGACGAGGGCGGCCAGCGCGAGGAGCCTCGTGAACCGCCTGGTCCCCGCGCACGCGCTCATTCGCCGGCCTCCAGTTCCGCGAACAGGGGGCGCGCGTCACCGGCGCCGGGCGGGACGAGCGGCAGCGGGGAGCCCCGGAGTTCGGCGCCGGCGACGCGGGGCAGCGACAGGCGGAACTGGGAGCCCGCGCCGGGCTCGCCCCAAGCCTGCAGCCAGCCGCCGTGGAGCTGCGCGTCCTCACGGGAGATCGACAGGCCGAGCCCGGTGCCGCCGGTGGTGCGGGCGCGGGCGGGGTCGGCGCGCCAGAAGCGGTCGAAGACCATCTGCCCCTCCCCGGGTTTGAGGCCGACGCCGTGGTCGCGGACGGCGACGGCGACGGCGTCGCGGTCGGCGGCGACGGAGATGATGATGTCCTCGCCCTCGCCGTGCTCGACGGCGTTGACGAGGAGGTTGCGCAGGATGCGTTCGACCCGGCGGCGGTCGACCTCGGCCATGCACGGTTCGCCGGGCAGCTGCAGGACGACCTTGCTGCCCTTGCGTTCGGAGAGGCCCTGGATGTCGCCGACGACGCGCAGGACGAGGTCGCGCATGTCGAGGGACTCCGCGTCCAGGGTGGCCGCGCCGGCGTCGTGCCGGCTGATCTCCAGGAGGTCGGCGAGCAGGGACTCGAACCGCTCCAGCTGGCTCTGCAGCAGCTCGGCGGAGCGCCCGACGGCGGGGTCGTCGAAGGTGTCGCGGTACTCGTAGAGCATGTCCGCGGCGATCCTGATGGTGGTCAGGGGCGTGCGCAGCTCGTGCGAGACGTCGGAGACGAACTGGCGCTGGACCTGGGACAGGTCCTCCAGTTCGCCGATCTTCTCCTGGAGGTTCGCGGCCATGTCGTTGAAGGAGCGGGCGAGGCGCGCCAGGTCGTCCTCGCCGCGGACCCTCATGCGTTCTTCCAGGCGCCCGGCGGCGAGTCTCTGCGCGCCCTGCGCGGCGAGCCGCACCGGTATGACGACCTGCCGGGTCACCAGCGAGGCGATCGCCGCCAAGAGCAGCACCAGGACGATGCCCACTCCGGCTAGGGAGCGGCTCACGTTGGTGAGGGTCTGCTGTTCCTGTGTCAGCGGGAACAGGTAGTACAGCTCGAACTGGCCGGTCCTGCCGCCGACGATGAGGCCGCGTTCGTCCGGCCTGCCTCCGATGTAGGAGAGCTTGCCGTAGGTGTAGGCACGGGAACCGGCAGGGGCGTTCTTCAGTTCCTGCCGGAGCCGCTTGGGGACGCTCTCCTGCCGCAGCTCATTGGTCGTGTATCCGTCGAAGTACTGCTCGGTGGTGTCGCGGATGTAGACCTCGTACAGCCCGGACGGGCCGCTGCGCGACTTCAAGCGGTCGATGGTCGAGTTGAGCCTGCTGCCGTCCCCGGTGGAATTGCCCAGATCGCGCTGGACCTGCGCCAGGCCGTCGTCCAGTTGGAGACGGGCCGCCTTGACCTTGCCGTCCATGAGCGCGGACGACACCTGCTGCATCAGGAACGCGCCCAGGATCGCCACCACGATCGCCGAAATGAACAGCGTGGACGTGACGACACGGAGCTGGATCGACCGGCGCCAGCGCAGGTAGACGGCGCCCACGGCCCCCCGCAGGACGCGCCGTACCGCGCCCAGGCCACGCCGGGCGAACCGCTTCGGTCCCCTCATGCCGGTTCTCATGAGGGGTCCGCGAGGCGGCGTACGGGTCCTGACGGGTGCTGGACGGTCATCGGCGTGTCACGGGGGTGGGGTGCTGTGACGGGGCGGGTGACGGGGGTCAGGCCGGGCCGGCCTTGTAGCCGACACCGCGCACGGTGACGACGATCTCGGGCCGCTCGGGGTCCTTCTCGATCTTGGCGCGGAGCCGCTGGACGTGCACGTTGACCAGGCGGGTGTCGGCGGCGTGCCGGTAACCCCACACCTGTTCGAGCAGCACCTCGCGGGTGAACACCTGGCGGGGCTTGCGGGCGAGCGCGACGAGCAGGTCGAACTCCAGCGGTGTCAGCGGGATGTGCCGGTCGCCCCGCTTCACCGAGTGGCCGGCGACGTCGATGGTGATGTCGCCGATCTGGAGGGTCTCGGGCGCGGGCTCGTCGGTGCGGCGCAGCCGGGCCCGGACCCGCGCCACCAGTTCCTTGGGCTTGAACGGCTTGACGATGTAGTCGTCGGCGCCCGACTCCAGGCCGAGGACGACGTCCACGGTGTCGCTCTTGGCCGTCAGCATGACGATCGGCACGCCGGACTCGGCGCGGATCTGGCGGCACACGTCGATGCCGTCGGCCCCGGGCAGCATCAGGTCGAGCAGTACGAGGTCGGGCCGGGTCTCCCGGAACGCCTCCAGCGCCTTGTCGCCGTCGTGGACGAACGAAGGCTCGAAGCCCTCGCCCCTCAGCACGATGCCGAGCATTTCGGCGAGCGCGAGATCGTCGTCGACGACCAGTACACGTCCTCTCATGGCCCTCATCGTCACAAAGTCAGGGTTCGGTGGAGTGGGGCGCTATGCTCCTGTGCCACCTTGCCAGGGAGAGATATACCTTGGCGTGCAAGGTTACCTGCGTTTGCGTCGTACATGGCTCCCCCGTATCGGGTGGGCGGCTCGGGATCGTCATCGGGTGGACCGCTCGAAATCGTAGAGATGACTCCCGAAACCGGCGCAAGGTTGACATCACGCCCGTGACAGGATGACCTGACCGGTGATCGTGACGGGGCCCGGAGGGGGATCGGCCGGACGCACCGCAGCCCCCGCCCATGGATCGCCCAGAGATGGCAGGGAACACCGCAGGGAGCCGAGAATGCCGGGACCGGACGGCTGGGACGACGATGCCGACGCCACCGATGTGGTGCGGGACGTCCCGTTCCGTCCCATGTCCGTCTCGGAGATGCTGGACGGCGCGATCGCCGGGATCCGGCGACGGCCGCGCACCACGCTGGGCCTGTCGGTGGCCATCAGCACGGTCATCCAGGTGACGAGTTCGGTCGCCGCCTATTTCTTCGTCGGCGACATCGCCCGCGACGAGGTCACCCCCGCCGTGCTGATGGAGTCGTTCGGCGCGCAGGCCACGCTGACGGTGCTGGGGCTGGTGCTGTCGGCGTACGGGATCCTGCTGATGTCGGGACTGGTGGCGCCCATCCTGGGCCGGGAACTGGTGGGCCTGCCGATCGCGCCGCGGCAGGCGTGGCGGGACGCCCGGCCGAGGCTCGGGCGGCTCGCCGTCACCGCCGCGGCCGTCATGGGCATCTCGCTGGGCGCGCTGGTGCTGCCGATCCTGCCGTTCTTCACGCTGATCGCCGTCGGCGCGCATCCGGCGTTCGGGGTGCTCGCCGGGCTCGTGGGCTTCCCGCTCGGGATCGGCCTGATGGTGTGGCTGTACATCCTGTTCGTCCAGGCCGTCCCATTGGTCGTGCTGGAGCGGCGGACGGTCGCGGGCGCGCTCCGCCGGGCGGTCACCCTGTCCAAGGGGCGATGGTTCAGGACGTGCGGGACGCTTCTGCTGGCGTTGCTGGTGACCGTGTTCATGGGTTTCTTCGCGCTGCGCATCCCGTTCCTGTTCGTCCAGCTGATCTTCTTCGGCGACTCGTCCGGCGACGGAGCGACGATGGGCGCGCTCGCGGTCGACACGCTCGGGCGGATCGTGAGCTGGTCGGTGGTGCTGCCGTTCGACGCGGGCGTGATCGCCCTGCTCTACATGGACCGGCGGATGCGCCGTGAGGGCTTCGACCTCGACCTGCGCACCAGAGGGCGGTCGGCGGCGGCCGTCACCGCCGGCGCGCGCGACGACGGGGAGGGGTTCGTCTCCCTGTGGCGCACCGGCCTCGAACCGGCGCGCCCGGAGACGGGAGCGGGGGCGGGAGCACAGCGATGATCCTCGATCCGATCGGCCGCGACGAGGCCCGCGAGATGGCCCGCCGCGAACTGGAGAAGCAGGTCTACCAGCGCGACAGGCCGTCCTGGCTGGAGCGCGTCTGGGACGACTTCTCCGAGTGGCTGCGGGACCTGTTCAACCAGGCCCCGGCCCCCGAGTCGCAGGGCAGCGGCGGCGGCTGGACGTCCATCGCGATCATCGTGGTGGTCGCGCTCGTCGCCGTCGGGCTGGTCGTGTGGCTGATGTGGGGGCGGCGCAACCCGCGCTCCCGCAAGGACCCGCTGCTGGCCGGCGAGCCGTCCACGGCGCTCGATCACCGGGACGCCGCGGAGCGGCACGCGGAGGCCGGGCAGTGGGCCGAGGCCATCCGGGAGCGGCTCCGCGCGATCGCGCGTGACCTGGAGGAACGGGCGGTCCTTTCGGCGCGTCCCGGGCGGACGGCCGACGAGCTGGCCGCGGAGGCGGGCGAGGCCGTGCCGGAGCTGGCCGGCGAACTGCACGCGGGCGTGCGGATCTTCGACGACGTCTGGTACGGCGACCGTCCGGGCACCGCGGAGGGATACGCGCGGATGAGGGAGCTGGACGAGCGGCTGCGGGCGGCGCGGCCGAAGCCGCTGGAGGCCGATGACCTCACCCTCGCCGGGACCGGCGAGGAAGGGGGCCCGCGATGGTGACGCAGGCCCCGCCCGGGACCGGGCGGAGCGGACCGGCGGAGCCGTCCGCGCGGCAGGTCGCGGGCCGCCGCTGGCGGTCGGCGCGCGGCGTGGTCGCGGTGATCCTCGCGATGGTCGTGGTCGCGGTGATCCTGGCGGCGCTGCGCCCGGCGACGTCGCCGGAGGCGCTCGACCCCGCGTCGGCGAAGCGGGACGGCAGCCGGGCGCTGGCGGAGATCCTGCGGCAGCACGGCACGCGGGTGACCGTGGCGCGGAACGCCGCCGACGCCGCCGCCGCGGCCGGCCCCGGAACGACCACGGTGGTGACGCGCACCGAGCGGCTCACCGAGCGCGACCTGGCGCTGCTGAGCCGCGCGCCGGGGGACCTCCTGCTCGTCCAGCCGACGTCGTACGCGCTGAACGATCTCGCGCCGCAGGTGCGCCCGAGCGGCCCGGGCTACGGGGAGACCGCCGACCCGGGCTGTGCGCTGCCGGTCGCGTCGCTCGCGGGGAGGGTCGCGTTCCACGAGTCGGAGACGTACAAGGTCACCGGCCCCGGGATCGTCTGCTACAAGACCGAGTACGGCGATGCCAGGGTCGTCCAGGTGCAGACCGGTACGCATACGGTCACGGTGCTGGGATCGGCCGCGCCGCTGACGAACCGGCGTCTCGCCGAGGAGGGCAACGCGGCCCTCGCGATGAACCTGGCCGGCACGGGCTCGTCGGTGGTGTGGCTCGTCCCGGATCTGCCGAAGTCCGGCTCGGGCGCCGGGCAGCGGTCGCTCGGTGACCTGCTGCCGTTCGGCGTCAAGCTCTTCTTCCTGGAACTTCTGGTCGCGGTCGTGCTGGTGGCGCTGTGGCGGGCGCGCCGCCTCGGCCCGGTCGTGGCGGAGGCGCTGCCCGTCGTCGTCCGGTCCGCCGAGACGGTCGAGGGCCGCGCCCGCCTGTACCGGGCCGGACGTGCCCGTGACCGCGCCTCGGACGCGCTGCGCTCCGGCGCCCGCGAACGGCTCGTCCCGCTCCTCGGCCTGCCCCGCAGCAGCGCGCAGGATCCCTCCGCCGCGCAGGAGATCGTCACCGCGGTCGCCCGCCGCACGGCCTACGACGAGACGTACGTCGGAGCGGCCCTGTACGGTCCTGAACCCTTGGACGACGCCGGGCTCATCGCCCTCACGGACGTCCTCGACGACCTGGAAAGGCAGGTACGCCAGTCTTGAACCACCCTGTAGAGCTCGGGAAGGACGACGTGTCCGGCGGCACCGGCTCCGGGACGCTGCCCGAGGATGCCCGGCGGCAGGCGGAGACGGCCCGCGCGGCGCTGACGGCGCTGCGCGGTGAGGTCGCCAAGACGGTCGTCGGTCAGGACTCCGTGGTGACCGGTCTGGTCATCGCGTTGCTGTGCCGCGGCCATGTGCTGCTGGAAGGCGTCCCCGGCACCGCCAAGACGCTGCTCATCAAGACGCTGTCGCGGGCCCTCGACCTGGATTTCAAGCGCGTCCAGTTCACCCCCGACCTGATGCCCGGTGACGTGACCGGGTCGCTGGTGTACGACAACCGGACGGCGGAGTTCGAGTTCCGCGAGGGTCCCGTCTTCACCAACCTCCTGCTGGCGGACGAGATCAACCGGACCCCGCCGAAGACGCAGGCATCCCTTCTGGAGGCCATGGAGGAGCGCCAGGTTTCGGTGGAAGGTGCCGCGCGCGCTTTGCCCAACCCGTTCGTGGTGTGCGCGACCCAGAACCCGATCGAGTACGAGGGCACCTATCCCCTGCCGGAAGCCCAGCTCGACCGGTTCCTCGTCAAGCTGACCGTGCCCGTCCCCACGCGGGACGAGGAGATCTCCATGCTTCAGCGGCACGCCGCCGGGTTCGACCCGCGTGACCTGTCCGAGGTGAAGGCGGTCGCGGGTGCGAGCGAACTGGCCGCGGGCCAGGCCGCGGTGAGGAGCGTCCACCTCGACCCCAAGGTCGCCGCCTACGTCGTGGACCTGTGCCGCACGACCCGGCAGTCCCCGTCGCTCCAGCTCGGCGTGTCACCGCGTGGTGCGACGGCCCTGCTGGCGACGTCCCGCGCGTGGGCGTGGCTGTCGGGCCGCGACTACGTCACGCCGGACGACGTGAAGGCGCTGGCCAGGCCGACGCTGCGGCACCGCGTCCAGCTGCGTCCCGAGGCGGAGCTGGAGGGCGCCACCGCCGACGGTGTGCTGGAGGGCATCCTCGCCCACGTCCCCGCCCCGCGCTGATGGCACTGACCGGACGCCTGGGGCTGCTGGCCCTGCTCGGCGCGCTCGTCCCGCTGTTCGCGCCGAACTGGTGGGCGCTGCTCGCGGTGTGGGGCGCCCTGCTGCTCGGCGTCGCCGCCGACCTGGCCCTCGCCGGGAACGTGCGGGCGCTGCGCCTCCACCGCGCGGGCGACACCACCGTGCGGCTGGGCGAGACGGCGCACGTCGCGCTGATCGTGGAGAACCTCGGGCGGCGGCGGCTCAAGGCCCGCCTGCGGGACGTGTGGCCGCCCAGCGCGGGCGCCGCGCCCCGCACCGTCAAGGTGGACGTGCCCGCCGGGGAGCGCCGCCGCGTCGAGATGACGCTGACGCCGACCCGGCGCGGCGACCGCAAGGCCGTCACCGTCGCCGTCCGGTCCGTCGGGCCGCTCGGGCTGGCCGCGCGGCAGCTGTCCCGGTCCGCGCCCTGGACGGTGCGCGCGCTGCCCGCGTTCCCGTCCCGCCGGCACCTGCCCGCCAAGCTGGCCCGGCTGCGCGAGCTGACCGGCGCGCACGTGGCGCTGATCCGCGGGCAGGGCACCGAGTTCGACTCGCTGCGCGAGTACGTGGACGGCGACGACGTCCGGTCCATCGACTGGCGGGCCACCGCGCGCCGGGGCGACGTGGTCGTCCGGACGTGGCGTCCCGAGCGGGACCGGCGCATCTACCTGGTGCTCGACACCGGCCGCACGTCCGCCGGCCGGGTCGGCGACATCCCCCGGCTGGACTGCTCGATGGACGCGGCACTGCTGCTCGGCGCCCTCGCGTCCCGCGCCGGCGACCGCGTCGACATGCTCGCCTACGACCGCCGCGTCCGCGCCCGGGTGGAGGGCACGTCCCGGACGGACCTGCTGCCCGCGATGGTGCATGCCATGGCGCCGCTGGAGCCGGAGCTGCTGGAATGCGACGCCGCCGGGATGGTGTCGACGCTGATGGCGCGGGTCCGGCAGCGGTGCCTGGTCGTCCTGCTGACCGAGCTGAACACGGCCGCGATCGAGGAGGGGCTGCTGCCGCTGCTGCCGCAGCTCACCGCCCGGCACCTCGTCATGATCGCCGCCGTGTCGGACCCGCGGGTCGGCGAGATGGCGGCCGGCCGCGGCGACCTCGCGGCCGTCTACGACGCGGCCGCCGCCGAACGCGCCCGCGCCGAGCGCCGCCGCCTCACCGCGGAGCTGCGCGGCCACGGCGTCGAGGTCGTGGACGCCCCGCCGGACGAGATCGCACCCGCCCTGGCCGACGCCTACCTGGCCCTCAAAGCCGCAGGGCGGTTGTGAACCGTGGGTCAGCCCGCTACCGGGGCGGTGTCGGGGCGCAGGTCGGCGTCGCCGGTTTCGCCTCGGCGGGTGGCGCGCCGGCCGAGGACGATCACGTAGCTGAGGAACGCGACCTCGGCGACCACGCCGATCGCGATGCGCAGCCAGGTGATGTGCACCCAGCCGGTCACGAAGCCCTCGATGAGCCCGGACACGAGCAGCACCGCGATGAGGCCGAGCGCGACGCTGACGGCCGCGCGTCCCTCCTCGGCGAGGGCCTGGCCGCGGCGGCGCGGGCCCGGGTCCACGATCGTCCAGCCGAGCTTCAATCCGCCCGCGCAGGCGAGGTATACGGCGGTGAGCTCCAGCAGGCCGTGCGGCAGGATCAGCCCGAAGAACACGTCGCCCTTGCCGTAGGCGAACATCAGGCCGCCGATCAGGCCGAGGTTGAGCTGGTTCATCAGCAGGACGTACACGGTCGGGATGCCGAGCATGATCCCGAAGATCAGCGCGATCGCGGACACCCACGCGTTGTTCACCCACACCTGGAACGCGAACGACGCGGCCGAATGCTCGGTGTAGTAGTTCGCGAAATCGTGCTCGACCAGTTCGCGGATCTCTTCCGGCGCCCCGATGCTCGCCTGCACCTCCGGGCTGTGCACGACCCAGATCGCCAGCGCGAGCGCCAGCAGGTTGCCGAGGACGGCGTTGCCCAGCCACCACCACTTCATCCGGTACGCGGCCGCCGGGAACGACACCGTCGCGAAGCGGGTGACGTCCCGCCAGAGCGGCGCGTGGGCGCCCGCCACCGCGGCCCTGCCGCGCGCCACGAGCGACGACAGCCGGCCCACCAGTTGCGGATCGGGCGAACTGGACCGGACGACGGACAGGTGCGTGGCCGTCCGCTGGTAGAGCTCGACGAGCTCATCCGCTTCCGCACCGGTCAGCTTGCGGCCGCGGTTGACGAGTTGCTCCAGGCGCAGCCAGTCGGCGTTGTGCGCGGCCACATAGGCGTCGACGTCCACCCGGCGAGACTAACGTGTCGGCTCACCGGACCGGCAAAATGGACACAGCTCCGGCATGGGAGGATCAGGACATGGCCGAACTCGTCACCGGCGAGGCCGTCGCACTCGACATCCGGGTCGCACGGCTGGCCAGCCGCGGCTGCGCCATGCTGCTGGATCTGATCTTCCAGATGATGATCCTCTACGTCGTCGTCTACATCACGGCGATGACGTCGCTCGTCGCGGACGAGGCGTGGACGATCGGGCTGACGCTGCTCGGCACCGTCGCCGTCCTCGTCGGCTACCCGTGCCTGTTCGAGACGCTGCTGCGCGGCCGGACGCTGGGCAAGATGGCCGTGGGGCTCCGCGTCGTCGGCGACGACGGCGGGCCGATCCGGTTCCGGCAGGCGCTCGTCCGGGCGCTCGCCGGGGTGATCGAGTTCTGGACGTTCTACGGCTCGCCCGCGCTGATCACCTCCTTCTGCAACCGGCGCGGCAAGCGGCTCGGCGACCTGTTCGCCGGGACGATCGTGATCCAGGAACGCGTCCCGGCGTCGGTGCTGTTCGGGCCGGTCGCGGTGATGCCGCCGCAGCTCGCCTGGTGGGCGCGGACGCTTGAGCTGTCGATGCTGCCGGACGAGCTGGCGATGACGGCCCGGCAGTACCTGTCGCGGTTCTGGGAGCTGCTGCCCGAGGTGCGCGACTCGCTGGGGCAGCGGATCGCCTCGCAGGTCGTCGCCGTGATCAGCCCTCCGCCGCCGCCGGGGGTGCGGCCGGAGATCCTGCTGTCGGCGGTGCTCGCCGAGCGCCGGCACCGCGAGGAGGCGCGGCTCGCCGAGCGCCGCGCCCGCCGGATGCGGCGCCTCGGACTGCCCGCCTGGGGCCCCGCCCCGGCACCGGTTCCGGCGATGGCGATGGCCGGGCCGCCGGTGGCCGGGCCCGTCCGCCAGGGGCCGCCGGTGGCCGGGCCCGTCCGCCAGGGGCCGCCGGCACCGCCGCCGTTCAGCGGCCCCGCACCGGGGCAGCCGCAGTTCCTGCCGCCCGCCGACTATGGCGCGGGGCCTTACCAGGGGGTCCTGAACGCGCCCCGTCCGCCGGCCGGCCCCCATCCGCAGCAGGCCCCCTATCCGCCGGGTCGCTGAGAGGTCTCAGCCCGCAGGTTCATTGCAGGACGTTGGGGGGCGACTCCAGGTCGGTCAGCTCGATGCCGGGCGCGGCCAAGAGAACGTCACCGGCCAGATGGATCACGCTCACCTCACCCGTGGACAGATCCGTGACCTCGTACTCGTGGACGGGCAGGGGCGCCGTCTCCGTCTCGTAGATGGACGTTCCGGTATGGCGCCAACGCCACATGGACGTCAGGGCGGAAAGGGACACGCCGGTCAGATGCACCAGGCGGACGTCGGCCTGCCCGCCCTCGGCCAGATCGAGCGAACGGGCGATGCTGATCGGGAACGCCGGTGAGTCGCCCAGGAACCCGGCCGCGCGCTCACCGTGCTCGGTGCCCGTCTCCCCCGCCGCCCGCACCCAGGTGACCTCGGGCCCCGTCAGCCCTCCCCGGATCCACCACTGCGGCGTCACCACCTCGACACGGATCTGCCGCCACCGCGCGTCCACGACCAGGTCGACGCGCACGCCGTCGGAGCGCCGGCTCACGTACCGCCATCCGCCGGGCCCCGGCGCGCACTGGAAACGCTCCTCAAGCCCCTCGCCGAGATGCAGGTACGTCCCGGCGGGCATCAGGAGCCGATGCGCCAGGAGTGCAGGTAGTCCTCCTGGTCCGGGGTCAGCAGGTCGATGGAGATGGACATCGACGCCAGCTTGAGGCGGGCCACCTCCGTGTCGATCTCCTTCGGCACGTCGTGGACGGCCGGCGGCAGCACCGAATGCGACGTCGCGAGCCACGCGCACGTGAGCGCCTGGTCGGCGAACGACATGTCCATCACGGCGGCCGGATGCCCCTCCGCGGCGGCCAGATTCACCAGGCGGCCCTCCGCGAGCAGGATGAGACGCCGGCCATCGGCGAGCACGTACTCGTCCGCCTGCGGGCGGATCCCGTGATGCACCTCGACCGCCATGTCGTGGAGCGCCCGCACATCGATCTCGACATCGAAGTGCCCGGAATTGGCGAGGATGGCCCCGTCCTTCATCACCGCGAGATGGTCTCCGTTCACGACATCACGGTTCCCCGTGACCGTGATGAAGACATCGCCCTCCACGGCGGCCTCGGCCATGGGCCGGACGGCGAACCCCTGCAACGCCGCGTCCAGCGCCTTGACGGGGTCGATCTCAGTGACGACCACCCGCGAGCCCAGGCCGCGCGCCCTCTCGGCAAGGCCGCGCCCGCAGTACCCGAAGCCCGCGATGACCACCGTCTTGCCGGCCAGCAGCGTGTTCGTCGCGCGCACGATCCCGTCCAGCGTGGACTGGCCGGTCCCGTACCGGTTGTCGAACATGTGCTTGGTGTCGGTGTCGTTGACCGCGACCATGGGGAACCTCAGCGCGCCCTCACGCGCCATCTGGTGCAGCCGGATGACACCGGTCGTCGTCTGCTCACATCCCGCTTTGACCGTGCCGAGCAGATCCGTGCGGTCGGTGTGGAGCGTGTTGACGAGATCGCATCCGTCGTCCAGCACGAGGTCGGGCCCGGTTTCCAGCGCCTGGTGGATGTGGGCGTAATACCCCTCGCGGTCGGTACCCGCCCGCGCGAAGACCTCGGCCCCGTACTCATGGACGAGCGCCGCGGCGGTGTCGTCCTGCGTGGACAGCGGGTTGGACGCCGCCAGCGCGACACTGGCCCCGCCGGCCTGAAGCGTGCGGATGAGCCCGGCGGTCTCGGTCGTGACGTGCATGCACGCCGCGATCTTCAGCCCCTCCAGCGGCCGTTCCTCGGCGAACCGCTCCCGGATCTGCCGCAGTACGGGCATGCTCCGCTCGGCCCACCCGATCCGCTTGACCCCCTCATAGGCCAGCGAACCATCCGCGATGTCGCTCATGAGCTCCCCACATATGCGGCTGCCGGACGGGGACCGACCCCCGCCCGGCAGCACCACGATCCCGACTACCTCAGCCCCCGGCCCCCGACCACGCAACGACCGAAAGGCACGCTGTCTTTAACCCC
>NZ_BCQQ01000105.1 GCF_001552155.1 Actinomadura formosensis NBRC 14204 | reverse complement strand
CCCCCGACCCCGCCGATGATGATCGGCGGGCCGCCCGCCTGGACGGGCTTGGGCAGCGCGGGCGACTCGGTGAGCGTGTAGTGGTCGCCGCTGAACGAGTAGGTCTCGCCGGTGGGCGTCCCCCACAGCCCGGTGAGAATCCGAAGCTGCTCCTCAAGCCGCTCGAACCGCTCCCCCAGGCTCGGGAACGGGATGCCGTACGCGGTGTGCTCCTGGTCGAACCAGCCCGTGCCGATGCCGAGGTCGACGCGTCCGCCGCTCATCTGGTCGACCTGGGCGACCGAGATCGCCAGCGGGCCCGGGTGCCGGAACGTCGCCGCCGTCACCAGGGTGCCGAGCCTGATCCGGCTGGTCTCGCGGGCCAGCGCGCCCAGCGTGATCCACGAGTCGGTCGGGCCCGGCTCACCGCTCACGTCCCCCATCTTGACGAAGTGGTCGGAGCGGAAGAACGCATCGAAGCCGAGGGCCTCGGTGGCCTTGGCGACCGCCAGCTGTGTGTCGTAGCTCGCCCCCTGCTGGGGCTCAGTGAAGATCCGAAGACGCATGGTTCCATCCTCGTCCCCCGCCGGCCCCGGCCGCGCCACCGGGCCGGCACCGCCTGATGATCTTCATGCGGGCGACCTGATGTCACCAACAGTGACCGTTTGCTTGCGCAGAGGTGCGAGCGTGTCCAATTTGCTGCGTCACAGAAGCGGAACCTGTTGAATCGGCCGGGACCGCTCCCCGACCGATGGAGTTGACATGGCTGTCTTCGGCGTCGACTACGCCTGGGGACGCCCGGGCGCCGCCGCGCTGAAACGCGCCGGCGCGAAGTTCGCGTGCCGCTACCTGTCGCACGACACGACCGGCAAGAACCTGACCCGCGCGGAGGCCGACGAGCTGTCCGGGGCGGGCATCTGGCTGGTGGTCGTCTGGGAGGACTCCGCGCGCCGCCCGCTGGCCGGGCGGTCCGCCGGCGCCGCGGACGCGCGGGACGCCGCCGCGCAGGCCCGCGCCTGCGGCATGCCGGACGACCGCCCCATCTACTTCGCCGCCGACTGGGACGCCTCCCCCGCCCAGCAGGACGAGATCAACGCCTACCTGGACGGCGCCGCGAGCGTCCTCGGCCGCGACCGCGTCGGCCTCTACGCCGGTCACGGCCCGGTGAAGCGCGCGTTCGACGCGAAGAAGATCACCTACGGCTGGCAGACGTACGCGTGGTCGGGCGGCCGGTGGGACGCCCGCGCACAGCTTCAGCAGTACTCCAACGACCACACCATCAACGGCGTCGGGGTCGACTACGACCGCGCCGTGAGCAGCGACTACGGGCAGTGGCGCGTCGGCGTCTCGCCCGAAGGAGAAGACGACATGCCCGACTACGTGTCCGTCGGCACCGACACCGAGCAGCGGCTTTCCCCCGGCACGTGGACGAACGTCACCTGGGACCACGAGTACGCCGACCCCCGGCACCAGCACTACGACCCCGGCGGCCCGAGCCTGCTCACCGGTTCCGCCCGCTACAGCCTCACCGTGGCCGCGACCGTCACCGGCGTCCCCGCAGGCACCCTCATCCAGGCCCGCGCCGTCGAGGTCGAGATGAAGGACACGAGCAGGTACGAGGTCGGCCCCGTCCAGGACTTCCTGTCCGTCGGCGAGCGCACCAACCTGGTCTACGGCCTCCCCGCCGACACCGTCCGCGCCGGACACCGGGTGCGTTTCCAGCTCATCCAGCACGGCACCGCCCCCGCGACCGTCACGGACGGCAGCGCGAAGCTCTTCTTCTGGCGGTGACCGGGGAAGGCCCAGGGGCCTCACCTGGCGGCGGCCGCCGACGCGGACACGTCAGAAGTCGTCGTTGATGTAGGGGGCCAGCGGGACGGCCGAGGCGGCCGCCAGCCGGGCCGCGGCTCCCGGAGTGTGCTCCGTCATGGCGCCGATCCGGGTGAGGGTGACCGGGCTGGTGCCGCCCAGGTAGGTGGCGGCCAGGTCGGCGGCGGTCACGGTCAGGTCCGGGGGCTCGGCCGTCGGGTCGCAGGTCGCCGCCGCGCCCGTCGTCAGGCGCCAGCGGCCCTCGTTGGCCGGGATGCGGGGATCTTCGACCTCCAGGACGAAGGTGTCCCCGGTGGCCCAGGACCGGGCGCGCAGCGCGGCCGGGACGTCAATGAGGCGGAGCCACAGCGCGCCGTAGTCGTCCTTGATGGCGACCTGGTCGGGGTCGGCGGCCATGTGCGGGAGCAGGTCGTCCACGGGACGGCTCGGCGCCTGGATGCGGGACGTCAGGTCGATCGCCGCCAGGTAGCGCCAGAGCGCGGCCTCGGCCTGCGGGGTGTCGGCGACGAGGTCGACGACCCTGATCGTCTCGTTCTCGTTGGCGCGGTAGACGGCGTAGCCGGCGGGGTGGACCACGATGCGCGGCTCGGTGAAGCCGCCGGCCTCGCTGTCGACCGGGCGCAGGACGGAACGCCTCCACCATTCCGGGTCGCGGAGCAGGCCGCCGGGGCGAGCGGAGAGCGAGCGGGTGTAGATCGGGTCCAGCAGTTCGGGCGCCGACTCGGCGTCGACCAGGCGGACGGGCCGGTCGTCCGGAGTGGTGCGCAGGCCCAGCGGACGGGACGTGTCGACCTCCATCCCGATCGCCCGGGTGGCGAGGCCGAAGCCGTACCGGCCGTAGATGGCGCCCTGCGACGCCCAGAGCACGGCCACCGGGCGGCCGGCGGCGACCGCGTCCGCGTGCATGCGCTCCATCATCGCGGTGAGAATGCCCTGCCGCCGATGGGTCGGCAGCACACCGACGAACGTGACCGCCGAGCAGTCGAGGAACGTTCCCGGGACGGCCAGCCGCATCGGCATCGACGCTAGCTGGCCCACCAGGGTCCCGCCGTCGTAGGCGCCGACACGCTCGGCGCGGCGCGGCCTCCAGGACTCCCGTTCGGGGTCCTCGATGCGAAGGTGGAAGACCATGCCGGCGAAGTCGACCATGCGGCCGGCGTCGGACTCCGGCATGTCCCTGATCTCGATCATGGTTATACGGTAGGCGGGACCCGCAACCTGTTTTCGCGGGTCCCGTCAGCCGCGCACCAGCACCGCCAGGCACTCCACGTGCTGGGTCATCGGGAAGGCGTCGAAGGCCCGCAGGGACTCCAGCGTCCAGCCGCGCTCGCTGAAGTAGGATAGGTCGCGGGCCAGGGTGGCCGGGTCGCACGACACGTAGGCGATCTTGCGGCCGGCGAGCCGCGTGATGTGCTCGACGACCTCGCGGCCCGCGCCGGTGCGGGGCGGGTCGAGGACGACCAGGTCGGCGCGGCGGACCCGGGAGCCGCCCTGGTGCCCCCCGCCACCACGCTTGTTCTGACCGCGGGACGAGCCGCCCGCGCGCCCGAACTCCAGGTCGGCGACGACCTCCTCCACGGGCCCGCGCTCGATCGACACGTACGGCAGGTCGCGCAGGTTGTAGCGGGCGTCGCGGACGGCCTGCCCGTCCGACTCGACGCCGACGACGAGGCCGTCCGGGCCGATCCGGTCGGCGAGGACGCCGGCGAACAGGCCGACGCCGCAGTACAGGTCGAGGGCGATGTCGCCCGGCTTCGGTTCGAGCGCGTCCAGCACGGCGTCGGCGAGCAACTGGGCGGCACCGGGGTGGACCTGCCAGAAGCCGCTGCCGCTGACCTGGAACAGCCGCCCGGACACCTCCTCGCGGACGTAGGGGAGCCCGGAGCCCGGCTCCGGCTTGCCGCGCACGAGCCGGACCGGCACGTCCAGCCGCGGAACCCGGATCTTGCGGCGGTCCCGGCCGCGCAGTACGACGAGACGGTCGCCGGTGGTGGCCGAGACGATCCCCTCGACGCCCGATGCGCCCGGCCAGCGCTTGCGTTCGATGCCCATCAGCTCCACACCCGGGTGGGCGATCAGGCACTCGTCGATGGGCTCGATGTCGTGGGAGCGGTGGCGGCGCAGGCCGACGACGCCGGACGCGACGGAGAACTGCACGCGCGTGCGCCAGCCGAGGCCGGGCGGCGGCGCCATCTCGCTGTCGACCGGGTACGGCACCTCCTCGACCACCACCGTGCGGGTGATCCCGGCGAGGCGCTGGAGCTGCTCCTCCACCACGGCCGCCTTGAGCGCCCGCTGGGCGGGCAGGGACGCGTGCTGCCAGTCGCAGCCGCCGCAGCGGCCGGGACCGGCGAACGGGCAGGGCGGCGGCACCCGGTCCGGGGACGCCTCGATGATCTCCACGGCGTCGGCGCGCAGGAAGTTCCTGGTGCGGTCGGTGACGCGGGCCCGCACCCGCTCGCCGGGCAGGGCGTGCCGGACGAAGACGACGCGGCCCTCGTGCCGGGCGACGCAGAAACCGCCGTTGGCGACGTTTCCGACCTCCAGTTCGAGGACGTCGGGTTCGAGTTCAGTCACGGTCCGAAACACTACCGGCACCGGGACGCGCCCCGGCCTGCGGCGGGCGCCGGGACGAGCCCGGTCCGGGCCGCTCCTGCCGTCCCTTGAGCCGGGCCGAGGACTCCAGCTGCCACGCGACGCTCGTCACCATGACGCCCGGCTGGAACAGCAGCCGCCCCTTCAGCCGCAGCGCGCTCTGGTTGTGCAGCAGGTGCTCCCACCAGTGGCCGACGACGTACTCGGGGATGAACACGGTGACGACGTCGCGGGGGCTCTTGCGGCGCAGGCCCTTGACGTAGGAGAGCACCGGGCGGGTGATCTCCCGGTACGGCGAGTCGAGGATCTTCAGCGGGACGGGGATGTCGAGCGCGTCCCACTCCTCCTGGAGCCGCTGGGCCGCCTCGGCGTCCACCGCCACGCTCACCGCCTCCAGCGTCGACGGGCGGGTCGCGCGGGCGTAGGCGAGGGCGCGCAGCGTCGGCTTGTGCAGCTGGGAGACCAGCACGACGCCGTGGTTGCGGGCGGGCAGCGCGACGTCCTCGCCCGAGGGGGTCAGCTCCTCGGCGACCCGGTCGTAGTGCCGCCGGACGGCCTTCATCAGCATGAACAGCACCGGCATCGCGATGCAGACGATGTAGGCGCCGAGCGCGAACTTGGTGATCAGCACGACGACCAGGACGATGCCGGTGAGCGTGGCGCCGAACGCGTTGATGGCGCGGGAGGTCTTCATCCGGCGGCGCTGCGCCCCGCCCTGCTCGGCCCCCAGCAGCCGGTTCCAGTGCCGGACCATGCCGATCTGGCTGACGGTGAACGACACGAACACGCCGACGGTGTACAGCGGGATCAGCCGGCTGACGGACGCGTCGTAGGCGTAGATGAGCACCCCGGCCATCGTGGCGAGGATGATGATGCCGTTGCTGAAGGCGAGCCGGTCGCCGCGGGTGTGCAGCTGGCGCGGCAGGAACCGGTTCTGCGCGAGCACCGACCCGAGCACGGGGAAGCCGTTGAACGCGGTGTTGGCGGCGAGGAACAGGATCAGCGCGGTCATCGTGGTGACGAACGCGAACCCGATCTCGAAGTCGCTGAACACGGTGTGCGCGATCTGCGCGATCACCGGGTCGACGTTGAAGACCTCCTTGCCGGTGGACGGGTCGATCAGGTGGCTGCCCTGGTCCGGTTCGGCGAACTTGACGTCGGTGATGTGCGCGAACGCGATCACCCCGGCGAACATCGTCATCGCGACGAGCCCGAGCATCAGCAGGGTCCTGGCGGCGTTCTCGCCCTTCGGCTTGCGGAACGCGGGCACGCCGTTGCTGATCGCCTCGACGCCGGTCAGCGCGGCGCAGCCGGACGAGAACGCGCGCAGCAGCAGGAAGACGAGCGCGAACCCCGCGACGTTCGTCTCGTCACCGTGGATGACGTAGTCTGCGGTCTCCGACTTCAGTTCGGCGCCCGCGAGCAGCCGGGCCGCGCCCCACACCAGGGTGCTGATGACCGCGAACATGAACAGATAGGTGGGGATCGCGAACGCGACCCCGGCCTCCTTGATGCCGCGCAGGTTGCCGAGGGTGAGCAGCACGACGACGACGATCGCGACGAAGACCTCGTGCGGCTGGAGGAACGTGAGCAGGGCGCCGAGGTTCTGCACGCCGGACGACACCGACACCGCGACGGTCATCACGTAGTCGACCATCAGCGCGCTCGCGACGACGAGGCCCCAGTTGCCGCCGAGGTTGGTGGTGGCGACCTCGAAGTCGCCGCCGCCGCTCTGGTAGGCCCGGACGTTCTGGCGGTAGGAGGCGACGACGGTGAGCAGGATCACCACCACGGCCGCGCCGACCCAGGGGGTGTAGCTGTACATCACCAGGCCGCCCGCGCCGAGCGCGAGGAGGATCTCCTGGGGGGCGTAGGCCACCGACGACAGGGCGTCGCTGGCGAAGATGGGGAGCGCGATCCGTTTCTTCAGCAGCTGTTCGTGCTGCTGGGCGCTGCTCAGCGCGCGGCCCAGCAGCAGCCGCTTCGCGAGGTCCGGAACCTTTGACACGAAAGGAGAGCCTATCCCGCGATGACACCACCCTTATCTTCCCTGGCCACGCACGTGCGGGGCCGTCCGCGGGGGCGTCGCGGCCCTGCCCGGAAACTGGTTGGGTAGTACTCGCCTGGGGGGATGTGTAGGTTTGCAGCCCGGCAGGGAGCATTGACGGAAAACGGTCCTCGGGTGCGGCACGGCGTCGGCGGCGCAGCGACGAACGCCGTGCGCGGCGCGGGGGGACAGGGGGAGCGTCCCCCTGGACGGAAGAGGGAACGGCCGTGCATATCGTGATCATGGGATGCGGGCGGGTCGGCTCGACGCTCGCCCACATCCTGGAGGACAAGGGCCATTCGGTGGCCATCATCGACCAGAACCCGGAGGCGTTCCGCCGGCTGCGCAGCGGGTTCCGGGGCCGCCGCATCACCGGGTTCGGGTTCGACCGCGATGTGATCGCCGAGGCGGGCATCGAGCGCGCGTCGGCGTTCGTGGCGGTCAGCAGCGGCGACAACTCCAATATCATCTCCGCCCGGGTGGCGCGCGAGACGTTCGGCGTCGACAACGTCGTCGCCCGGATCTACGACCCGCGCCGCGCGGAGGTCTACCAGCGGCTCGGCATCCCCACGGTCGCGACCGTCCGGTGGACGGCCGACCAGATCCTGCGGCGGCTGCTTCCGGAGGGCGCCGAGCCGCTGTGGCGCGACCCGACCGGGGAGGTCGTCCTCGCCGAACTGGACTCCGGGCATCTGTGGGTCGGCGCGAAGGTCGGCGCGCTGGAGGAGCACGCGGGCACCCGGGTCGCGTTCCTGTCGCGGATGGGCGATGCCCTCGTCCCCGACCGGGACACGGTGATCCAGGACGGCGACATCGTGCACATCATGGCGGGCGCCGACGATCTGGAGCGCGTCAACGCCGCCGTCGCGGCACGGAACGGAGAGGACGCCTGATGCGGGTCGCGATCGCCGGGGCCGGCGCGGTGGGCCGGTCCATCGCCCAGGAACTGCTGGAGAACGGGCACGAGGTGCTCCTGATCGACAAGAGCCCCAAGGCCATCAAGGTCGAGATGGTGCCGCGCGCGGAATGGCTGCTGGCCGACGCGTGCGAGATCTCCGCGCTGGACGACGCGGCGCTGGAGCGCTGCCAGGTGGTGGTCGCCTCGTCCGGCGACGACAAGGTCAACCTGGTGGTGTCGCTGCTCGCCAAGACCGAGTACGGGGTGCCGCGCGTGGTGGCGCGGATCAACCATCCGAACAACGAGTGGCTGTTCAACGAGTCGTGGGGGGTGGACGTCGCCGTGTCCACGCCGCGGCTGCTGTCGGCACTGGTGGAGGAGGCGGTCAGCGTCGGCGATCTGGTCCGGCTGATGACGTTCCGGCAGGGCGAGGCGAACCTGGTGGAGCTGACGCTGCCGGAGGACGCGCCGCTCGGCGGGCAGCGTGTCGGATCGGTGGACTGGCCGCGCGACACCGCGCTGGTGGCGATCCTGCGGGAGGGTCGGGTGCTGGTGCCCTCGTCCGATGACACCCTCGAACCCGGCGACGAGCTGATGTTCGTGGCCAGCCAGGACGTGGAGGACGATCTCGCCGAGCTCCTCGGCGGGCGCTGAGCCCACCGCGGTGCTCTCGGCCCCGGGCCCGGCGGCCCACGCCGAGGGCATCGCACCGGCGGCGCGCCGGTCAGGCGGGCTCTTTGCGTTCGAGGGGGGTGCGGCCGCGGGCGAGCAGCCACACCATCGCCGCGAGCGCGGCGACCTGCAGCGGCCAGCCCATCGCGATCTTGGCGGTGCCGAGCAGGCCGCTCTGGTCACCGTCGGCGAGGTAGATCGGGTACTGGACGGCGACGCGCACGATACAGGGCAGCACCAGCAGCCAGGTGAGCCGCGAGCACAGCTTCACGATGCCGCGGTCGGCCCGCCACGCGGTCGGGTCGCCGGTGACCGACCCGATGATGAAGCCGACGACCGGCCAGCGCACCACGATCGAGAAGATCATCGCGGCGGCGTAGCCGGCGTTGAGCATGATGCCGGGCAGGAAGGCGTTCTCGGCCTTGCCCGAGCGCAGCGCGAAGAACGCGGCGATCGCGATGCCGACGAGGCTGTTCAGCACGAACTGCGGACTGGAGCGCTGCGCGATCCGCACGGCCAGCAGCACGACGGCCGCACCGATGCCGGCCGCGACGGCGAGCTTGATGTTCTCCGCCGCGACGTAGATGCCGGTGAAGGCGATCGTCGGGACGGCGGCCTCCAACATGCCGCGCACGCCGCCGAGCGCCTTGCCCAGCTGGGCGCGGACGGCCGCCTCGACGGTGTCGTGCGCGGCGGTCTCCCGCCCGGTGCTCGCTGTCACTTCGCTCACGTCGGTCTCCCGGCGGCTCGGGGCGGCTTCACGAGCCGCCGCGCAGCTCGTATCGCGGATTGAACATGACCTTGCGTCCGTCCTGCACGCTGACCAGCCCCTCGGCGCGCAGCCGGCGCCCCGGGTCGATGCCCGCGATCTTGCGGCGGCCCAGCCACACCAGGTTGACCACGTCGGTGCCGTCGTAGAGCTCGGCCTCCAGAGCGGGAGCACCGCCCCGTGGACGGAGCGTCACGGTACGTAGCGTACCCGCCACGCAGTGGCGCTTGCGTGCGGCGCAGTCGCTGATCGGCGTCGCGCCCTCGTCACCGGTGGTCTTCTGCAGTTCCTCGGCCTCAAGCTCCGCCTTACCGGCCGTCATGCGCCGCAGGAAGCGCCGCAGGCCACCCCTGCCGCGCTCGCCCGGCCCCGGACCCGCCGGGGACGGCGTGCCGGCCGAAACCTCGTCCATACCTCGAAGCGTATGACATCCCCGCCCGAATCGGCCCCTCGGCCGGGTGCCCGGCCCTGAGCGGAGCCGGTCAGGACGGCGGCGATCGTGAAGAGGGAGGCGGCCGTCCCGCACATCATGGCGGTGAGAGTGAGCACCCCCGACTCCAGTGCCACGACGCCGAGCACCTGCCGCGGGGTCGCGCCCGCGAGCCGGGTCTGGCCGAACTCGCGACGCCGGTGCGCGGCCGAGGATGGGTCCAGCACGCCGATCGGGATAGGCAAAACCCCACCATCGCCGGGCGTTCGCGGGGACTTCACCCTCGCCAGGGACGCCCGAGTCGGACTAGAGTCACCTCCGGTGCGCCGGGAAGTCTGGTCGGCAGGTCCGTACATCCGCATGCCGACCGGGAGGCTCTGTGCAGGCCACCGCCGCGATCATCATCTTCGTCTGCGCCTACGTGGTGATCGCGTCGGAGAGGGTGCCCCGGACCGCGGTGGCGCTCGGCGGTGCGGGCCTGATGCTGCTGCTGCACATCACCGACGCCGGCGGCGCCTTCTTCTCCCCCCACTCCGGGATCGACTGGAACGTCATCTTCCTGCTGCTCGGGATGATGGTGATCGTCTCGGTGCTGCGGCGCACCGGCGTGTTCGAGTACGTGGCGATCTGGGCCGCCAAACGTGCGCGGGGACGGCCCTACCGGCTGATGGTGATGCTGGTCGTGCTGACGGCGACGGCGTCCGCGCTGCTGGACAACGTCACCACCGTCCTGCTGGTCGCGCCCGTCACGTTCCTGGTCTGCGAGCGGCTCGCGCTGCGGCCCGAGCCGTACCTGATCGCCGAGGTCATGGCGTCCAACATCGGCGGCACCGCGACCCTCGTCGGCGACCCGCCCAACATCATCATCGCGAGCCGGGGCGGGCTGTCGTTCAACGACTTCCTCGTCCATCTGGCCCCGCTGGTCGTGCTGCTGCTGCTCGTGTTCTGTGTGCTCTGCCGGTGGCTGTTCCGCTCGGCGTTCCACTACGACCCGGACCTGGCGGCCGAGGTCATGGCCCTGGAGGAGCGGGAGGCCATCACCGACCGGCGGCTGCTCGCCCAGGGGCTCGCCGTCCTCGGCATCGTGATCGCGGCGTTCGTGCTGCATCCCGTCCTGCACTACGAGCCGTCCGTGGTGGCGCTGCTCGGCGCCGGGCTGCTGGTCGCCGCGACGAAGGTGACCACCGAGGAGGCGCTCAGCGAGGTCGAGTGGCCCACGCTCGTGTTCTTCGCCGGGCTGTTCGTCATGGTCGGCGGGCTCGTCGAGACCGGCGTCATCGGCGACATCTCCCGCGCCGCCGCCGACGCCACCGACGGCCGCCTCGGCGTCGCCGCGATGCTGCTGCTGTGGGCGTCCACCGTGCTGTCGGCGATCGTGGACAACATCCCCTACGTCGCGACGATGAGCCCGATCGTCGCCGACCTCGTCCAGCAGCAGCCCGGCGGCCAGGGGCACGTCCTGTGGTGGGCGCTCGCCCTCGGCGCCGACCTCGGCGGCAACGCCACCGCCATCGGCGCCAGCGCCAACGTGGTCGTGCTCGGCATCGCCGCCCGCAACGGCACCCCGATCAGCTTCTGGCGCTTCACCCGCTACGGGATCGTCGTCACCCTCGCCACGGTCGTCCTCGCCACCCCGTACCTCTGGCTCCGCTACCTGTAGCCCTGCCGATCCGGATCGGCCAGGATGAAGGGATGGAAGCGGTACCGGAGGACTGGGAGCGGGCCCTGGCGATCGTGGCGCACCCGGACGACCTGGAGTACGGGGGCTCGACCGCGATCGCCAAGTGGACCGCGCAGGGCAAGACGGTGACGGAGGTGCTCGCCACCCGCGGCGAGGCCGGGATCGACGCGATGGACCCCGACGAGGTCCGGCGCATCCGCAGCGCGGAGCAGATCGAGGCCGCGCGGCGGGTCGGCGTCGACACCGTGGAGTTCCTGGACATGCCGGACGGCATGCTGGAATACGGGCTGCCGCTGCGGCGCGCGCTCGCGGGCGCGATCCGGTGGCACCGGCCCGAGGTCGTGGTGTCGATCAACTTCCGCGAGACGTTCCCCGGCGGCGGCTTCAACATGGCCGACCACCGGGTGCTCGGGCTGGCCGTCGCGGACGCGATCAGGGACGCCGCCAACCGGTGGGTGTTCCGCGACCTGAACCTCGAACCGTGGCAGGGCGTCCGTTTCGCGCTGTTCGGCGGATCGCCGCAGGCGACGCACTACGTGGACGTCACCGGCCACCTGCGGGCCGGGATCGACTCCCTGCTCGCCCACCACGTGTACTTCGCGAACCTGGGCGCGGAGTTCGACGCGGCGGAGTTCCTCACCGGCATGGCCGAGCAGGCCGGGCGGGCCGCCGGCGTCGAGCACGCGATGACGTTCGAGATGATCGGGGGCTAGCGGCGGGCGTTGGGCCGCTTGCCCTTGTTGTGCTTGCTGCGCTTGCGGGCCCGGCGTTTACGCGTCTTCTTCGACATGTTCCGATTGACCACCCGCGCGGCGGTCATGGCAAGGGGCCGGCCGGGTTCCGGACGGCAGAACCCACCCGGCCGCACGTCCGGAACGGCGTGCGGCACGGGCGGGCGGCGGTCGGGGTCAGCGGACCTCGGTGATCTCGGGGCCGCGCTCGAACGGGTCGAAGGTCTCCACGGCCTCCTCGTCCTCGTCCTGCCCGGCCTCGCTGAACTCCTTGGGGATCCGCAGCTCCAGCAGGTCGCGGGGCGGCATCGGGGCGTCGCCGCGGACCACGACCACGCCGCGCAGGACGTCCTCCAGGACCTGCCACTGCTCCTCGTCCTCGATCGCGGCGCCCTGCACCACGGCCTGCAGGAACCAGCGGGGGCCGTCCACACCGAGGAAGCGGATGATCTGCGGCGCCCAGCCCTGCTCGACGAACTCGGCCGGGATCTGCTCGCGGACCTCCTGCGGCATCTCCGCGAGGACCTCCTCGGTCAGCGCGGCCGGGACCATCGCCAGCAGCTCGGAACCGAACGGCCCCTCGCCCTCCTGGGTCTGGCCCTGCGCCTCCTCCTGGATGTCCTTGGCGGTCTCACGGCGCACGTCGTCCCAGATCCCGCTGCGCTTCGGCGCCGCGAACACCTGGAGCTGCATGGCGCTCTCCTCGTACTGCACCAGCACCGCGACGGGCCGCCCGTCGAGCGGGTTGCCCTGCTCGTCGACCTGGGTGGCCTCGAAGTTCACCTGGAAACCCAGCCCCGGCGCCACCGGCACCTGAAGGGATCCGAAGTCAAGCCGCTGCAGTTCGGGGAAGGAGTCCTCGGAGTCCCACGGGCCGCCCTTGGCCGACTCCGCCTTGGCGGGAGCCTCCTCGGCGGTCTCCTCCGCCGGCTCCTCGGTCACCTCGGGACCCTCCGCGGGCTCCTCGGCCTGCCGGCGACGTCCAAAAGCCACGACTCACACTCCTTCTTCACTGTGCTCATTGTCCCCGATGACACGCGCGGGACCGAATCCGCCCGTCGAACCGAAGCCGTTGGTTCCGCGCGCCGATCCGGGAAGGTCGGTGACCTCGTGGAACACCGCCCGTTCCACCCGCTGCACCACCATCTGCGCAATGCGGTCTCCGCGCCGCAGCCGCACGGTGGCGCGGGGGTCGGTGTTCAGCAGGGTCACCTTGATCTCACCCCGATAGCCGGCGTCGACCGTCCCGGGTGCGTTAACTATGGTCACCCCCAACCTAGCGCCCAATCCAGAGCGGGGGTGAATGAAAGCGGCGTAGCCGTCCGGCAGCGCGATCGCCATCCCGGTCGGGACGACGGCGCGCTCCCCCGGCGGCAGTTCGACGTCCGCGGCCGCGACGAGATCCGCGCCCGCGTCACCCGCGTGAGCGTAGCTCGGCAGCGGCAGCTCGGGATCCAGCCGCCGGATCAGCACATCGACCTTGCTCACGGACTCCACCTCACGCGTACCTGCCGGAGAACCACACGACCCTATCGACGGCGCCGTGCCCGGCCGCCGCTGGAACGCTGCCGCGCGAGTCCGGCAGTTGACCCTACCCGGTCCCGGACGTGACCACTTCCGGAAGGTTTGCCCCCGAAGTGATGAATTACGCGTAGCGTCTCGTCTGTTACCCGCGGTGCTTCTGTGGGGAATTGCGCCCCGCAGGAAGGGGTCGGCATGGGCACTTCGGAGCACACGGTCACCCACCGGTCGCTGGACGGCGTGCGGGTCCGGCTGACCGGCGCCCACGATCTCGGACGCCCGTGCACGTCGGTGGCGCGGATCGCGGAGAACGGACGGCTCCACGAGATCTCCGGCGGCACCCGGGCGGACGCCCTCGCCTGGGCCGAGGACATCGGCGTCGACCGGTTCGAGCAGGAGTTCCGCCTCCAGGGCGGGCGGCTGCGGGTGGGCCGGACCGCGGCCCGCGACCGCGACACCGGCCTGAGCGACCCCGTCCTCGCCGCCGTGTGGGAGGGACGCCGCCACGCGGTGTTCACCCACCTCTACCACGGGCGCCCCGCGGACGCCGTCGCGTTCTTCGGCACGATGCGGCTGACCGAGCACGAGGACGGGATCACCGCCGTCCCGCGCGGGCGGGCCCGGCGGCCCGAACCGGCGGAGATGGTCAAGGAGATCCCCGGGCTCGGGCTCCTGGAGATCACGCCGCTGACCGGGCGGACGCGCAAACGGCTGCCGTCGTGGCGCGGCGCACCGGTCGCGGGCGGCGAACTGTTCCAGGACACCGTGGAGGGCCAGGGCCCCTACTTCCTGCTGGCGCTGAAGTCGCTGCTGGTGACCGTCCTGCCGGAGGAGGACCGGGTGCGCGAGGTCCCGCGGCGGCTCGCCGCGCTGGCGGTCGAGGCGGTCCGGTGACCGGGCTGCTCGCCGGGATCGCCGCGGTCTGCGTCCCGCTCGTGCTGCTGGCGTCGGTGTACGGCCAGGTCAGGCGGCCTGGCGCGCTCGCCGCCGCACTGCGGGCGCAGCGGGTGTTCCCGCGTGGCTTCGCCGGTGCGCTGGCGGTGTGCGTGATCGCCGCGGAGGCGCTGGCGGGAGCGGGCGGCGCCGTGGCCCTGCTGTGCTGGCTGGACGGCCCGATGCGGGCGGCCTCCGGGGCCTCGGCCGTCCTGCTGGCCTCGTACGCGCTCTACGGGACGTATGTGTCCCGTGCCCGGCGGGGCGTCCCGTGCGGCTGCGCGGGTGACGGCACGCCGATGACCGGCTGGGTCGCGGGACGGGCCGCCGCGCTCGCCGCGGCGGCCCTCATCGGTGCCCTGAACGGCCTCCCCACCGGTTCGACCGCATACGAGATGTTCATCGCCGCCGCGGCGGGGCTGGGGTTCGCAGTGATCCTCTGGGCACTCCCCCGCGCACTGCTCACCGAGAGGAGGACGGCCGGATGAGCTTCCAGAACAGCGCGCTGCTGCTGTCGTGGGTCGCGATCCTGCTGCTCGCCCTGGTCGTCGCCGGTCTGGTCCGGCAGGTCCACGCGCTGGGCCGGGGGGCGCCCCGGCCGGCCGGTCTCGGCCTCGCGCCGGGCACGCCCGCGCCCGCCTTCGACCGGCTCGGTCCGGGCCTGCTGCTCTTCCTGGACCGCGACTGCGGCGTCTGCGCCGACGTCCTGGCCGCCGCCGGTTCACCGGACCGGCCGCTGCACGCGATCTTCGCCGGGCCGCCGCCGGACGAGGCGTCCCGCCCCGGCGTGCGGGTGCTGACCGGCGAGCAGGACGGTCTGTTCGCCGACTACCGCGTCCCCGCCACCCCGTTCGCCGTGCTCGTCGGCGCGGACGGGCGGGTGCGGGCCGCCGAGCCCGTGGGCTCTCCCGAAGCCCTCCACGAGCTGACCCTGGAGGCGGCACGATGATCGAGCTGGAAGACGTCCCCGCGCTGCGCGGCCCGCGGCCCGCCGGGGCCGAGCGCGTCCGGCGGCGTCCCGTCCCCGCCGAGGGGCCGAGGCTCCGCCCGGCGCGGCGCAGCATCCTCACCGGCCTCGCCGCCGCCGGCGCCACCGCCGGGCTGAAGGCGCTCGGTGTCTTCCCGCCCGCCCGGGAGGCGATCTCCTCCGGCTTCCAGCTGGCCGGGTACTACGACATCTATCCGCGATGCCCCTCGTACGCGTCCGACCACAACTGCTCCCCCGGCTGCGGGCCGAGCTACGTGTGCAGCTGGTGCTGCCGGACGAGCGGCAAGTACAAGGGCTTCCACAAGTCGGGCGTCTCGGACCCGGGCCGCTACAAACTGCGTCCCGACCAGTGCTACGGCGGTGGCTACGACGGATGGCTCTGGGCCTATTCCAAGAGCTGCGGCAGTTGCAAGAAAGGCGTCACCTGGCGCTGCCACGACGGCTGGAAGAAATCCAAGAGGGGCAACTGGTACAAGACCATCTGCCGTAAAGCGGTGGCATGCAAGAACTGACCGCCGGGCGGCTGCGGCGGGGCCTGACCGACCCGTTCCTCCCCGTCGCCGCCCTCGCCCTCCTCGCGGTCTCGGCCGCCGCGCTGGACGCCACCGTCCTGTGCTGGTCGTCGATCGGCGCCCTCGCGGGCTTCTCGCTGTCGGGCAGCGTCTGAACGCGTAACAGCGAATCCGTGCTGTTCTCGCCAGGTTGGCGGGCCCCCGTACGGCAGGGCGAGATCCTGGCCGTCTTCACCCTCGGGCTCCTGCTCGGGGGCCTCCCCAGCGCGACGGTGATCTGGCTGCTGTCCGGCCTCGCCGCCCCGTTCCCGCCCGCTTTCCGGACGTCCGCGATCCTGGCCGCCGCCGCCCTGGGCACCGCCCGCGAACTCGGCCTGATCCGCCTTCCCCTCCCCCAGAACGCCCGCCAGATCCCGCCGGACGTCCTGCAGACCCGCCTCCGCCGGGGCACCCTCCAATTCGGATTCGAACTGGGCACCGGCGTCCGGACCTACGTCCCCGCGACAACCCCCTACGTCCTGGCATCGGCCCTTTTCCTGGCCGGCCTGCCCCTCCCCGTCACCCTCCTGGCAGGAGCCGCCTTCGCCCTGGGCCGCGCGCTGAGCGCCGCCCTCACCTACCTGGCCAGAGACGACCACCGAGACACCGCGATAGCCACCCGGATGCCCCGCATGAAGACCACCGCGGCCATTGCCGTCCTGTCCGCCCTGGCACTCCTCCTCTTGTGACACCCCGCGAAACTCAGAACGGCCCGGCCGGCCGGGCCGTGTTCGCCGATGCTCGCGTCGGGCGGGGCGGTCGGGTGAGAGACTGAGGGCCGTTCGTATCGTCGGAAAGGTTCGCCCGTGGTCTGGTCTCTGGTGATCGCCGCGTTGCTGCGGGTGTTCGCCGCGGCCGAGTGGACCGCGACGGCGCCGGGGCAGTCGGTGCTGGTGGCGCTGGGGACGCTGACCGTGGCGGGCCTGCTGGTGCTGGCGGTCGTACGGGTCGGCGCGATACGGCGGGAGCGGCGGTCCGCACTGGCGCGGGTGCGCACGACCCTCCGGGAACGGACGTTGCGCACGGCCTTCCTGCCGCAGCGCGATCCGGACGCGGCCGGGCGTCCCCGGCCGAGAGCGCCGGGAGCGGGGATCGCGGCCGCCTGAGCGCGGCCGAGACGTTCCCGATCTCCTCTACCTCCGGAAGGCCCTCCCATGTTCGATGTTCCCGTTTCGATCGCCGCTGCCCTGGTCACCGGGCTGGCGGACGCCCTGCATCCGGTCGCCGGCGGGCTGTCCACCGCGCTGGCGATCGTGCTCTTCACCATGGCCGCGCGGCTGGTGCTCGTCCCGCTGGCCGTCGCGGCGGCCCGGGGTGAGCGGACGCGGGTGCGGCTGACGCCCAAGGTCCAGGCGCTGCAGAAGCGGCACGCGAGGAATCCGCAGCGGCTCCGGCGGGAGATGGCCGCGCTGTACGAGGCGGAGGGGACGACGCCGGTGGCGGGGTGCCTGCCGATGTTCGCGCAGGTCCCGTTCTTCATGGTCATGTACCGGCTGTTCGCCTCGGCGACCGTGGCCGGGCACCAGAACCTGCTGCTCGCGCACACGCTGCTCGCGGCGCCGCTCGGGCAGAACTGGATCGGGGTGCTGGGCGGCGGCCTGTTCTCGCCGCCGTCGCTGGTGTTCCTCGGGCTGTTCGTCCTGCTGGGGGCGGTGGCGCTGTGGTCGTCGCGGCGCGTCACCGCCGAGGGCCCGATGGGGGCCGTGGCCCGGGTGACGCCGTTCGGGACGGTCGTCTTCGCCGCGTTCGTGCCGCTGGCGGCAGGGCTGTACCTGCTGACGTCCGGGACGTGGACGGCCGTGGAACGGGCCGTGCTGCAGCGCGGGATCGTCGCCGCCGGCTGATCGCCCTCGCCGGCGTCAGGCGCCTGCCCTGCACGTCTGGGGCAGGGCAGGCGCCGCGACGCGTCAGGTGGACGGCGCCAGGACGACGTCGACGGTCAGGGCGGCGGGCGCGTCCTCCAGGGTGAGGTCGGCGATCCGCCCGGCCGCCGCCAGATCCGGCCGCGCGATCCGCATGACCTCCACGCCCCGGACGACCGCGCGGGCCACGTCGGCGCGCATCGACGCCTTCGCCTGCGACTTGGCCTTGCGGACCTGCCGGAGCGCCTCACCGGTCGCCGCGAGGACGGCCGGGTCGCCGCCGGGCGGCAGTTCGGCGGCCGACGGCCAGGACGCCGCGTGCACCGACCCGTGCCGCCACCACGACCAGACCTCCTCGGTCACGAACGGCAGGACGGGCGCGAACAGGCGCAGCAGCACCGACAGCGCCGTGCGCAGCGCGGCCCGCGCCGACTGCGCCTCGGGGCCGTCCCCGTAGGCGCGGGCCTTGACCAGTTCCAGGTAGTCGTCGCAGAACTCCCAGAAGAACCGCTCTGTGCGCTCCAAGGCGCGCGTGTAGTCGTAGCCCTCGAACGCCTCTGTCGCGTCCTGGACGACACCCGCCAGCGCCGCCAGCATCGCCCTGTCGAGGGGTTCGGTCACCGGCGCGTCCGCGGGGGCGTCTCCGAGGCCGAGGACGAACTTGGACGCGTTGAGGATCTTGATCGCGAGCCGCCGGCCGACCTTGATCTGGCCGGTGTCGAACGCGGTGTCGGTGCCGGGACGTCCGCTGGCCGCCCAGTAGCGGACGGCGTCCGAGCCGTACTCGCGCAGCAGGTCGATCGGCGTGACGACGTTCCCCTTGGACTTCGACATCTTCTTGCGGTCCGGGTCGAGGATCCAGCCGGACAGCGCGGTGCCCCTCCACGGCAGCGAGCCGTGCTCCAGATGCGACCGGACGACCGTGGAGAACAGCCACGTCCGGATGATGTCGTGCGCCTGCGGGCGGAGGTCGTAGGGGAAGACGCGGCCGAACAGGTCGGCGTCGCGCTCCCAGCCGCCCGCGATCTGCGGGGTCAGCGACGACGTCGCCCAGGTGTCCATCACGTCGGGGTCGCCGACGAAGCCGCCCGGCCTGCCGCGCCGGTCCTCGGTGAAACCCGGCGGGACGTCGGACGACGGGTCGACCGGCAGCGCGTCCTCGGGCGGGACGATCGGGTCGTCGTAGCGCGGCTCCCCGGAGTCGTCCAGCCGGTACCAGACGGGGATCGGCACGCCGAAGAACCGCTGCCGGGAGATCAGCCAGTCGCCGTTCAGTCCCTCGACCCAGTTCTCGTAGCGGGCCCGCATGTAGGCGGGGTGCCACTCCAGCTCCCGCCCGCGCGCGAGAAGCTCCGCGCGGACGCCCTCGTCACGGCCGCCGTTGCGGATGTACCACTGCCGGGTCGTGACGATCTCCAGGGGCTTGCTGCCCTTCTCGTAGAACTTCACCGGCCGGCTGATCTTCCGCGGCTCGCCGTCCAGGTCACCGGACTCGCGGAGCATCTCGACGACGCGTTCCTTCGCCGAGAAGACCGTCTTGCCGGCCAGTTCCGCGTACGGCCGCGCGGCGACACCCTCCGGCGGGTCGGCGGCCAGGCGCCCGTCCCAGTCGATGATCGCGCGGGTCGGCAGGTCCAGCTCGCGCCACCAGATGACGTCGGTGACGTCGCCGAACGTGCAGATCATCGCGATGCCGGAGCCCTTGTCGGGCTCGGCCAGCCGGTGCGCGACGACCGGGACCCGGGCGTCGAACAGCGGCGTGCGGACGGTCGTCCCGAACAGTTCCCGGTAACGCTCGTCGTCGGGGTGGGCGACCAGCGCGACGCACGCGGGCAGCAGCTCCGGGCGCGTCGTCTCGATGTAGACCGGGCGCTCGTCGCCGTGGAACCGGATCCGGTGGAACGCGCCGGGATGCTCGCGGTCCTCCAGCTCGGCCTGGGCGACGGCCGTGCGGAACGTGACGTCCCACAGCGTCGGCGCCTCGGAGACGTACGCCTCGCCGCGCGCCAGGTTGCGCAGGAACGCGCGCTGCGACGCCGTCCGGGCGACGTCCCCGATGGTCGTGTAGAGGTGGCTCCAGTCGACCGACAGGCCGACCTGGCGCCACATCTCCTCGAACGCCTTCTCGTCGACCTCGGTGAGGCGTTCGCACAGCTCGATGAAGTTGCGCCGCGAGATCGGCCGCTGCCGTTTCGGGTCCGGGTCGGCCGGCGGCTCGAAGTCCGGATCGTAGGGAAGCGACGGGTCGCACCGGACACCGAAATGGTTCTGCACGCGGCGCTCGGTCGGCAGGCCGTTATCGTCCCACCCCATCGGGTAGAAGACCGCCCGACCGCGCATGCGGTGGAAGCGCGCGACGGTGTCGGTGTGGGTGTAGGAGAAGACGTGGCCGACGTGGAGGGATCCGCTCACGGTGGGCGGCGGGGTGTCGATCGAGTAGACCGCGCCGCGCGGCCGGGTCCGGTCGAAGCGGTGGACGCCCTCGTCCTCCCAGACGCGTACCCACTTGTCCTCCAGGCCGTCCAGGGAGGGCTTCGGAGGGACGTGCGGAGTGCGCGGCTGCTCTGTCATGGGGCCAATGGTATTGACATCGGCATGGGCCGCACGCCGATTACCGGCGCCGACGCGGCGATCACCTCCACCGCCGGCGGCGGGCCTTTCCGGTAGCGTCGGAGACGACAGACGAGTGGAGGACGAATATGGCGGATAAAGGCGACCTCGGCTGGCGGGTGATGGCCGGCGCCGCGGCGTTCGCGGGCGGCTTCGTCGCGAAGAAGGCGATCACGCTGGCCTGGAAGAAGAGCACGGGCAAGGAGCCTCCGACGAACCCCGAGTCTCCCGACGTCGACCTGATGGAGGCGGTCGGCTGGGCCGTGGTGATGGGCGTCGGCATGGAACTGGCCCGTCTCCTCGCCACCCGCGCCGTGGCCCACCAGTACGCCAAGGGCACCGGCCGGCTCCCGTCCCACCTCAAGATCGAAGGATGATCCGGATCGTTCCAGGGGGCCGGCCCCTGGAACGATCGCCGGGCGGCTCGGTCAGCCCAGCCGGCGCTGGTGGTCGCCGGGGAGCGGGGGTATCACCCCGGCGGACCCGCGCAGGTCGTTGCGGACCTTCAGTGCGAGGCCCTTCGTCGCGGAACGGTTGAGGGCGGCACCCGCGGCGGCGCCGGTGAGGAACGGGCCCATCGTGCTCATGCTCCGGCCGAGGGTGCGCAGCATCCGTTTGCGCAGCGCCGACTTGGCGGCGGTACCGAAGGCGCTGGTGAGCGACCCGGCCTCCAGGGGGTTGATGCCGCGCTGCCGCGCCCAGGACGTGACGAACGCGGTACCGCGGGCGGTGCCGCCGCCCTGGACGCGCACGCCGTACACCTCGTGCAGTTCGGCGATCAGCTTGACCTCGATGGCGGCGACGACCAGGGCCTCGGCGGCGAGCTGGGCGGGCGCCGACAGCAGCAGCGGCGGGGCGGCGAACTCCACGGCGGCCAGCGCTCCGCCGGCGGCGCCGATGGCGGTCGTGGCGTTGCCGGCCACCTTGACGAGCCGGTCGGCGAGTTCCTCGCCCATCAGCCCGTGATGGTGTGCCTGCAGCGTCTCAAGGTCGCGGATCGGAATGTGCGGTGCGGCTTCGACGAGCAGGTCGCCGAGCCACCTCCCGCGGCCGATCCCCGCGGCCCCCACCTTGCGGGCGCTCCGGCCGAGCAGCCCGGCCAGGCGCCGGAGGAGGCGGCCGCGGGTCTCGCCGTCCATGCCGTCGTCGGCGGTGAGCCGTCCGATCAGCTCACCGAGTTCCGTGGAGCCGTCGCCGCGCACCGGCTCCACCTCGTCATGACGTCGCTCGATCTCCGTCACCCGGCGGCCACTCCCGGTCAGGCGGCGCACTCACGGCAGATCGGCTGGCCGTTCTTCTCGCCGGCCAGCTGGCTGCGGTGGTGTACCAGGAAACACCGTGTGCAGGTGAACTCGTCCGCCTGCCGTGGAACCACCCGGAAGGTGAGCTCCTCGTTGGACAGGTCGGCGCCGGGCAGCTCGGCGACCTCACCGGCGTCCAGGTCCTCATCGATGATGCTGGCGGACTTGTCGGCCCGCCGGGCCTGGAGCTCCTGGAGGCTGTCCTCATTGAGATCGTCGTCGGTCTTGCGTGGGCTGTCGTAGTCGGTCGCCATCTTCTGTCTCCATCCCCCTCAGTGCTTTATGCGCCCCGTCGCGCGGATCTAACGCTCGGGGGACCGTTCTTGTGCCCGATCCGGGCGGGAAATTCTGTCACGGTTGGTGACCTGCGACACACGAGGCGCGACCGTTCCCACGAGTGACACCGGTCACCCGGATCCTTCCTCGCATTGTGTCTTCCGTCACATACCCGGCGGGTGTCGATGGCCTGGTCCGGAGCCGGGGCACCCGCCGGGGGATCCCGCGGCGGCGGGGATCCTATCGGTCCCGGGGCCGTTGTGCGCACCGCCCCGCCCGGCGCGGCGGGACGCGCCGCGGGCCAGCCCGACCCGCCCGCCGGGAGGGCGAACCAGATTGATCGGTGAAACGTCTGAACTAACGCGATATCGTGCCCGCCTGAGGTTGGGGCGGGCCCCCTGCGGAGGTTTCACCCGGTGATCGCCGGAACGGGGCCCGCGGTGGGTCCAGCGCACAATGTCGCGGACATCACTGCGGGTCAATGGAGGGTCAGATGCCGGATGCCGCTCCGCTGGAGCCGGGCGATCCCAGGGCACTCGGACAGTACGAGGTCATCGGACGGCTGGGTGCCGGGGGCCAGGGTGCCGTCTTCCTGGGCAAGGCCCCGGGCGGCGAATACGTCGCGGTGAAGCTGCTGCACGCGCAGATGGCGGGCGATCCCGCCGCGCGTGCCCGGTTCACCCGCGAGGTGGCGGCGGCGCAGAAGGTCGAGCCCTTCTGTACCGCGCGGGTGCTGGAGGCCGACGTCCACGGCGACCAGCCGTACGTGGTCAGCGAGTTCATCGACGGGCCGTCCCTGCACGACGTGGTCGCGCACAACGGGCCGCGCAGCGCCGCGGAACTGGAGCGGCTCGCGATCGGCACGGCGACCGCGCTGGCGGCGATCCACGAGGCCGGGATCGTCCACCGCGACTTCAAGCCGAACAACGTGATGCTGGCGCCGGACGGCCCGCGCGTCGTCGACTTCGGCATCGCCCGCACGGTCAACTCGCAGGAGAGCGCCGTCACCGCGACCGGCATGGTGGTCGGCACGCCCGGCTACCTGGCGCCCGAGCAGCTGACCGGCGCGCCGCTCACCCCGGCCGTCGACATCTTCGCCTGGGGCGCGACCATGGTGTTCGCCGCCACCGGGCAGTCGCCGTTCGAGGCCGACACGCTGCCGGTCATCATCAACCGCATCCTCAACGAGGAGCCGGACCTGTCGGCGCTGCCCGCGGGCCCGCTGCGCGACCTGATCGGACGCTGCCTGTCCAAGGACGCGGGCCTGCGCCCGCCGGCCCCGCAACTGCTGCTGAACCTGCTGGGGGCCGTCGGCGCCGCGCCCGCCGGCCAGGCGGCCGGGCAGGAGGAACTGCTCAACCAGGGCACCCGGATCGCCTCGCAGCTTCCGCCGCCGCCCCCCGTCCCGCCGGCGCCGCGGCACCAGCCGCAGCCGCAGATCACCCCGCCGCCCATGCCGATGCAGCAGGGCGCGATGGCGGGCCCGGCCACGCCGCCGCCGCAGCCGATCACGCCGCCGCCCATGCCGATGTACCAGGGGCCGGGCACGCCCCCGCCTCCGCCCTCGCAACCGCCGATGCCGATGCAGCAGCCGATGCCGATGCAGCAGCCGATGCCGCCGGGGCCGGGGTACGGGCCGCCCCCGAAGCGGTCCAGCTCGGCCGGGCCGATCATCGCGATCGGCTGCGGCGCGCTGGCGCTGATCGTGATCCTGGTGGTCGTGGTGCTGGCGATCATCGGCGCCAACAGCGACGACACGGACCCGGATCCGGTCCCGTACACGCCGCCGAACACCTACACGCCGCCGACCGACACCCCGACGCCGCGCACGACGGGCGGGCTGCTGGGCGTGTGGGACGGTGACGGCAACCAGCCGGACGCCGGGGCGGGGCACACCAACTTCAAGGCCCGGTTCGCCCTGCTGTACACGAGCGGCACCGCGCGCTACACCTACCCGTCCGGCTCGCAGGACAGCTGCTACACGCGGCTCACGCTGCTGTCGGACGGCGGTGAGGGCGGCAAGACCGAGTACCAGGAGACCCCGATGGCGGGGATGGACCCGAAGGAATGTGCCTCCGGCTACGTCACGTTCACGCCCACCTCGTCCACCTCGATGCGCTGGGAGTGGCGCCACCTCCGGTCCGAGACGAACCCGTCCGCGTACGGGACAGTGACAAAGCAGTGACCCCTTCGCAAGGGTGATCCGTCCTGACGGAAACGCCCTGATCGGCCTCCGCGGCCGATCAGGGCGTTTCGCGTTCGGACGGTCCGTCAGCCCGGCGGGAGCCGGACGGTGACGATCAGCCCGCCGCCGGGCCGGGGCACCGCGTAGACGGCGCCGCGGTGCGCCAGCACCACCGAGCGGACGATCGACAGGCCGAGTCCCGCGCCCTTGGACGATTCGACGCGGTCGGCGTTCAGCCGCCGGAACGGCTCGAACAGCCGCTCCACCTCATAGGCGGGTACCACGGGCCCGGTGTTCTCGACCTGGACGGTGGCGTAGCCGTCCAGCATTCCGGTGCGGAGCCACAGCTCGCCGCCCTCCACCTCGTTGTGCTTGATGGCGTTCTCGACGAGGTTCGACACCAGATGCTCCAGCAGCACCGGGTCGCCGAGCGCGGTCCCCGACGTCAGCTCGGGATGTGCGGCGACGTCGTTGTCGTGCTCACGGCGGGCCATGTGCTCCAGCACCGTCGCCGCCACCTCGGCCAGGTCGACCGGGGTGCGGGTGGTCAGCTCCCGCTCGCTGCGGGCGAGCAGCAGCAGCCCCTCGATGAGCCGCTCGTGCCGGGCGTTGGTGGCCAGCAGCGTCTTGCCGACGGTGCGCAGGTCGTCCGACGCCTCGGGGTCGCCGAGCGCCACCTCCAGCAGCGTCCGGTTGATCGCGAGCGGGGTGCGCAGCTCGTGCGAGGCGTTGGCGACGAACCGGCGCTGCGAGTCGAACGCCTGCCCCAGCCGCTCCAGCATCGCGTCGAAGGTGTCGGCCAGCTCCTTGATCTCGTCGTCCGGGCCCTCCAGCGCTATGCGTTCGTGCAGCGTGCTCTCCGACAGCCGGCGCGCGGTCGTGGTGACCCGCTGCAGCGGGCTGAGGGCACGGTCGGCGACGAACCAGCCGAGCACCAGCGTGATGATCCCGACCCCGCCGAGCGCGAGCAGCGACCGCCCGACCAGCTGCTTCATCGTCTGCTCGACGAACTGGCGCTGCAGTTCGGCGGACTCGTCCGGGGTGATGCCAAAGCCGATCACCTTGACATTGCCGAGGATGTTGGCCATCAGGAACGACATCACGAACAGCAGCAGCGCACCGGCCAGGAAGAACAGCAGCCCGTACAGCAGGGTGAGGCGCAGCCGCACGCTCATCCGGCTGGGCAGCACCGTCAGCTCGCCGAACGGGCCGCCGCCCTCGCCGCGCCACATGCCCTTCGCGGCCGGTGGCGGCTGCGGGACCTGCTGCGGGCCCGGCCGCCGCCACCGGCCGCC
>NZ_BCQQ01000104.1 GCF_001552155.1 Actinomadura formosensis NBRC 14204 | reverse complement strand
GTCGCCGCCGCCGTGCGCGCCACCCGGCCGGGCCCGGCGGGCGCCGGCGCCGGCGTCGTGGAGATCCCCGTCGTCTACGACGGCGCGGACCTCCACGAGGTCGCCGAACTCACCGGCCTCACCCCCGCCGAGGTCGTCGCCGCGCACACCGGAACCCCGTGGCGGGTCGCGTTCACCGGGTTCGCGCCCGGCTTCGGCTACCTGGAGGGCGGCGACCCGCGGCTGGACGTCCCGCGCCGCGCCACCCCGCGCGTCCGCGTCCCGGCGGGCGCGGTCGGTCTCGCCGGGTGCTTCAGCGGCGTCTACCCGGTCGAATCCCCGGGCGGCTGGCAGCTCATAGGGCGCACGGAGGTCGTCCTATGGGACCTCGACCGCGACCCGCCCGCGCTGCTCCGCCCAGGAATTTCAGTTCTTTTCGTTGAACGGGAACCATGAAACGGGGCTTGGACGTTCTTGCTACAGGGCCGCTGGCGACAGTCCAGGATCTCGGCCGATCGGGTCACGCGGCGCTCGGCGTGGGGGTGTCGGGCGCCGCGGACCCGGTGTCTTTTCGCCTCGCCAACCGCGCCGTCGGCAACCCCGGCGGTGCGGCCGCGATCGAGGTCACCTTCGGCGGACTCCGCGTCCGCGGCCGGGGCGGGATCTTCGCCGCGGTGACCGGCGCGCCCGCGCCGCTGCTGGTCGACGGGCGCCCCGAGGCGCCCTACTCCGTCTTCCACATCCCGGACGGCGCCGAACTCCGGATGGGCGTCCCGCCCACCGGGCTGCGCAGCTATCTGGCGGTGCGCGGCGGGCTCGCCGTCCCGCCCGTGCTCGGCTCCCGCGCCACCGACACGCTCGCCGGCCTCGGCCCCGACCCGCTCAAGCCCGGCGACCTCCTCCCGGTCGGCCCGCCGCCGCGCGAGGCGCCGCTGCTGGGCGTCCTGCCCGCCCCGCCGCCGGCGGCCGGCGACATCGAACTGCGCGCCATGCCCGGCCCGCGCGCCGACTGGTTCGCCCCGAGCGCGCTGGACGTGCTCTTCACCGCCGCCTACACGGTGACCAGCGACATCGACCGCGTCGGGATGCGGCTGGACGGGCCGGGCCTGCCCCACGCGGGACGGGGCGAACTGCCCAGCGAGGGGACGGTCACCGGGGCGCTCCAGGTCCCGCCGTCCGGGCTGCCCGTGCTGTTCCTCGCCGACCATCCGCTGACCGGCGGGTATCCCGTCATCGCGGTCGTCGCCTCCGCCGACATCGGGCGCGCCGCCCAGGCCCGTCCCGGACAGCGGCTCCGCTTCCGCCCGTGCCCCGCGCCGAACCTTGGAAAGGACCGACCATGACCGCACCCATCGACCCGGGCACGCTCAGCCCGGAGCAGGCCAGAGCGCTGTTCCGGGACGGTCTCCGCGTCCCCACCTCCGGCTGGTGCGCGGGCTGGACGCAGGCGAACCTCATCGCCGTGCCGCGCGAGTACGCCTACGACCTGCTGCTGTTCGCCCAGCGCAACCCCAAGCCCTGCCCCGTCCTGGACGTCACCGGACCGGGTGAGACGTCCGCATCGCTGTTCGCCGGCGACCTGCGCACCGACCTGCCCGGCTACGTCGTCTACGAGCACGGCGAACCGGTCGCCGAGGTACCGGAGGTGACCGGGTACTGGCGCGAGGACCTCGTGTCGTTCCTCATCGGGTGCAGCTTCACCTTCGAGGACGCGCTGCGCGAGGCCGGCGTCCCCATCCGGCACATCGAGCAGAACCGCAACGTCCCGATGTACCGGACGAACCGGATGTGCCGCCGCGCGGGCGGGTTCGGCGGCCCGCTGGTCGTGTCGATGCGGCCGGTTCCCGCCGCGCAAATCGCGGACGCGGTACGGGTGACGGCGCGGTACCCGTCCGTCCACGGTGCGCCCGTGCACGTCGGCGACCCCGTCGAACTAGGCATCGACGACCTCGCCGCCCCCGACTTCGGCGACCCGGTCGAGGTCCGGGTGGACGAGATCCCCGTGTTCTGGGCGTGCGGCGTGACCCCGCAGGCGGCCGTGATGGCGTCCCGGCCGAAGCTCGCCATCGGCCACGCGCCCGGACACATGGCGATCACCGACGCCCGCGACACCCGCTACCTCGTGCCCTGAACCCGGCATGGGCCCGCGCCCATGCCCCGGTGAGCGTCCAGGCGCACCGCTACCGGGGGTTCGCGCGGACGCAGTGGAGGCTGTTCGAGCGGTCTCGCGAGCTGAAGCCACCGCTCCGCACGTTTCGGGTGCTGCTGACGGGCATCCATCTGATGCGGACGGGTGAGGTCGAGGCCGACCTGACGCGTCTCACCGGCGGCGGGCCGTCCTGTCTGCTCTGCCCGAGCTGATCGGGGCCAGGCGCGCCGCCGAGCACGGTGCGCTACCGGAGACCGCGCCCGGCGTGTCCCGCCTCCAGGCCGGCATCGCCGCGCTCACGGTCCGGCTGGAGGACGAACGTGACCGCAGCGACCTTCCCGAAGCCCCCGCCGGCCGCCGTGCTCTGCACGACCCGGTGGTCCGTGCCCGCCTGGGGTGAACCCTGCGGCGCCTTCCCCGCGTGCCACCGGTTATGGGCCGTTTTGGACGCAACCACCCGGCCCGGTCACCACGTACCAGAGGTGACTGCGGAGCCGAGAAGGGGGAGTGATGCGCGATCAGGGCATCGACCAGAGGGACATCGCGGAGGCGGATCTGCGGACGAGGCGGGGCGTGTTCCGCGCCGTCGCGTTCCGGGACCCGGTCGACGGGCACGAGCACATGGCGCTGGTGCGGGGCGATGTCCGGGGGCGCGGGGACGTGCTCGTCCGGATGCACTCCGAGTGCATGACGGGCGACATCTTCGCGGCCACCCGCTGCGAGTGCGGCGACCAGCTCGGCGCGGCGCTGGACGCGATCGTCCGCGAGGGCGCCGGTGTCCTGGTCTACCTGCGCGGGCACGAGGGACGCGGGATCGGGCTGGTGGCGAAGGTCCGCACCCACGTCCTGCAGGACGACCACGGGCTCGACACCGTCGACTCCGCCACCGCCATCGGGCTGCCGGTGGACATCCGCGACTACGGCCCGGCCGCCCGCGTCCTGCGGTACCTCGGTGTCCGGTCGGTGCGGCTGATGTCGAACAATCCGGACAAGGTCCGGGCGCTGGAGTCCCGCGGTCTGCACGTCGCGTCGCGGGTGCCGCTGCTCGTCCCGGTCAGCACCGACAACGTCCGGTACCTGACCGCAAAGCGCGACCGTCTGGGTCACGACCTGCCGCAGCTGGACGGGGCCGTCCTCGGCGAGCCGCCGGTCGGTGAGGTCCGTTGGTGACGCGGCCCGTAACGCTGATACGGCCGGTGGAGCTGCCGCGGCCCCCGCGCCGGCCGCGGCTGACCCGGGGAACCGAACTGGGGCTCGCGGTGGCGGCGCAGCTCGCGCTGCTGGCGGTGCTTCGTCCCGGCCATGTGGGCCTGGCCGTGGGCGCCGGATACGCGCTCGCCTCGTGGGTGCTCCTCACCCGGGCGTTCCGCCGCCGCCGGACGCTCGGGCCGGCCGATCATGTGACGCTGGCCCGGGTGGTCCTGACCGGGGGCGTCGCGGCGCTGGCCGCGGCGCATCCGGCCGGTGCCGGGAGCACGGCGGCGCTCGTCGCGGTCGCGTCGGCGGCCCTCGTGCTGGACGGGGTGGACGGGCGGGTCGCCCGGCGCACCGGGACGGCGTCCAGGCTCGGCGCCCGGTTCGACATGGAGACCGACGCCCTCCTGGTACTGGTGCTGAGCGTCCAGGTCGCGTGGTCGGCGGGGGCGTGGGTCCTCGCGATCGGCGCGATGCGGTACGTGTTCGGCGCGGCGGCCTGGGTGGCGCCGTGGCTGCGCGCCGACCTGCGGCCGAGCGCCGCGCGCAAGGCCGTCGCGGTGGTGCAGGGCGTGGTGCTGGTCGTGGCCGCGTCGGGGGCCGTCCCGCACGGGGGCCTGCTGGTGGCGGCCGCGCTCGCGCTGCTGCTGTGGTCGTTCGGCCGGGACGTGCGGTGGCTGTTCGCGCGGCGTGACCGCCGGGGGAGCGGCCCGAGCCGGGGGAGCGGCGCGAGCGGAGAGAGGAGCACGGATGGAGCGCGACGCGCGGGCCTTCTGGATCCCGTCGCCCGGTAAGGGGGAGATCCGCGAGGTCGTCCTGCCGGAGCCGGGGCCCGGTGAGGTGGTCGTCCGGACGCTGTACTCGGGCGTCAGCCGCGGGACCGAGGCGATCGTGTTCCGCGGCGGCGTCCCCCCGAACCAGCACGCGATCATGCGGGCGCCGTTCCAGGACGGAACGTTCCCCGGCCCGGTCAAGTACGGATACCTGAACGTCGGCGTGGTCGAGGAGGGCCCGGCCGGCCTGCGCGGGCGGACGGTGTTCTGCCTCTACCCGCACCAGACCCGGTACGTGGTCCCGGCGGGCGCGGTCGCCGTCGTCCCGGACGGGGTGCCGCCCGAGCGCGCCGTCCTCGCCGGGACGGTCGAGACCGCGGTGAACGCGCTGTGGGACGCGGCGCCGCTGGTCGGCGACCGCGTCGCCGTGGTCGGCGCCGGGATGGTCGGCTGCTCGGTCGCCGGGGTCCTCGCCGGGTTCCCGGGGAGCCGGGTCCAGCTGGTCGACACCGACCCGTCCCGCGCCGCCGTCGCGGAGGCGTTCGGCGTGGAGTTCGCCCCGCCGGACCGGGCGGCGGGGGACTGCGACCTCGTCGTGCACGCGAGCGCGACCGAGGCGGGCCTGGCGCGGTCACTGGAGCTGCTCGCGCCGGAGGGGGAGGTCATCGAGCTGAGCTGGTACGGGGACCGCCGGGTCGGCGTCCCGCTGGGGGAGTTCTTCCACTCGCGGCGGCTGACCATCCGGGGCAGCCAGGTGGGCGCGGTCCCGCCCGCCCGCCGGGCGCACCGCAGTTTCGCCGACCGGCTGGCGCTGGCGCTGGCGCTGCTCGCGAACCCCGCCTTCGACACGCTGATCACGGGGGAGAGCCCGTTCGCCGAGCTGCCGCGGGTCATGCCGGCGCTCGCGAGCGGTGAGCTGCCCGCCCTCTGCCACCGGATCGTTCACTGAATCGGATCTTCCAGGAGGAGGACGCTTTGTTCGGCATCACCGTCCGCGACCACGTCATGATCGCGCACAGCTTCCGCGGCGAGGTGTTCGGTCCCGCGCAGCGGCTGCACGGCGCCACATACGTGGTGGACGCGACGTTCCGCCGGGCCGATCTCGACCCGGACGGGCTCGTCGTCGACATCGGGCTCGCCACCCGGGAACTGGGCGAGGTCCTGGGCGGGCTGAACTACCGCAACCTGGACGACGAGCCGGATTTCGCCGGGGTGAACACCTCGACGGAGTTCCTCGCCAGGGTCATCGCCGACCGGCTCGCCGACCGCGTCCACGCGGGCGCGCTGGGCGAGAACGCGCGCGGCCTCTCCGGCATCACGGTGACGTTGCACGAGTCGCACGTCGCCTGGGCCAGTTACGAGCGCGGCCTGTGACCGGGCACGAGATCTGCGTCGTCGTCCCGGGCGACATCGACGACACCGGCGCCCCGAGCGGCGGCAACCGCTACGACCGGCGGCTGTGCGACGGGCTCGCGGCGTCGGGGCGGCCCGTCCGGGAGGTGGCGGTGCCGGGGACGTGGCCCCGGCCGGACGAGCCCGCCCGGACGGGCCTCGCCCGCGCGCTCGCCGCGCTGCCGGACGACGCCGTCGTGCTGATGGACGGCCTGGTGGCGTGCGGGGTGCCGGGCATCGTCGTCCCGGAGGCGAGGCGGCTGCGGCTGGCGGTCCTCGTCCACCTCCCGCTGGCGGACGAACCCGGACAGGCCGACCTCAACGCGGGCGAGCGCACGGTGCTGGAGGCGGCGGGGGCCGTGGTGGCGACGAGCCCGTGGGCGAAGGACCACCTGATCGCCCATCACGGGCTCGACCCGTCCCGGGTCCACGCCGTCGTCCCGGGCACCGACCCGGCGCCGCTCGCGTCCGGCAGCGGCGGCGCGGGCCGCCTGCTGTGCGTGGCGTCGGTGACCCCGCGCAAGGGGCACGACGTCCTCGTGGAGGCCCTCGCCGCCATCGCGCACCTGCCCTGGGACTGCGAATGCGCCGGTCCCCTGGACCGCGACCCCGGCCACGTGGGCAACCTGCACCGGCTGATCGGCCGGCACCGCCTCGGCGGCCGGATCGACCTGCGGGGGCCGCTGACCGGCAAGCGGCTGGACGACGCCTACGCCGCCGCCGACCTGCTCGTCCTGTCCTCCCGCGCGGAGACGTTCGGGATGGTGGTGACCGAGGCCCTCGCCCGCGGCGTCCCCGTGGTCGCGACGTCGGTGGACGGCGTCCCCGACGCGCTCGGCTGGGACCCGACCGGCGCCGTGCCCGGCCTGCTCGTCCCGCCGGACGACTCCGCCGCGCTGGCCGCCGCGCTGCGCCGCTGGCTCACCGACCCCGCCCTGCGCGGCCGGCTGCGCGCCGCCGCCCGGCTGCGCCGCGGCATGCTGCCCGGCTGGGACGACACGGCCCGCCGCATGGCGACGGTCCTGTCCCGGCTCCGCAGGGAGGAGCGATGACCGGCTACTCCCCGTCGTGGCTCGCGCTCCGGGAGAGCGCCGACGCCGCCGCCCGCGCCGCCGAACTGCTCGGCCCGCTCCGCTCCGCGCTGCCGCCGGACGGGCCGCTGGTCATCTGGGACCTCGGCTGCGGCACCGGCTCCCTCGGGCGCTGGCTGTCCGGGCGCCTGCGCGGCCCGCAGCACTGGATCCTGTACGACGGCGACTCCGGCCTCCTCGACCGCGCCCGCGCCGGCGCCTACCGCACCGCCGACGGGCCGCCCGCGACGATCGAGACCCGCGCGGGCGACCTCGCCGCGTTGCGCGCGTCCGACCTGGCCGGCGCGTCGCTCGTCACCGCGTCCGCGCTGCTGGACGTGCTCACCGCCGCCGAGGTCGAGACGATCGCCGCGGCGACCGCCTGCCCGGCGCTGCTCACCCTGTCGGTCGTCGGCCGCGTCCGGATCTTCCCGGCCGAGCCGCTCGACGCCGGATTCGCCGCCGCCTTCGACGCCCACCAGCGCCGCGGCGGCCTCCTCGGGCCGGACGCCGTCACCGCCGCCGCCGAGGCGTTCGGACGGCGCGGGGCGTCGGTCCTGACGTGTCCGAGCCCGTGGCGGCTCGGCCCCGGCCAGTCCGCGCTGACCGCCGAATGGCTGCGCGGCTGGGTCGGCGCCGCCGCCGAACAGGAACCGGACCTCGCCCCGTTCGCGGACGGCTATCTCGGCCGCCGCCTCGCCGAATGCGCCGCGGGCCGGCTCACCGTCGAGGTCCACCACCTGGACCTGCTCGCCATACCGGGGGGCGCGTCATGAAGAAGCTCTGGCCGTGGGGGCGCCTGCTCATCGGGCTGGGCATCCTCGCCGCGCTGCTGTGGTGGCACAGCACGGATGCCTTCGTGGCCGCACTCCACGCCATCGACATCGAATCCATCGTCCTGGCCCTCGTGATCGGGCTCGTGACGACCGTGCTCAACGCGGCCCGCTGGCGGCTGGTCGCCCGGCGCCTCGGCCTGCACCTGCCCTTGGCCGCGGCCATCACGGACTACTACAGATCCCAGTTCCTCAATGCGGTGCTTCCTGCGGGTGTTCTGGGGGACGTTCACCGGGCGGTGAGCCACGGCCACCGGTCGGGCGACGTCGCCCGTGGGGTGCGGGCCGTGTTCCTCGAACGGGTCGCGGGCCAGGGCGTCGCCATCGTCGCGGGCGTCGTCGTGATGTTCGCGCATCCCGGTCTGGTGTCGGCGATGGCGCCCACCCTGATTCCCCTGGGGATCGTCCTGGCGGCTTTGCCGGTGCTGGCCCGCCGGCGTCACCGCGCCCTGGCGTCCACGTTCACCGACCTGCGCGCCGCTCTGCGCGCCTGGCCGGGCATCGCGGGCCTGTCCGCCGCGGCGCTGGCCGGGCATCTGGCCCTGTTCGTCGTCGCCGCCCGCGTGGCCGGCGCGACGGCGCCGCTCGGCCGGCTGCTGCCGCTGCTGCTGCTGGCCCTGCTGGTGATGGCGCTGCCGGTGAACGTCGGCGGCTGGGGACCGCGCGAGGCCGCCCTCGCCCTGGCGTTCGGTGCCGCGGGGCTCGGCTCAGCGCAGGGCCTGACCGTCTCCGTCGTGTACGGGGTGCTGACCCTCATCGCGTGCCTGCCCGGCGCCGCGACCCTGCTGCTGCAGCACCGCAAGGACGTCCCCGAACGCCGCGACAAGGTTCCGCAACGCCTCCCGGCCCTTGCCGGCGCCGGCCAGTGAGGGCCGCCCGATGACGCCCGACTCGGTGTAGGCCGCCATCCCCGCCGTCAGCAGATGCCGCCGGTCATCGGCCAGATGATCGGCGGTCTCGTACCCGTCCCCGACCAGCTCCGGGTGGGCGTGCAGCAGGATCGACGTCTCCAGTTCCCCGGCGTGCATGTCGCTGTCGCCGGACGTCTCGATACCCGCCGCCGCGCGGGCCTCCTCCCACTCGTCCAGCCCGGGGAACAGCGCCATGTCCCCGTGCGCCTCCTGCACGACGTTTCCCAGCACGTAGTTGCCGCCGTGCCCGTTCACCAGCACGAGCTTCGGCACCCCGGCCCTGCGCAGGGACGCGGCCACGTCCCTGATCACCGCGTGCAGGGTCGCCGCCGAGATGCTCACCGTCCCCGGCCAGTCCGCGTGCTCATGCGAACAGGAGATCGTCACGGGCGGAAGCACCCGCACCGGATGCGCCTTCGCGATCTCCGCCGCGAGCGTGCACGCGATCACCGTGTCCGTCGCCAGCGGCAGGAACGGCCCGTGCTGCTCGAAGCTCCCCACCGGCAGCACCGCCACGGGCACGTCTGGAACCTCGGCACTGGTGAGAACAGGAAGCATCCTTCTACCCTGCCGCATCCCGGCCCGGGACGGGCTCAGCCGTCGAGCAGTTCGCGGACGAGGGCGCCGACCTGCTCGGTCTCGGTGAGGAAACCGTCGTGGCCGGAGGGCGACTCGACCACCCGCAGCCGGTCCGCGCCCGGGATGCCGGACGCCAGCTCGTCCTGCTGCCACAGCGGGTAGAGCCGGTCGGAGTCGATGCCGGCCACCAGCGTCCGGGCCGTCACCCGGCGCAGCGCGGCGGCCGTGCCGCCCCGCCCGCGGCCGACATCGTGGCCGTTCATCGCCTCGGTGAGCACCACGTAGCTGCCCGCGTCGAACCGCCGCACCAGCTTGTCGGCATGGTGGTCGAGGTAGGACTCCACCTGGTAGCGCCCCGACCGCCACGGGTCCTCGCCGTCCTGCGGGCGGCGGCCGAACCGGGCCTGCAGCTCCGGCTCGCTGCGGTAGGTGATGTGGGCGAGCCGCCGCGCCGTGCCCAGCCCGGCGTGCGGGCCGTCCCCCGGCGCGGCGTCGTGGTAGTCGCCGCCGCGCCAGCCCGGATCCGAGCGGATGGCGTGCAACTGCACGGCGGCCATGGCGATCTGCTCGGCGCTCGCCGCCGCCGTCGTGGCGAGCAGCAGCAGCGACCCGGTGCGCTCCGGATGCGACACCGCCCACTCCAGGGCCCGCATCCCGCCCATCGATCCGCCGGTCACCAGTGCCCAGCGGTCGATTCCGAGCGCGTCGGCCAGCTGGACCTCGGCGGCCACCATGTCCCGCTGCGTCAGGTAGGGGAAGGACCCGCCCCAGGGCCGCCCGTCCGTCCGGCGTGAGGACGGCCCGGTGCTGCCCTGGCAGCCGCCCAGCACGTTGGGGACGACGAGGAACCAGCGGTCGGTGTCCAGCGGGCGGCCCGGCCCGACCAGCCCGTCCCACCAGCCGGGCGTGGGATGCCCCGGCCCGGCGGGCCCGGCGACGTGGCCGTCCCCGGTCAGGGCGTGCAGCACCAGCACCGCGTTGGAGGCGTCGGGGGCGAGCCGCCCCCAGGTCTCGTACGCGAGCCGCACCCCGGGCAGCGTGCCGCCGGCCTCCAGCGGCAGCGGCCGGTCCAGGGACGCCCACCGCCGCCGGCCCGGCGGATCCCCCTCCCGCCAGGCCCCGGAGGCCGGCGGGAGGGGGACCGGTGCGGTCGCGGTGCCGGCGGTCAGGACACGCCCTTCGCCGCGCGGAAACCGGCCTCCAGGTCGGCCTTGAGGTCGGTGAGGCTCTCGATGCCGACCGACAGCCGCACCAGCCCGGGGTCGACGCCGGCGGCCGTGAGCTCCTCCGGTGTGAGCTGGCTGTGCGTGGTGGACGCCGGGTGGATGATCAGGCTGCGCACGTCCCCGACGTTGGCCAGGTGGCTGAACAGCTGGACGCCCTCCACGAAGCGCCGCCCCGCCTCGATGCCGTCGCGCAACTCGAAGCAGAACACCGCGCCCGTGCCCCGCGGCAGGTACCGCTGCGCCGCCTCGTGCCACGGGCTGGACGCCAGCCCCGGGTAGTGGACGGCCGACACCTCCTCGCGCCGCTCCAGCCATTCGGCCAGCTCCCGCGCGTTGGCCGACTGGCGCTCCATCCGCAGGCTGAGCGTCTCCACACCCTGCAGCAGCAGGAACGCCGAGTGCGGCGCGATGGCCGGGCCGAGATCGCGCAGCAGCTGGACCCGCAGCTTGATCCCGTAGGCGCCGGGGCCCAGCGCCGGCCAGTACCGCAGGCCGTTGTAGCTCGGGTCGGGCTCGGTGAAGTCGGGGAACCGCTCGGGGTGCGCCCCGAAATCGAACGTTCCACCGTCCACCACGATGCCCGCGATGGTGGTGCCGTGCCCGCCGAGGAACTTGGTCGCCGAGTGCACCACGATGTCGGCGCCGTGCTCGATCGGCCGCAGCAGGTACGGGGTCGCGAACGTGTTGTCCACGATCAGCGGCACGCCCGCCCCGTGCGCGACGTCCGCGACGGCCCGCACGTCCAGGACGTTGCCGCGCGGGTTGCCGAGGCTCTCGGCGAACAGCGCCTTGGTGTTCGGCCGGATCGCCGCCCGCCAGGCGTCCAGGTCGTCGGGGTCCTCCACGAACGACACCTCGATGCCGAACTTGGGCATCGTGTGCCGGAACAGGTTGTAGGTCCCGCCGTAGATGGAGGCGCTGGAGACGATGTGGTCGCCCGCGCGCGCCAGGTTCCAGATCGCCATCGACTCCGCGGCCTGCCCCGAGGACACCGCCACCGCGCCGACCCCGCCCTCCAGCGCCGCGACGCGCTGCTCGAACGCGTCCTGCGTGGGGTTCATGATGCGGGTGTAGATGTTGCCGGTCTCGGCGAGCGAGAACAGGTTCGCGGCGTGCTCGGTGTCGCGGAAGACGAATGACGTGGTCTGGTAGATCGGCACCGCCCGCGACCCGGTGGCCGGGTCGGGTGCGGTGCCGGAGTGCACCTGCCTGGTCTCGAACGACCAGCCGGACTCGGCGGACGGGGCGGCGTCGGGGTGCTGACTCATGGATCTCCTCGGGGAGGGGCGAGTGGCGGGGCGAAGGGTCTGGACGCGGAGTTCCCACTGGAACGGGGGGTCCCGCTGAAACGGGGGCGAACGATGCGTGGCGTGCGCGGCGCGAAGAGCGGCCGGTACGCGGGACGGCGCCGGAAAGAAGGCGGCGTCAGCACATCCCGCGGCAACAGCTGCTGCTGGTGACGCGCCCGTAGTCGACATGGCGGCGGGCCACAAGCATGGTCATTCGGGTAGTTTAACCTGGTCATGGCCCACAAAATGGGTAACGTTGGTCACAATCCGACACGCGCCCCCATCCTCTCCATCCCCTTGGATACCCGAGCGCTTACTTGGTAAGCTCCCGGCCACGACGGCGGGAGGGACGGCGGATGGCGCTCGCACCGGTGATCGAGGAACGGCGGGGATGCGGCCGGGGCGCGCGGCTGGCCGCCCGGCTGATGCGCTGGTTCATGCGGCCGCTCGTCACCCGCCTCCCCTGGACCCCCCTCACCCTGCGCTTCGCCCCGCTGCTCGACCTGGGCGCGGCCCTCCTGGCGCCCCCGCGCGGCACGAAGACGACCAAGGTCAAGGGCCTGGGCTGCGCCGCGGAATGGGTCCGGGGCCGCGGGGTCCCCGCCGGCTCCCGCCAGGTGATCCTGTACTTCCACGGCGGCGGCTTCGTCGCCTGCGGACTGCGCACCCACCGCCGCATGATCGCCCGGATCTCCCAGGCCGCCGGCATGCCGGTCCTCTCGGTCGCCTACCGCATGCAGCCGAAGGTCACCATCCGGACGTCCATCGGCGACTGCGTCGACGCCTACAGGTGGCTCCTCGAAAGCCACGCACCCGACGACATCGTGATCGCCGGCGACTCCGCGGGCGGCTACCTGTCCTTCATGGCCCCGCTCCACGCCCTCCGCGACGGGCTGCCCCGCCCGGCCGGCATAGCGGCCCTCTCCCCGTTCACCGACCTCGACATCGACGTCAAGATCGCGCACGCGAACGCGGCCCTCGACCCGTTCATCCCCGCGCTCCGCATGCGGGACATGGTCCGCATGTGCTTCCCGGACGCCGAACCGACCGACCCGTGGCTCTCCCCGGTCCACGCCGACCTGGCCGGCCTCCCGCCCACCCTCATCCACGCGGGCTCCATAGAGGTCCTGCGCGCCGACGCCGAACTGATGGCGGCCCGCCTCGGCGCCGCGAACGTCCCCTGCACCCTCCACATCTGGGAAGGCCAGGCCCACGTCTTCCAGATCTTCGCCGACCTCTCCCGGGAGGGCCTGACCGCCATCAAGGAAATAGGAACCTTCGCCCGCCGCGTAACGGCCGCCGCCCCCCACCCCAAAGCGGCCTGATAACCGACCCTTCACCGAGATCGAGTTGCGCTAGCCTACGGCGATGATCCGCGCTCGACTTGTGGTTCCTTTCACCGTGCTCGCATTGGCCACCGGGTGCACCGAGACCGGACCGGACGACACCGCCGAATCCCCACGCGCCGAAGCCGCGACGGCGAGCGCTCCGGCTTCGCCGAGCGAACGCGCATCCATCGGGATGCGCAATTCCGGTGAAGTGCAGTCGGCCTGGTGGAGTTGGGCCGCGAGCGCGCCGCCGAAGCAGAACCCCGTCGAGGACGCCACCGGGGCCCGCTGCGCCGTGGGCCAACCATCCGGAGTCTGGTTCCTGGCCGGCACGTTCGGCGGGTCGGTGAAACGCCGCTGTTCCGTACCGCATGACCGCACCTTGGTGGCCCCGGTCGTCAATCTGCACGGCTCCAAAGAAGACTGCGCGGCATTCATGAGAACCGCCGCGGGCACCGTGAAGCTGGACGGCAAGGAAGTCCCCCTCAAACGCTGGGCCGCCACCCCCATCACGATCACCGGTAGCGTCGGCAACCCCGTGACATCCGTAGAAGGCCCGGTCAAAGAACACGGATGTGGCCTTTGGGCCATGATCCCGCCGCCGTCTCCCGGCCCCCACACGGTCGGCATCCGAGGCTCCAGCGGCAACTTCCGGCTCGCGGTGGACTACGAACTGACCATGACGAACTGACTCCGGATCAGCGCGGCACGGCTTCCCCGGTGAGTCGAAGAAGCAGAAGGTGTTCAAGAACGACGAGCGGTGACCGTTCACCGGTGCCAGTGGCCGACGAGTTCGGCGTAGAGGGGGCTGCGGGCCAGGAGCGTTTCGTGGCTGCCGAGGACGGGGGTCAGGCCGTCGAGGAGCAGGACCTGCTCGGCGCGTTCGGCGGAGGTGATGCGGTGCGCGATCACGATGAGGGTGCCGCCCCGGCCGGCGAGGGCCAGTTCGGCGCGGGCCTCGGCGGCGGGGTCGAGATGGCTGGTGGCCTCGTCCAGGACGATGACCGGCGCGGGGGACAGGCAGGCGCGCGCCAGCGTGATGAGCTGGCGTTCGCCTTGGGAGAGTTCCCCGCCGCCGGGCGGGATGCCGGTGCCGTAGCCGCCGAGGCGCTCGACGGTGTCCCGGAGCCCGACGGCGTCCACGGCCTCGTCCAGCTCGGCCGCGGTGGCGTGGGGGCGCAGGTAGGCCAGGTTGTCGCGCAGGGTACCGGCGAAGACGTAGCTCTCCTGCGGGATCAGCGTGACCATCGATCGCAGCTGCGCCGGATCGAGGCGGGGCAGGGGCACCTTGCCGAGCGTGATCTCGCCCCGCTGCGGCTCCAGAAGGCCGGTGAGCAGGTTGGCGAGGGTGGACTTGCCGGTGCCGCTGGGACCGACCACGGCCAGGTGCGTGCCCTCCGGGACGTGCAGGGACAGGTCCTCGACGACGGGGGCGGCGTGCGGTGAGTAGGCGAAGGTGACACCGTCGGCCTCGATGCCGAAGGACTCGGCCGTGACCGGCGGGACGGACGGCGGGGCGCCGGGGGCCGTGCATATCTCCGCCAGCCGCCCGAGGACCACCGCCAGGCTGAGCAGCAGCGTGCCGCCGGCGTCGACGAGGACGGTGATGCCCGGCTGGAGCCCGGTGACGAGGTAGCCGGCCGCACCGGCGATCTGCCCGGCGGTGAACCCGTGGTGCGCGGTCAGGTAGGGCGACAGGACGAGCAGCGCGAGCAGCGGCAGATGCACGCCCAGCGCCAGCACCGGCAGCCGGACGAGGCGGGTGCGGGCGTACGCGCGCAGCGCGCCCGCCTGCGTGTCGATCACCTTCCCGACCGTGCGGGCCGCACGGGATTCGGCGGCACAGGCGGTGACGTCCCGGACGCCGTGCACGATCACGGCGGCGGTCTCGCCGATCCGCTCGGCCTCCCGGATGACGGCCCGGTAGCGGCGGACCTGCACCCCGACGAGCGCCGCGTACACCGCCAGGGCGAGCGCGACCGACAGGAAGACGACGAGTGCCAGCGGCGGGGACAGCAGGGTCAGGCCCACGAGCGCGGCGGCACCGGCGGACACCAGCTGGCGGACGTTGCGCAGCGCGGTCCCCACCAGCGCCCGGACGGCCTCGGCCTGCTCGGTGACCTGCGACACCCCGGCGCCCGCCGCGTCCGGCGCCCGGTCGGCCATCCGCCGCAGCGCCGCGGTGACGACCTCGGCGACCAGGGAGTCGCGCAGCGGCTCGACGGTCGCGGCGAGCCACGGGTAGACCCGTCCCGTCCCGATCGCCCCGGCGGCGTACAGGGCGGCGAGGGCGGCCAGCCAGCCCAGGCCGGTCAGCGGGCGGCCGGCGAGGAACCCGCGGTCGACGGCGCGGGCCAGCAGCAGGCCGGACGCGAACATCGGCAGGGACTCGACGGCCGACCAGGCGGCGAGGCGGCGCATCGCCGGCCACTGCCCGCGAAGATGGCGGTGCAGCAGCCGCGCGGCGGGCGGGGCCGTCATGAGCCCGCCGCCCGCGTGGAGACCGCCCGGGTGGAGAACACGGCGCGGTAGCCCGGGTCGGGCCACAGTTCCGCGTGCGGGGCCAGGGCCCGCACCCGCCCGGTGTCCAGCCAGGCGACGAGGCCGGCGCGGGCGGCCGTGGCCGGGCGGCGCGCCACCACCAGGCTCGTGCGGCCGGCCAGGACCCGCTGGAGCGCCTGCGTCACCCTCATCTCCGTCGCGGTGTCGAGGCTGCTCGTGGCGTCGTCGAGGAGGACGACCCGGGCGCCGGTGAGCGCGGCGCGGGCCAGGCCGAGCCGCTGCAGTTCGCCGCCGGACAGCGGGGCCCGGTCCAGGGGCGTGTCGTATCCGTCGGGAAGGGCCAGGATGAACGCGTCGGCGGCGGCGTCCCGGGCGGCGCGGCGCACCTCGGCGCGGGACGCGTCGGGACGGGCGTAGGCGATCGTGTCGTGCACGGTGGCGCCGAGCAGCGCGGGCCGCTCGAACGCGTAGGCGACGGCGCGCCGCAGGTCCGCGAGCGGAACGGCGGTGACGGGGACGCCGTCGAGTTCGACGCTCCCCTCGTCGGGGTCGAGGAGCCGCCCGATGACCGACATCAGCACGCTCTTCCCCGTCCCGGACGTGCCGACGACCGCGACGGTGGTCCCGGGCGGCACATCGAGGTCGAGGCCGTCGAGGACGGCACGGCCGCCGAGCCGGACGGTGACGCCGCGCAGCCGGAGCCGGCCGGGCCCGTCCGGCAGCCGCACCGGGTGCGCGGGCGGCCGCACCGCCGGGACGGCCGTCAGGATCTCGTTGATCCGCCCGGCCCCGACCTGGCAGTTGAGCAGCGCGACGACCGTGTCGAAGACGGACGCCGACGTCACGGCCATGGCGGCGTACGACACGCCCGCCACGAGCTGCCCGGTGCTGATGTCGCCCGTGGCGAGGCGGACCCCGGCGACACCGATCACCAGGACCTGGGTGAGCGGGGCCAGCAGCGCGAGCCGCAGGCTCACCCGCCCCTGCGCCGCCCACGTCTCGCGGCCCGCCCGGCGCAGTTCGGGAAGCGGCGCGAGAATGCGCGCGGCCTCGGCCGCGGCGGTGCCGCTCGCCCGGATCGTCCGGATTCCCTGCCGGGCGTCGAGCAGCCGCGTCGCGATCGCCGCCTGGCTCGCCTGGTAGCGGGCGAACGGCTCGGTGGCCCGGACGACGAACACGCGCAGCGCCACGAGCAGCGGCGGCACCCCGGCCGCGAACGCGGCGGCGAGCCACGGGTCGATCAGGGCGAGGCCGATCAGGGCGCCCGCGGTGGTCGCCAGCGTGGCGGCGGCCGACAGCAGCAGGACGGGGAACGCCGCCGGGCCCGAGGCCGACTCGGTGAGCCGGGACAGCACGTCCCCGGTGGGAAAGCGCCGCTGCCCGTCCGGGCCGAGCGCCAGCACCCGGCCAAGCAGCCGGTGCCGCAGCCATGCGGTGATCTCGCTGCCGCAGTAGGAGCCCAGGACGTCCTCGCCGGTGTCGGCCGCGGCCGCCGCGACCAGGACGAGCCCGAGCCATGCCGCGGCGGTGCCGACGCCCTGCTGGGCGCGGGCCGCGTCGATCGCGCGGGCCAGCAGGACCGGCGCGGCCAAGGTCCCGGCGACGCGGATCGCCGTGAGGACGGCCAGCACGCCCATCGACAGCCGGAAGCGGCCCATGGCGGTGCGCAGCAGCCGCCTGCCGCCGGCGCGCAGTGCCGCGGAATCGCCCGATGTGCCGGTGAAGGCCACGCGTGTCCGCTCCGTTCGCTGTCGGCGGGCGTCTTCTACACTTATGAATGGGTCCGGTCACGGACCGGCTTTGCGGCCGGTCCGTGACCGGGGTCTGCGGGCCGGGGTTCACTCAGGGGTCCCGGATTCCGCATGGGATACGCGGCATCAGATGCAGGAGATGCCGACGCACACGGTGTTCAGCAGCGTGAGCAGGCCGACGCACGCGCACGTGCCACCGAGCTGGATCCCGTCGATCTCGACGGGGTCCGTCTCGGGGAGCTCCTGCAGAGCAGCCACGATGTCGTTGTCGAACGCGTCCATGATTCACCTCCCTTCCTGGTCGAGGACGTAGGTCCGCTCCGCCGCGAGGCAGAAGCGGACCACCGCTTCGCGCAGGACCGGTGACCAGGCCTGGACGACGCCGTGGTGGTCGTCGTCGGCCTCCAGGTAGTCGAAGTCGACTCCTTCGGTCCTGCCTAGTTCGAGAAGGCGCTCCCGCAGCGCCCTGGACTGCGCGACGGGGATGACCTCGTCGCGGGCACCGTGCGCGAGCAGCAGCGGTGCGGTGAGCGCCTGGCACACGCGCAGGACGTCCCGTCCGGTGCCGGCCTGGGCGTCGCACCGGCTCAGCCGCGACACGCGGTCCCGGACGGTGCCGGGCGCGGTGCCGTGCAGGCTCGCGGCCGAGGTGAACGGCGCGAGCGCGACGCATCCGGACCACAGATCGGGGCTGTAGCAGGCCGCGAGCAGCGCCAGGAAGGCGCCGTAGCTGCCGCCGAGGACGACCGGGCGCGGCAGGCCGACGAGGTCGCGCTCGTCGGCGATCGCCCAGGCCAGGTGCAGGACGTCGGCGAGGTCGGGTCCGCCCCAGTCGCCGAGGATGGGGCGCAGATGCCGGTCGCCGTAGCCGGTGCTGCCGCGGTGGTTGGGCGCGGCCACGGCGATGCCCGCGGCGGCCAGGTGCTGGAAGAGCGGCTCGAACTCGAACCGCCAGGCCGCCAGCGGGCCGCCGTGCAGGGCGAGCACCAGCCGGCGGTGGCGCCGCCAGCCGGGGCCGCCGTAGACGATCGTCTCGATCGGCCCGTCCGGGCCCGGCAGTTCGACCAGTTCGGCGTCCGCCCATCCGCCGGTGTCGTGCGGGTGCGGGGCCGGCCGCCACTGGCCCGCGGGTGTCACCGTCGCCAGCGTCGGGGGCCGGCTCGGGGACGTGAAGCGAAGGTGGATCCGGCCGTCCGGTGCCCAGCAGGCGGGCGGCGACACCAGCCCCGGCGGGCCGGGGACGGTGGAGAGGCGATCCGCCGCGGGCGTGTAGACCGCGAGCCGCTCGGTCGCGCCGTGCGTCTCGCGCACCAGCAGGTTCTCGCCGCCGTGGTCGAAGGTGAGCGGGGCCCGCGGGCGGGCCGGCCCGTTGAGGGTCTCGGGGAAGCGGACGGGATCGCCCCCCGGGAGCCGCAGCCCGATCTGCTCGGTGCCCGGCTGCTGCGCGCCCGGCGCGGTGGTGGTGACGGCCAGGACGCCGGAGCGCCGGTTGTAGGCGGCTATCCGGTCGGTCGTGGTGTCGGACACCGACCAGATCCGCCGCCAGCCCCGCTCGCGCAGGTCGACCAGGATGCCGTCGGTGCGGTGCCCGGCCTCCGCATGATCGAGGGCGAGGGTGCGCCCGCCGTCGAGCCAGACGCCTCCCGACAGCACGCCGGGGATGCGCAGGACGGGGTCGAGAGCGGGGGAGGAGTCCGTCAGCCGCCAGATCCGCGAGTGCCCTTCGTCCTCGGCCGTCACCAGCAGCACGGCTCCGTCCGGCCCGGGCGCGGCGAGCAGGAACCCGGCGAGCATCGAGGGGACCGGCCAGGTCCGGGTGACGCGCAGCCCCGTGCCGGACGGCTGCGCCGCGAGAACGGTCCCGTGCCCGGCGGGCTCCCCGTGGTCGCCGGTCGCCGGCCGCAGGATCAGCACGCGGCCGTCGTCCAGCGGCAGTACGCCGCAGCGCCGGTCGAGGAGCGGGCCGCCGCCGGCGGGTGCGGCCGGGTCGTCGCCCAGCGTGCGCCGGGACGGGACCGGACGCGTCAGGTCCCACCGCTCCAGGGTCACCTCGTCCTGGAGCGCGCTCAGGCAGGCCGCCCATCCGCCCGCCGTGGAGAAGGCGAACCCGAACCGGGTCGGAATCGGGGGGAGGCCCGGTGCGGCGGCGCTCATGACACCCGCCTCGAACCGGCGGCCGGACCGGTGGTCGCGTGGTCCGGCGAGCCGTCGGCCATCCACGGCCGGGGTGTGCCGTGCAGCGCCCGCAGCAGGAAGGCCAGGATGCCGCTCATTCCGTCGCCCCAGGTCACCGAGACCTGCCCGAACTCGTCGGGGAACACCGTTCGCCCGTCGACGTGCGCCCGGTTGGCGAGGATGATCCGGATGAGCCGCCAGGCGGCGTCCCGGTAGCGGTCGTCGCCGGTGAGCGCGGCCATGTCGAGCAGGAAGTCCCCGTTGCCGGCGAGGCCGTGGCACTGCCCGAGGGGGGCGCGCCAGTGGTCGTCGATCACGGCCTGCGCGGACTGCTCGGCGGCCCGGATGAAGCCGGTTTCGCCGGTGTCCTCGCCCAGCCGCGCCAGGAACGTGCCGATGCCGGCCGCGCCGTGGCACCAGTACGGCGCGGTGGGCGCGTCGCCCGGCCCGGCGCCCCACTTCGCGGCGCGTCCGGTGACGGTCGCCTCGTCCAGCAGGTTCCGCCCGACGGCGGCGGCCAGCGTCCGGAGGTCGTCGCGGCCGGTGGCCCGGGCGCACGCGAGCAGGAAGTAGCCGACCCCGGCGATGCCGTGCGCGAACCCGTAGTAGCGGCGCCCGGCGAGCTTGGACTCCGACTGCGCGGGGGTGCTCCAGCCGAGCCGGCCCGACCGGTCCTCGACCGTGGCGGCCAGCGCGTCGGCGGCGGCGGCGGCCCGCTCGGCGTACCGGACGTGCCCGGTGCGGGCCCAAAGGTGCAGTGCGGTCAGCCCGATGCCGGCCGTCCCGTGCGTGATGTCGGGACTGTCGACCGCCACCGGGAGCCGGTCGGCCACGGCCAGCGCGCCGTCGGTGAGGTCGGTGTCGGCCACCGCCAGACCCGCGTCCAGCACCGACCACGCGGCCCCGGCCGTGCCGAAGTAGAGCCCGGAGGGCCTGCTCGTCTCCTCCTCCAGCCGCGCGAGGATCCAGCGGCCCGCGCGGGCGATCGCCTCCGGCAGGCGGGCGTCGCCGGTGACCTCGTAGCAGCGGACGAGGGCGCCGAGCGGCCCCGCGGCGCCGTGCTGGAGGCTGCACGGGTCCGGTGCCCCGTGGACGCAGGACACCGGCCACAGCGCGTCGGCCGGGTCGGTGTTCATGGACGCCAGCAGATGGCCGGTGATGCCGCCGATCGCGTGCCGGCTCTGCTCGCGCGGCCACGACGGCCGGGCGGGCGGACCCGCGGTCGGCCCGCCGGAGCCCGGCGCCAGAGCCGCGCGGACGCGTCCGAGGGCCCAGCGGTGCGCGGGCTCGTCCGCCATCAGCCCGAGCAGCGGCGGGATCAGGGCGGCGGACAGGTCCAGGCCCTCGGTGCGCGCGGTCAGCCATTCCGCGAGCCGTTCGCTCAGCGGCCGCGCCGCGGGGCGCTCCTCCAGCAGGAACGGCGGACCGCCGGTGACCAGGTGGCAGAGGGTCGCGCCGAGGGCGAAGCGGTCCGCGGCCGGGTCGGGGCCGGCCCCGGCCATCTGCTCGGGCGCCGCGTAGCCGGGGGTGCCGGCCCGCAGCGGGCCGGGGTCCGGGGCATCGGCGGTCACGGCCAGTTCCAGGTCGATCAGTACCGGCGTGCCGTCCGGGCGCACCATGATGTTGTTCGGGTTGAAGTCGCGCAGGACGAGCCCGGCATCGTGCGCCCTGGCCATCAGGCCGGTCAGCCGGCCGGCCATCTCCAGCGCGGCGGGCAGGTGGCGGCCCCATCCGGCCTCGCCGATCAGGTCGGCGATCCATTCGCGCAGCGACGCCCCGGGGACCATCTCCTGCGCCAGGAACAGGTGCCCGCTCTGGGTGAACAGCGCGACCGGGCGCGGCGCGAGCCCCAGCCGCCCGACCGCCTCCAGGGCGCGGGCCTCCGCGCGGAGGCCGTCGCGGGCGTCCCTTCCGCTCTCGTCGGCGGCCACATGCGGGCGCGCCTCCTTGATCACGACCGGGTCGCCGGTGCTCGTGTCCACGGCGCGGTAAACGCCGCCTTTGTTGGTGTGGCGGATAGCCTCCCGGACGGCGAAACGGGTACCGATCAGAATTTCGTTCTGCTTTTCGCCGCTATTATTTTCTTTCTCGTTCGCGTGCTCCGCGCCGTTCGCCCGGTGATCCGGGAAGGGATTTGTCACCCAGGAGGGAGGCGTGTATCTGCCGATGCGCCGGTCTTCGACCGGATTGCCGTCCGGGTCGAGGATCATCCAGGCGTAGAATCCGTCGGTGGTGATCCGGCGATCTTCGGTGAACGCGCCGTAGCGGTAATGCACGAGGCTGCCCGGCGCGTAGGGGCGATCGGAGAGAACGCGCGGGCCGGGAAGGCCGGCCGTCGCCTCGTGCAGTTCCGCCGCGAGCCGGACGGCCTCGTCGTCGCTCTCGGGGTAGATGGTGATGAACTTTCCCGAATGACCGCGCGAGGTGTTGCGCGCGTTCAGCGCCGCGACATGATCGTGGGTGGCGGCGAACTTGAACATGGAGTTCCCCGCCAGGAGCACCGCCAGCGACCGGGCGAGCACCTCCTCGGCCGACACCGGGGTGGCGGAGACGTGCAGCTTCCAGCCCTGCGCCGGGCAGCCGCCGCCCTCCGGCAGCACGTGGAACCACATGCCGCTCCGGTTCGCCGTCCAGCGGGCCGGGCCGGGGGCCGAGGCGAGCGCCCGGTCGAGGACGTCGAGCAGGCGGGTGTCGCCGGTCTCCGGGGCCGCCGCCCCGGAGAAGACGCTGAAATGGAAATCCGCCATGTCCGCCCGCCGCCCTCCTTCTCGCCCGCCGGCGTCCGCCGGCCGCGATTGCCCGTTTTTGGTCTTTTGGAGTGAGTCCCCGGAAGTGATCATCCAGGGCCTTTCCGTTGACCGAGGAGACGTTAACCATAGGACCCCCCCGAACGCCAGCCCGCGTCTTCGCGGAGAGTACCAACCGCATCGGCATAGAAGTCTTACTTGACGTGGGGCGTTCTCCGGGGATGTGTGCGGAGAGTAGCGGGAACGGCCGGTTAGGATTCCCTAATCTGGGGATATGTCTGCTTTGCCGTTACGCTAGATCAGTGATCGTTTTGCCGGTTCGGTTTCGAACCGGTTTCGGTCCCAGTCATGACCGATTTTTGCCAGGCCCGCCCCTGGTGACCCGGCGTCCGGCTGTGGTAACTGCGCTTTCCGTCCCGATATTCGGAACGTACCAGTGAATAGTTTTCGTCTTTCTGGGCGTCAGTGGGCCGCCGTGTCGATGGCCTCGGGGGAGAGGATGTTGTCCAGGACCATCGCGGCGCAGCCGGTCAGGCCCGCCTGCTCGTCCAGCCGGCTCGGCTCGATGCGGAGGCTGCGGGTGGCCAGGCCGGTGGACACCTTGACGAACAGCAGGTCGTCCACGCCGGGGTGGGCCTGGTGCTCGCCGAGCGCGGCGGCGACTGGGACCTCATCCGCAAGCACGCCTCCGAAGCGGCGGCCCTGCGCGTCCGGTGATGTCACATGCGGAGGCGGACATCCCGTCTCCTGGGCATGAACACAACATCGACGCTTGAGAACCTGAAGAAGCAGAAGACCGTCCTGCTGACGTCCTACCGCAAGGACGGATCACCTGTGGGGACGCCCGTCAACGTCGTCGTGCGCGGCGACCACGCCTACTTCCGCACCTACGACAAGGCGTTCAAGACCAAGCGGCTGGCGCGCAACCCCGAAGTGGAGATCGCGCCGAGCACCCATCGGGGCAAGGTCACCGGACCGGGGACGCACGGGCGCGTCCGGCTGCTCACCGAGGAGGAGGCGAAGCCGATCCGCCGGCTGCTGGCCCGCAAGCACCCGTTCCTGCAGGGGTTCGCGGTGCCGCTGTTCCACCGGATGAAGCGCTACCGGACGCTCCACTACGAGGTCACCCTCGATTAGGGCGGTGCGGGCACGGACCCGCGCTCAGGCTGGGGGCGCCTCCGTGGGGGAGAAGGTCCATGCGCAGCCGCCCACAGGCGCAGCGGGTCCAGACGACGACGCCGTCACTGGTCAGATGCCGGGAGACAAGCGTGCTCCGAGTGCTCATGGCAGCAGTCTGCGACCGGCCGAACGTTGCCGTCCATTTCAGATTTCCTCAGTGAACCATGCAAGATGATTGCATGATCGATCTGCGGCGGCTGCACATGCTCCGGCTCGTCCACCAGTACGGGACCGTCACGTCCGCGGCGGCGGCGCTGCACCTGACGCCGTCGGCGGTCTCGCACCACCTGCGCGAGCTGGCACGGGAGCTGAAGGTGCCGCTGCTGGAGCCGCAGGGCCGCAAGGTCAGGCTGACCCCGGCCGCGCACCTGCTGATCGGGCATGCCGACGGGCTGCTCGCCAAGTGGGAGGAGGCCCTCGCCGACCTGGAGTCGCACCGCGCGGGCGCCGCCGGCCCGCTGCGCATGTGCGGGTTCACGACGGCGGTCGGCGGGCTCGTCGCCCGGCCGCCGGGACGCTGCTGCGGGACGACCCGGGGCTCGCGGTCGAGGTGCGCGAGTGCGACACCGACGTGGCCGTGGGCCTGCTCGCCGCCGGGGAGACCGACATCGCGGTCATCGAGCCGACCCCGGACGCGCCGCCGCCCGGCGATCCGCGCTTCGACCGGGAACCGCTGCTGGAGGAGGCGTACGACCTCATCGTCTCGCCCGGTCACCCGCTCGCGCACCGGGGCGGCGCCCGGCTCGCGGACGCGGCGAATGAGGTGTGGATCAGCGTCGAGTCCGCGATCTGCGCCCACCACCAGCAGGTCCTGACGTACTGCGCGGCGGCCGGGTTCACGCCCCGGTTCGCGCACCACGCCACCAGCTGGTCGGTGATCTGGGCGCTGGTTGCGAACGGCCTCGGCGTGTCGCTCGTACCGCGGCTGGCGGGCGGGCCGTCCGACCAGCCGGTCGTCCGGGTCCCGCTGACCGGCGACGGCGTCCCGAAGCGGCTGGTGCTGACCTGCGTGCGGCGGGGCAGCCGGGGCAACCCGCTGATCGCGCGCGGCCTGCGGGCCCTGCACGACGCCGTCCCCGACCGCTGCACGCGGGCGGCGGCCTGAGCTACTCGCCCGCGATCGCCTGCAGGACGTTCATCCGGGCGGCGCGCCGGGCCGGCCACACCGCCGCGGCGACGCCGATCAGCGCCCCCGCCGCGACGTACACCGCCAGCCGCGCGCAGGGGATCGCGAGGACCTCCATCCCGCCGCCCCCCGCCGCCATCGCGTGTTGCACGACGATCCCGAGCAGCACCCCGGCGGCCACGCCCAGCACCGCGCCGAACAGCGAGACGACGACCGCCTCGTAGCGGATCATCCGGCGGAGCTGGCGGCGCTGCATGCCGACGGCGCGCAGCAGCCCGATCTCGCGTGTCCGCTCGGTCACCGCGAGCGCCAGCGTGTTGACGATGCCGAGCGCGGCGACGATCACCGACAGCACCAGCAGCCCGAGGACGAGGTCGAGGAACCGGCCGATGTCGCCGGCGGTGTCGTCCTTGACCTGGGCGCGGTCCTTCAGCTCCAGGTTGGGCCACGGGGCGAGCGCCGCCGCCAGCGCGGCCCGGGACGCGGTGGTGACGTTGACCTCGATGCGGTCGATGGGGGCGGCCGGGTCGTGCGCCCGGTAGTCCGCCCAGTTGATGATCATGGTGGGGGCGGACGGGGTGATCGACGGGCGGTCGGCGTAGATGCCCGCGATGCGGAAGGTGCGTTCCGTCCCGTCCCGGTAGCGGCCCTTGATGGTGGTTCCGGCCGTCCAGCCCCTCGCCTTCGCGACGCTGCCGCCGACGAGCAGTTCGTCCCCGCCGATGGACGAGGACCCCGACCGGAGCGGAAGCCGGAAATGGCTGAGCAGCTCGCCCGGTGACCCGGCCGCGGCCGTCCGCACGGAGCCGTCCAGCTCGAACCGGGCGGTGCGGACCGGGATCGCCGACCGCACGCCCGCGACCCCCGCCACCGCGCGTGCCGCGTCCGGCCCGACGGGCGTGATCCGGCTGCGCCCGGTGACCCGGTAGTCGGCGGTCAGGCCGGCGTCCAGTTGCCGGTCCACCGACGACGCCATCGACTGGACGATCACCGACACCGCCGCGACCAGCGCGAGCCCGATCGTCAGCGCGGACGCCGTCGCCGCCGTCCGGCGCGGATCGCGCAGCGCGTTGCGCCCGCCCATCCGGCCCGTGCTCCCGCCGAACCGCGCGAACGGCCAGGCCAGCACCCAGATCGCGGGACGGCACAGCACCGGCGAGACCACCACGATCCCGGTGAACAGCATGAGCGCGCCGGCGCCGGTCAGCGAGAGCCGGTCCGCGGCGAGACCGGCGGCGACCAGCCC
>NZ_BCQQ01000103.1 GCF_001552155.1 Actinomadura formosensis NBRC 14204 | reverse complement strand
GCAGAAGACCGCCGACGCCACCGCGCGGGCCACCGCGCGGGCCGGCGGGCAGGTGGCGGCACTGCCCGGCCATGCGGCGGCCCTGGTCAAGCTGGTGACGCTGCGGCGGTTCCTGCGGGCGGCGCCGGTGGTGGCGGCCGCCGCCGCGGGCGTCGTCGCCGGGCGCCTGACGGCCAGGAAACGCTGACCCCCGAGCCCCGCAACCGCCTGAACGCCCCCGGCCCGCACCGGGGGCGTTTCGCTCCCGGGGCGGGCCGGTTCGGCCGCCCGCACCGGGCCGGGTGCGCTGACCCGCCGCTGACCGAAACCAGGTCATCCGTTTAGAGAGGTCAGTGAGGGTAAACCCCGGTCGTGCGAAACCCCGACAACAACCCCCATTCGAGGTGATGACATGACTGGGCCGATCGCCCAGCAGACTTCGGGCACCAACCAAGTCCAGCGTGGCGGATCCGGCAGCGGCCTCGCCGACGTCGTCGACCTGATCCTGGAGAAGGGTCTGGTCATCGACCTGTACGCGCGGGTGTCGCTGGTCGGCATCGAGATCCTCACGGTGGACGTGCGGATCGTGGTCGCCAGCGTCGACACCTACCTGCGCTTCGCCGAGGCGGTGAACCGGCTCGACATCGCCCACGACGGCACCTCCCAGGGCCTGCCGCAGTTCGTGGGGGGCATGCAGGAGTCGGGCGCGAAGAAGAAGACGCGCGGCGCGCTGGAGGGCGCTCAGGAGCGGCTGAAGGAGACCTTCGGCGGCTCGGACGAATCCGATGAGGAACAGCAGCCCGCACGGCGCCGCTCGTCCCGCAAGAAGGAGGACGAGGACGAATGAGCACGCCGCACAACCCCCCCGGCTCCGGCGACCGGGTCCCGCAGTACGTGTACGGGGTGACCCGTTCGGGCACGCCACTGCCCGCCGACGTGGCCGGCCTGGACGACCGCCCGGTGTCGCTGGTGGAGAACGGCGGCGTGTGCGCCGCGATCGTCAGCGACCTGCCCACCGGCCGGGCACTGGGTGAGCGCGCCGACCTGGTGGCGCACCAGCGGGTGCTGAACGCGCTGGTGGACGCCGGGACCGTGGTGCTGCCGTTCCGGTTCGGCGCCGCGCTGGCCGACCACGCCGCCGTGGAGAAGGAACTGCTGGCCGCCAACTCCGAACGTCTCGGGCAGGTCCTGGACCAGCTGGACGGACGGGTGGAACTGCGCGTGAAGGCCACCTACGTCCAGGACACGGTGCTCGGCGAGATCATGACGGCCGAACCGGAGATCGCCGAACTGTCGCGGCGGCTGCGGGAGGTCCCGCCGGACGCCGCCGACGCGGTCTACTACGACCGGATCCGGCTCGGCGAGCTGATCGCGCAGGCGATGGAGCGGCGCCGCGAGCACGACGGGCAGGCCCTGCTGGACGGGGCGGCCCCGGCGGCCGAGGCGTTCACCCGCAAGACCCCCGCCCGCGAGGAGGACGTCCTGGACGCCTCGTTCCTGGTCCGCGCCGACCACCGCGAGGCGTTCGAGCAGGCCGTGGACGAACTGGGCCGCGAGCACGGCGACCGGATCCGCATCCGGCTGATCGGGCCGCTGCCGCCCTACGACTTCGTCCCGGAGGAGTGAAGGAGACCATGGGACTGTTCACCGGGCTGGTGACCCTGCCGCTGGCGCCCGTGCGGGGCGTGATGTGGCTGGCCGAGACCCTCACCGAGCAGGCCGAGGCGCAACTGTACGACCCGGGGCGGATCGCCGCGGAGATGCAGCAGGTCGCCGACGAGACCGCCGCCGGTGAGATCACCGAGGAGGAGGCCGCCGCCCGCGAGGAGGAACTGATCCACCGGCTGAACGAGGGCCGCGCCCGCGGCGTGCAAACGGGCTGGTAGGGGAGGCCGCGATGATGTCCGCGTCCGAGGCCGCCAAACGGGCGGTCGAGCACGTCACCGCGATGACCGGCCGCAGCGCCGAGAGCGTGGTGGGGATCGAACGCACCGGCGAGGACGGCTGGCGCGTCACGGTGGAGGTCGTGGAGACCCACCGCATCCCCAACTCCGCCGACATCCTCGCGGCCTACACCACCGAGGTGGACGCGGACGGCGAACTGGTCGCCTACCACCGCGCCCGCCGCTACCCCCGCGGACAAGTGGAGAGGAACTGAGCACACGTGAGCGAGATCTCCTGGACCGGCTCCCGGTCCCCGGCACGGTCGATGTCCGGTGAGCGGACATCGGCCAACCTGGCGGACCTGCTGGAGCGCATCCTCGACAAGGGGATCGTGATCGTCGGGGACATCCGGGTGAACCTGCTCGACATCGAACTGCTGACCATCAAGCTGCGGCTGCTGGTGGCATCGGTAGACCGGGCCAAGGAGATGGGCATCGACTGGTGGGAGCACGACCCCTCACTGTCGTCCAAGGCCCGGCACAACGAGACCGAGAGCGGCCCGTCCGCCGACCGTGAGCTGCTGGAGGAGAACCGGCGGCTGCGCGAGCGGCTCGCCGCCCTGGAAGCAGGGAAGGAACCGACATCATGACCGGGACCCGGTTCGCCGGCGACACCGCCGTCTACCTGTACGGGGTGGCGCGCGGCCTGGACCCGGCAACGCTGCACGACGCCGCCGGGGTGGCGGGCGCACCCGTGCGCGGCGTCGTCGCGGGCGAACTGACCGCGCTGGTCAGCACCGTCGCGCTGGCCGACTACGGCGAGGCGGCACTGCGCGCCAACCTGGAGGACCTGGGATGGCTGGAGGCCACCGCCCGCGCCCACCACGACGTGGTGGGCCGGGCCGCGCACGCCGCACCGACCGCACCGGTGCGGATCGCGACGATCTACCGCGACGACGCGCGGGTCGCCGAGGTGCTGGCCGCGCAGGGCGAGCGGTTCACCCGGGTCCTCGACCTGATCTCCGGCCGGTCGGAGTGGGGCGTGAAGGCCTACGCCGACCCCGAAGCCCTGCGCGGCGACACCGGCGGCGACACCCCAGATCCCGGTGGGGGGCTCGCGCCCAGCGCCGAGCCCCCCACCGGCCCCCAACCCGGCAGCCCGCCCGGCGGCCCTTCGGCCGGCGTGGGAACGGCGTACCTGCGGCGCCGGCAACAGGAACGCCGCCGGCGCGCCGACGCCGGACGCCGCGTGCGCGAGCAGATCGACGCCGTGCACGCCGAACTCGCCGGCCACGCGGTGGCCTCCCGGCACCACCCGCCGCAGGACCCCCGCCTGTCCGGGCGGCCGGGCACGCAGATCCTCAACGTCGCCTACCTGCTGGACGAGGAACAGGTAGAGGGATTCTTGGCGGTGACACGCGCCACCGAAGAGCAACTGGTGGGCATCGAGGTGGAGGTGACGGGGCCATGGCCGCCGTACTCCTTCATCGACACCGCCGACACCCCGGACACGCACTCACCGGAGGACGTGTGACGGCCGTCCTGGACCACGGCACCGACGCCCCGATGGAGCGGATCGCGCTGGTCGACCTGCTCGACCGGCTCCTGGCGGGCGGCGTCGTCATCACCGGAGACCTGGTGATCTCGATCGCCGGGGTGGACCTGGTGGAGGTGTCCCTGCGGGCACTGGCCACGGCCGTCCGCGCCGAACTGCTGCCCGACGAGCCCGGCGAGGAGGAGGAACCATGAGCCGACCCGACCGAGACACCCGTGCGCCGGTGGCGGGGGAGGTGTCGGTACGGGACCCGGCCGCCGGGGACCCGTTCACCGACGACATCCTCGCCGGCCGCACCGGCGGCCCATCCGATCACGCCCCCGTGCGAGCCGCACCCGTCCGGGAGCGGGACCTGCGGGAACGCTCGTCCCGGACGATGCAGCGGCTGCGGTCCGACCCCGAAACCGTCGAACGCGACCTGGTGAAGCTGGTGCTGACCCTGGTCGAACTGATCCGCCAGCTGATGGAGCGGCAGGCACTGCGCCGCGCCGAAGGCGGCGACCTGACCGACCAGCAGATCGAGGACCTCGGGCTGACGCTGATGCGGCTAGAGGAGGCCATGACCCGCCTCAAGGACCACTTCGGCCTCGACGACCACGACCTCAACCTCGACCTGGGCCCCCTCGGCCCGCTCCTGCCCGAGAACTGACCGGCCGATTCACAGCGGTCGCCTTGAAGAAGGTGTAGTGGAACGTCCCGTCCTGCCCGGCGGCACGGTGCAGGTCGGCGATACCGCGGTCCCAGTCGGCGGGCGTGGCCAGCCCGGCGGCGACCGCGTCATCGCGGACCGCCGCGACCATCGCGGCGAAGGTGTCACGCGTGAACGCCTCCGCCAGCACAGGCCGCGCCCGGTCGGCGTACACGGTCCGGGGGACGACGGCGACCCGCGCATATCCGGCATCGCTCAGCAGCGGCTGCAGACGCCGCCCGATCAGCGCGTCCCCACCCGCCGCGGCCTGCAGCGCCACCTGGTGCGCGATCACAGCGCGGGCATGGGCACTGTCGGGATGAAAGAACGCCGACCCGTGGTCGCCCTCGATCACGGTGAGCGTCCCACCGGGCCGCAGCACCCGCCGCAGCGCCACCAGCGCACCGCACGGATCCCGCAGATGCTCCAGCACGAAACACACGAACACATGGTCGAACGCCCCCTCCCCGAACGGCAGGTCATACAGGTCGGCCCGCAGCCAGCCCACCCGCGCACCCGGACACGCCGCCGCCACCCGCGCACGGGCCTGCGCAAGCGACGCCTCGGACACATCGACGGCGGTCACACGCGCGCCGGGGGAGCGGGCCACCAGATGCACCGTCTGCGCACCGACCCCGCAGCCGGCCTCCAGCACCCGGCTCCCCTCCGGGTACGACGTCCCCTCGTACAGCAGGTCGGCGAGCGCATCGGCCTGGTCACCGAGCCGCCGCGCCTCACGCCCGGAATATCCGTGCACATACCTGGTGGTCTTCATACGATCACCCTGGAGCCCACAATGGTCCAGTGCACAGGTCCAATACCGGCGAATCCGACCGGTCCGTAACGCGAGGGTCGGACTTCCTGCAACTCGACCCCGCCGACGCCCCACCCGGCGGCCTGTCGGACTGGCTCACCGAACGGCTCCGCAACGCCATCGCCGACGGCCGCCTGCCCATCGGCAGCCGCCTGCCGGCGACCCGCGCCCTGGCCGCCGACCTGCGCGTCTCCCGAGGCGTCATCACCGAGGCCTACCAGCGCCTCATCGACGACGGCCACATCGCCGGACGCGGCCGCGCCGGCACCATCGTCGTCGCCGCCCCACTCACCCCGCCACCCGCGCCGACCCCGAACCCACCACCCGGCGCCCCTTTCCCCACAGCGCCCGGCACCGACGCCTTCGACGTGCTGCGCGCCGCACCCGCCCGCATCGACCTGACCCCCGGCGTCCCCGACCTGTCGGCGTTCCCCCGCGCCGCCTGGCAACGCGCCGAACGCACCGTCCTACGCGACCTGCCCGCGGCCGGACTCGGCTACGGCGACCCGCGCGGCACGCCCGCACTGCGCACCGCCGTCGCCGCCTGGCTCGCCCGCACCCGCGGCATCCGCGCCGACCCCACCCAGATCGTCATCGTCGCGGGCACCGCACAAGCCCTCGGCCTCATCGCCCGCACCCTGACCCACGACGGCATCGACACGGTCGCGGTCGAGGACCCCGGCTCCCTCGGCGTCCGCCAACACCTGCGGCACTGGGGGATCACCACCCCTCCCATCCCCGTGGACCACGGCGGCGTCCGCGTCGACCGGCTCCGCGAATCCGGAGCCCCCGCCGTCCTGCTCACCCCCGCCCACCAGTTCCCGACCGGGGTCGTGCTGACCGGAGACCGCCGCCGCGACCTGCTGCGCTGGGCCGCCACCGGCGGCCTGGTCATCGAGGACGACTACGACGCCGAGCACCGCTACGACCGACCGCCCGCCCCAGCCCTGCGATCCATGCTCCCCGACCGCGTCTTCCACGCCGGCAGCGTCTCCAAACTGCTGGCCCCCGCGCTGCGGACCGGCTGGCTCGTGCCGCCACCCCGCTTCCTGGACGCCGTCATCGCCGAGAAACGCTTCGCCGACCTCGGCAACGCCGCCCTGCCGCAACTCGTCCTCGCCGAACTGATGACCTCGGGAGAGATGGAACGCATCCTGCGGCTGCTGCGGCGCCGCCACCGGCGCCGCCGCGACACCATGATCGCCGCACTCGCCGCGCACCTGCCGGACACGGCCGTACACGGCGCCGCCGCCGGCCTGCACCTCACCATCACCTTCGGCGAAAACACCGGCAGGCACATCGACGACGCCGCACTCGCCGCCGCGGCCCTGCACGAGGGCGTGAAGGTCCACCCGCTGTCATGGCACGCCCAACGCCCCACCCAGCCCGGCCTCGTCCTCGGCTATGCCGCCGCCACCACATCCGACATCACCGACGGCATCGCCGCCCTCGGCCGAGCACTCAAGAAACACACCCCGAGACACCCAGCGCCCCACAGATCCCGATAGGCACCCACCACCCCGCGGAGGGTGGCCCTGCCACGCGGGCTTCAGCTCGCCCGCACGGCGTGGAGCGCGGTGAAGGCCAGGAGGAGCGCGGCGGTCCGCGGCGGATCCTCAAGCATGGGGGAGTGCCCGACATCGGACAGCAACTCCACTCTCGCGCCCGGAACGACACGGTATTCGGCGGCGGAGGAGGAACGCCATCTCCGGTCCTCCGCACCGAAGATCACCAGCAGCGGCTTACCGAGGGGCGCCAGCCGATCGGGGAGCGCACGCTGCTTCAGGTAGCCCTCGACCGCCCGCGATGTCGCGGTGAGCGCGTGGTAGGTCATGCCGCGCACATCGTTGACGAGCCGCTGGGGAACCGCGTAACCGTGGCGGCTGAACCCGGTGCCCAAACCCCGGCGAAGAACCTTGTCGCTCCGAAACCGCACTGGTCCGCTTCGACCATGCCGCCCACCGCTTGGCCGCGGGCGAAAACGCAGCCCGAGTCGCGGCGGAAGGCGGCTACGCCGACCAGTCCCACCTGCATCGCGACGTCATCGCGTTCACCGGAGCAACCCCGGCGACCGTGGCCGGCGAACCATGGCCGGCGGTCGACGACATCGCATGGCCCGACCACGAAACACCCGACCAAAACCTACGCCCGACCACCCTCGCCCGCCCTGCGCCTTTCGCCTAGCCGCGCCCACCCCAGCACGACCGCCACCACCAGGTACGGCACCGCCGCCACCCCCATCAGCACCCCCGCACCCGCCCACCGCGACCCCAACGCCCACCCCGCGAACACCAGCACCGCCACCGTCTCCGAACCGAACCCCGCCACCGACGTCACCGTCGCCCGCGCCCCGTCCCCGATCCGGTCCTGCAACCGCGCATCCGCCGCCGCCATCGCCCACCGGAACACCCCGAACGCCACCGCCACCCCGACCAGCCCACCCGGACGCCCGCTCAGCGACCCCACCGCCAGGCACCCCCACCCACCGCCAGCACCGGCGCCAGCCACGCCGCACCCCGCCCCGCCAGCCAGCCGCCCACCGCGTCCCCGACCGTCACCACCAGCACCAGCAACGGCACCGACGCCTCCGCCACCCCCGTCGACCGCACCAGCAGCGGCACGTACTCATCCAACGACGTCACCCCCTCCAACACCGTCACCAGAACCAGCGCCCACCGCACCGCCGGCTCCCGCCGCACCTGCGCCCACCCCTCCCGCACCACCGACCCCGGCGACGGCTCCTGCCCGTCCCCGCCGGGCACCCGCGTCTCCGGCAGGAAACACCCCGCCACCGCACACGCCGCACACGCCGCCACGCTCGCCGCCCCCAGCGCCCGATAACCCCCGACCGCCAGCACCGGCGACGCCACCGCCGACGCCGCCACCACCGCCAGCAGCGACACCGACTCAGAACGCCCGAATAGGCGCGCGTACACGCCCGTCGCCCCCACCCGCTCCAACTCCTCGTACACCAGCGCCTGCGTCGTCCCCGACCGCAACGCCGACCCGACACCCCACAGCACAAAACCCGCGGCGAAAGCCGGATACGACGGAAAGAACGCCCACAACCCGAAACCCGCCCCCGCCAGCAGGGGAGAGGCCACGAGCAGCAACCGGCGCGAGAACAGATCCGCCCACAGACCGGACGGCACCTCAAAGCCGAACGCCGTGACCGACCAGATCACGAACAGCGACGAAATGGCGGCGGGAGACAACCCGGTATCGGCGAACAACACCGCATACACCGGGTACAGAAGAACGAAATCCTCAAAGAACGCGTAGACGTACAGCCTCCGCGCGAGCCCCGCCTCAGCCGAAGATCAATGTCGTTGTCGCATACCCGCACTCTAACCGCCGCGCCGCTCCACGCGCACCCCCCGGATCCGCCGGGGGAGAGGGGTCAGGCAGCGGGATCACGGCCGAACAGCGCCAGCAGCCGCGACTGATCATCGGCATCACCGGCCACGGCGACCTCCGGGCCGACCTTGCCCATCTCACGCCCGCGCGGCCCCATCTGCCGCGCCGCCTCCAGCGCCGGACCCACCAGATCCGCGTCCAGCGCGGCCGCCTGCCCGGTGGCCCGCGCCAGATCCCACGTGTGGACGAGCAACTCCAGCGGATACCGCTCCACCCACTCGCACACCGTCATCTCCCCGAACGCCAGCCGAATCCGGCGCTCCAGCGCCCCCGGCCGTTCCAGCTCCGCCATCATCCGGGCACGCACCGCACGCCAGCTCATCACCGGATCGGTACCGGCGACCACCCGCCAATCCGGATCGTCCTGGGGGAGAGGCCGCCCGGCCGCCCGCAGCTCGATCACCGACAGCCCGGCGATCACATGCCCCGCCACATCGACCGCGGCCCAGCCCGCGCACGGCGACGGCGAAAGCCACCGGTCCGCCGGCACCGCCGCGAGCACCGCCTCGAACCCGTCCAACGCGCGAACGAAACCCTCCGGAACCATGCGCTACCACCCGAACTCGGACCGCAGTCGACGGATCCCACCAAGGTAACGATCAGTCTGCCCACAGCAGGGGAGCACGATCAAGACCACCGGCCGCTGCCCGCCCCCGCCTTCCCTCCGCCTCACTTAACATAATGTTCATTATCGACCAAGCTCTGAGGCGGGTTCCGGCAGGTGAGCGCACTCGTCCCAACCTGTCATCACCGCGTCCCTGCAGTCCGAGGCAAGCTGAGCGACCGGAGCGGCCGCGCGTCGCATGCCGGCGTGGGTTTCGCTCGCATGATTCGCCGTCGTGGAGCGGACCCCTTGGCCGTGATCGCCACATGACGTCGACGGGTTCTTCGCCCACACATGGAATCGGCGAGCACGTCGGCCGTCGATGCCGCAGGCCGATTCAAGCCGACGTGGTTGAGCGGCTCAGGAAGGGAACACCGACAGGCCGTCGATCTGCATCCAGCCGTCAGTGCCCATTCCCCAGAACCCGCAGAATACCGTGACCGAAGTGCGATTACCTGGATTGAACGGTTGCACGATTTCCTGATACTTCCCGGCCGGGCTGGGCCCGAAGTGCTGTTCGACCGGCGGCCATATCCCGGACATCCGAACACCGAAGAAGGCGGTGTTCACATCGGCGCCGTTACCGTGACCGGACGTCCGAACGAACCCGCGTAGGACATAGTTTCGATTCGGGTCCACCGGGATCGTTTGCAGAATCGCATTCCAGTTCCGGCTCGAGGTGCGGATCCACGCGTTGTTCGCGCCGGTGTCGGCCAACCCTCGGCCAATGTCAAGACCTTTGGAATCTGGACCCTCCGTGAACCACGGGGGGACCACCAGCGGCGGCGACTGCGTCCATTCGAAGCCTCCGTCGAGGAGATCATCGATCCGGACATATGCGGTGGCATTATTGATAGTGAACCGGTAAGGCGTGAGTGCGCTCGCCTGTGTCAGGGTGGTGGGTGCCGCACCGAATACCCTGTGGCGCACGGTGACCGCCCGGAGGTCCCAGTTGTCGGTGCCCTCGAAGGGGCCGTAGGCGCGCAAATCGGGCTCTAGGGCGATGGAACTGATGTCGCCTGCCGGAATGTCTACTCCGTAGAGTTGTCGGAGATTGATCCCGATCGTGTGAGAGGTGTTACTTCCCCAACTCGCACCCAGGTTCACGTTCCCTATGGATCTCGGCCCCCGGGCTTCACCGCCTCGAGCCCTGACATCGACGCGTACCGTCAAGCCGACGCCGCCACCGCGCAGGTCGTCTCCACCGGTCTCGAACGTGACCAGAAGGCAGGTTTCGGCCACGGCCGCCGTACAGTCGTTGAATTCACCTGCCAACGCCGCGCCTGCCGGCACCGCAAGCCCGAAAACCGCTGCCGTCGCGGTGATGACCGATGCGATCCTCTTGACAGTGGCCATGGATCCAGATCTCCCATGCGATTGGGCTCGCCCCTCCATGGCAAGTAGAACCCACAATCAAGTTCAGCGGTGAACCGGTGACCAAATGTGGCCACATGTGCCTGAAGTCATATTGTGCCGTTCTAGGCCAATTATTGATCTTTTCAAGATGTTCATCGAGTTTCGGCATTCATCAACCTCAGTGCCCATCTGATGGGGCTCCTTCACAGTTCGATCCAGTAGCGGTCCTCGCCGCGGGCGCGGCCGTCGTGAACACCGCCGTTCGCGATGATCACGCGGCGGGACGGGTCGTTACCGGTGGCGCAGGTCAGCAGGATGCGGTCCAGGCCGAGGCGGCGGCACTCCACCAGGCCGGCGGCGAGCATCCGCGTCGCGTGGCCCCGCCGCCATGGCATGACGACGTGATAGCCGACGTGGCCGCCGACCTCGGCGAGCTCCGGTGTCAGGCGGTGCCGGACGATCAGCGTGCCCAGGTAATGCTCACCCGAGACGTACCAGAACGTCGTGCACGGAACGCCCCAGCGCTCCTGGACGCCGCGGCGCCGCGCGGCGCCGCGCGGCGAACGCACCGAAGTCCTCGGTGGGATGAGGTCGTCCATGCGTGCCAGTCTCGCCCGATACGGGGTGTCAGGCGGTGCGGGGTCCGGCGGGCCGCCGCCTCTCCTCCGCCGGCAGGGCTCGCCCGGTTTACGGTCAAACCAGACAGAATTCAGCTTCTGTCTGGTTTGCGACATTTGTGACGTTTTATCCGTTCACGCCCGGTGGTCGCGCCGCGCTTGCAGGCCCCCGAGAGCGAGCGGGTCATCCGTGCTCCCCCGGCTCGGAACGAGAGGTGTCGGAGGTGACGAGGGCGGCGAAACGGAGGGCGTCGCGGACGGCGGCGCCACCTGGGTCGTTGTTGAAGTAGACGTAGGCGTCTTCGTCGTGGGCCAGTTCGTCCGCCCAGGTCTGGAGGGTCTGGTCGTCATACTCGGGCCAGGGCTCCGCAGGCCCTTCGTGGAAGCGCAGGTAGAGCCAGCCGGTGGTCCGCCAGAGGGGTGTCTGGGGACGGCCGAGGCTGTCGGCCCAGCACAGGGCGGCGCCGTGCCGTTCGAGGACGCGGCGGGTCTCGTCCGTCCACCATGAGGGGTGGCGGGGTTCGACGGCGATGCGAACCTCCGCGGGGAACTGGCGCAGGCAGGCGGTGAGGCGGTCGGTGTCGGCCTGCAGGGTGGGCGGGAGTTGCAGCAGGACGGGGCCGAGCTTGGCGCCGAGCCCGTTGGCGGCGTTCATGAGGCGGGCCACGGGTTCCGCGGGGTCCTTGAGGCGTTTCATGTGGGTGAGGTAGCGGCTCGCCTTGACCGCCATGACGAAGCCGGGCGGGGTGTTGTCGCGCCACAGCTCGAACGTTTCGCGGCTGGGCAGGCGGTAGAAGGCGTTGTTGTTCTCGACGGTGGCGAAGACGTCGCCGTAGTGCTGCAACCAGCGGCGCTGCGGGAGGCCGGGCGGGTAGAGGACGCCGCGCCAGTCGGTGTACTGCCATCCCGATGTGCCGATGAGCACGGCCCCTCCCCCTCGTCCGGTGGTGCGTGCCCCGGGTCATACCCCGCGGCGGCGGGGTTCGAGGGTGCGGATGTAGTCGACGAGGCGGACGCCGATCTCGAACGGGATGTCGGGGCCGTCGAGGTCGAGGTCGGGCCAGGTCTCGGAGATGCGGCGCCAGGTGCGGCGGCCGAGGAAGACACCGGTGACGGGGTCGTCGCCGAGTTCGGCGCGCCACTGCGGTTCGGTGGTCAGGAGGCGGGTGAGGGCGGCGTCGTTGTCGGGTTCGTTGCGGTGTTCGGCGTGGAAGCCGATTTCGACGGCGTGGGTGCGGGCGCCGGGTGCGAGGTCGGCGGGGATGATCTGGGCTTCGTAGTGTTCGCGGTGGGGTGCGGGGTCGCCGAACCAGGCTTTGACGCCGTTGTGGCGTGTCTGGACGTGGGGGTGCCCGAGGGCGGGCGGGGTCGATCCCCGGATGATCTCGCTGACCTGGTCGAACAGTGCGCGGTCCGTCATCGTGCCGATCTTAGGGGCGTTTGTCGGTGGCGGGCGGTAGCGTCCGGCGGGTGCGTCCTTCCGATGTTCAGCGTCTGACGGTGGCCGAGTGTGCGGATCGTTATGGGGAGATGGTGCGTGCGAAGACTTCGACGGGGGCGTTGGCGCCGGCGTCGGCGGAGGTGTACGCGCGGGACGTGGTGACGTTCGCGGCGCTGGCCGGCCCGGATCGGGTGCTGGACGATCTGACGGGTGAGGACGTCGATGAGGTGCTGCTTCGGTTCGCGCGCAAGCCGGATGAGCGGCGGCGGGTGCGTCCGGTGGCGGCTGGGGGCGGGCCGTTGCAGAGTGCGGCGTCGCAGGCGCGGTTCCGGCGTTCGGTGTCGGCGTTCTTCCGGTATGCGGTGGTGGCGGGGTGGGTGCAGCTGAATCCGATGCAGGCGGTGACGGTGCGGCCGAAGCATCGGGGTGGGTTGCGGGCGGAGCGGCGTGCGTTGACGGTGGAGCAGGCGGAGGGGCTGCTGGGGGCGGCGCGTGAGCTGGCGGAGGAGCCGGTGGCGGCGCGGCGGCGGGTGGATCAGCGGACGGAGTTGCGGGACGGGTTGATCGTGTTGCTGCTGGCGGCGGTGGGGCCGCGGGTGTCGGAGTTGACGGCGGCGAACACCGAGGATTTTTTCGTGAACGGGGGGACGCGGTATTGGCGGATCTTCGGTAAGGGTGGGCGGACGCGGGATGTGCCGCTTCCGCGTCCGGTGGTGGAGGTGCTGGATGCGTATCTGGTGGACGGGCGCGGGCTGCTGGATCGGGGGCGGGAGCCGAAGGCGCTGCTGTTGTCGTGGCGGGGGCGGCGGCTGGCGCGGGGTGATGTGCAGGGGGTGATCGACCGGGTGCTGGAGCGGGTGGAGCCGGGGCGGCGGCGGAGTGTGACGCCGCATGGGCTGCGGCATACGACGGCGACGCATCTGCTGGCGGCGGCGACGGACATGGATGCGGTGCGGCGGGTGCTGGGGCATGCGGATCTGTCGACGCTGGGGCGGTACCGGGATGAGCTGCCGGGTGAGCTGGAGGCGGCGATGCGGGTGCATCCGCTGCTGGGGCCGGTGGAGGGGCGCCGGGGCGGCTGACCGTCCCCGCTCCCCCTCTCCCCCGCCCCGCTGCGGGGGTCAGGTGGTGAGGGTGCGGGCGAGGGCGTAGGACTCGGTGAGGTCGGTGCCGCGGTAGTCGAGGGCGGCGATGTCGGCGAGGTGCTGGTCGGCGTTGACGGCGACGGTGTTGGTGAGGTGCCGGAAGAGGGGCACGTCGGACATGGAGTCGCCGTAGGCGGTGCATTGGGTGAGGGTGAGGCGGTGGCGGGTGCGGAGTTCTTCGGTGACGCGGACCTTGTCGGCGGGGGTGAGGATGCCGGTGGGGTCGAGGGTGCCGGTGAAGGGCATCGGGGGGAAGCGGGAGGCGATGACGTCGTCGAAGCCGAGGTCGAGGAGGTGGCGGGCGAAGAAGTCGGGCGACATGGTGATGACGGCGGAGTGTTCGCCGCGGGCGCGGATGTCGGCGCAGACGTCGGTGATGCCGGTGAGCCAGGTGGCGGTGGTGTAGGCGGTGGCGACGATGTCGGGGGTGAGGTCGCGCCAGAGGCGGTGGATCTCGGTGGAGAAGCCGCGGGTGTCGAGGGTGTCGGTGGTGAATCGGGCTTCGAGTTCGTGGAGTTCGGGGAGGGTGCCGAGGTGGCGGGCGATTTCGAGGTTGGCGGTGGTGCCGGTGAGGAGGGTGCCGTCCATGTCGAAGATGTGCAGGTGTCCCACAGGATGTGGAGTGTGGCGGATGGGCGGGTGGGGGTGCGAGTGGTTTTCGGGTGTCTGCCCGCCGGTTTGGCGCGCTGGTGGGCGGCTTTGGAGGGGGAAGGTCGGCGGTGGCGAGGAGTTGGAGGGTGTGGTCGTGGTCGCAGGCGCGGGTGGCGGCGTCGTGGGCTGGTGTGTTCATGGTGGTCTCCCCTGTCGTTGTGCTCCTTTCAGGGTGGTGGTCGCCGTGGGGGGTGGGTCGTCCTTCTGGGTGAGGGATGTGTCGTACATCGTTCGGAGGATGCGGGGTTTGTCCTCTGCCGAAAGTCGGGGGTGGTGATGGTCGTCGGTGGGATCCGCGGGCGGGTGATCGTTTTCTAGTGTCGGGTTCATGGACGTGGTCATGGGGGTGGTGGACACGGCGGTGACGTCGCCGTGGTTCTACGTGGTGTTGTTCGTGGTCGCGGTGGTCGACGGGTTCTTCCCGGTGGTGCCGAGCGAGAGCATGGTGATCACGGCGGGGGTGTATGCGGCGTCGGGGCAGCCGGATCCGGTGCCGGTGGTGGTGCTGGCCGCGCTGGGGGCGTTCGCGGGTGATCATGTGTCGTTTCTGGTGGGGCGCTGGTCGGGTGGGCGGCTGGTGCGGGGGCTGCGGGCGGGGTCGCGGCGGCATGCGGTGTTCGGGTGGGCGCGGCGGGCGATGGCGGAGCGGGGTGGCCTGATCCTGGTGGTGGCGCGGTATGTGCCGGGTGGACGGACCGCGGTGACGGCGACGATGGGCGCGGTCGGGTATCCGGTGCGGTGGTTTTCGTTGTTCGCTGCGGTGGCGGCGGTGTCGTGGGCGGTGTACGGGACGGTGCTGGGTTATGTGGGCGGGGTGGCGTTCGAGGGTGATCCGTTGAAGGGGGTGGTGGTCGGGTTGGGGCTGGCGCTGTCGGTGGCGGTGGTGGTGGAGGGGGTGCGTTTTGTGCGGCGCCGCCGGGCGGGTGCGCGGCCGCGGGGTGCGGACGGCGGCGGTGCGGGGGCGGGGCCGTTGGCGGGCGGGTGATGTGTTGGCGGTGATCGTGGAAAGTGCCGGGTTTCGGGCTCGGGTGGTCGTAGGGTGAACTCCTGCGGTCCGTCCGGGGTCTCAAGGGTGTCGGGCGGGGATCGCTCGTGAGTGTGAGGGAGAGTATGGGAGCGCCGGATTTCAGCGCCGATCTGTACCGGGAGATCACCGGGTTCGCGCAGGGCACGCCGTCCTGGGTGCATGAGGTGGCGGACGTGGGGACGGATGCGGGGCTGCTGTTGTTCGCCGTGTTGTTCGTGGCGGGCTGGTGGCGGGCGCGGGGGCTGGACGCACGCGCGATGGGTTTGGCGTTGGCGGCGCCGTTCGCGGTGGTGTCGGCGTATCTGGTGAGCGAGGTGTCGAAGAGTTACATCCAGGAGGAGCGGCCGTGCCGGGCGGTGGCGGGTGCGGTGCACATCGCGGCGTGTCCGTCGCCGGGTGACTGGTCGTTCCCGAGTAATCACGCGACGATCGCGGCGGCGTCGGCGGCGGCGATCGTGGTGGCGTGGCGGGCGCTGGCGCCGGTGGTGCTGCCGTTGGCGGCTCTGATGGCGTTCTCGCGGGTGTTCGTGGGTGTGCATTATCCGCATGATGTGGCGGCGGGGTTCCTGGTGGGCGTTGTGGTGGCGCCGTTGGCGGCGCTGCTGCTGGTGCGGGTGCTGCGGCCGTTGGTGGAGGCGTTGCGGGGCGTGTCGGTGGGTGGGGTGCTGCTGGGGGCGCGTCCGGCGGCGGTGGCCGGTGCCGTGGGTGTGCCGGGGGCGCCGGTGCCGCATGGGGGGCTGGGGCCGGCGGTGGGTGCCGCCGCTCCGGTGGACGATGCGGCGGTGACGATGCCGGATGTGATGGGTGGGGTGACTCGCCGTCAGGGGCCTGTCCCCTAGCCCGGTGGGGTTCGGCGGGCCGTTCCGGTGGTGTGCCGGGGCGGCCCGTTTTGTGTTCGGTGTTCGCCGTTGACGCCGAGGCGTGTGTCAGGGGGTTTCGCCGGTGTCGTCGACGAGGCCGGCTTCGTAGGCGATGACGGCGGCCTGGACGCGGTTGCGGACGTCCAGGCGGGTGAGGATGGCGCTGACGTAGGCCTTGACGGTGCCTTCGACGAGGTGGAGGCGGGCGGCGATCTCGGCGTTGGGCAGGCCGGCGCCGAGGAGGGCGAGGACGTCGCGTTCGCGGGGGGTGAGGGCGGCGGTGCGGCGGCGGGCGCGGGCGCCGCCGGCGAGGCGGCCGGCGCCGATCTCGGTGATGACGCGGTGGGCGACCTTTGGGGACAGGTAGGCGGCGCCGCCGGCGACGGCGCGGACGCCGGCGATGAGTTCGCGGGGGTCGCCGGATTTGAGGAGGAAGCCGCTGGCGCCGCCGGACAGGGCGCGGGCGATGTAGTCGTCCTCGCCGAAGGTGGTGAGCATGATGATGCCGGTGGCGGGGGCGGTGCGGCGTAGTTCGGTGGCGGCGGTGAGGCCGTCCAGGCGGGGCATGCGGATGTCGAGGAGGGCGACGTCGGGGCGGTGGCGGAGGGTGAGGTCGATGGCCTCGTGCCCGTCGGCGGCCTCGGCGACGACGTCGATGCCGGGGTCGGCGGTGAGGATGGCGCGGACGCCGGCGCGGATCATGGCCTCGTCGTCGGCGAGCAGTGCGCGGATCACGGGTTCTCCTGGTCGCGGTGGCGGGTGCCGAGTTCGGCGGTGTCGTAGGCGTTTTTGGTGGTGAGGCGGCCGCCGGTGAAGCAGAGCCGGTACACGCGGGAGGGGCCGAGGAGGTTGGCGTCGGGGCGGTAGTAGCGGCAGTCGGCGTGGGCGGGTTCGGGGACGGTGGTGTGGACGATGCCGGCGTCGGTGGTTTCCATGGGCGGCAGGGTTTGCTCGACCTGGTGCTGGGGGGTGCCGACGCGGAGGGCGGCGTAGTCGGCGGGCGGGAGGACGGAGTTGAGGGCGGCGTAGATGTAGTAGCCGGCCATGAGGGCGCCGAGGGCGGCCATGAGGGCGGTGGGGACGGCGATGGCGGTGATGAGTCCGCGGCGGACCTGGCGGCGTTCGCGGCCGAGGAGGCGGGCGGATTCGGAGGTCCACTCCCCCGGCGGGGCGGTGGCCGGTTCGGGTGGGGTGGCCGGGGGGACGGCGGGGAGGCAGGCGGTGAGGGTGAAGCCGCCGCCGGGGGTGGGTGCGGTGTGCAGGGTGCCGCCGAGGACGCGGAGGCGTTCGGTGAGTCCGGTGAGTCCGTGTCCGCCGGAGGGCGGCGGTGGCGGGTCGTTGGGTGGCGGGTCGTTGGTGACGGTGATGGTGAGTGCGCTGCCGGTGCCGCGGGTGAGGGTGGCGGTGATGGCGGCGCCGGGGGCGTGCTTGGTGGCGTTGGTGATGGCCTCCTGGACGACGCGGTGGGCGGTGAGCGCCGCCATCGGCGGCAGGCCGGTGAGGGCGTCGTGGCCGGTGAGGTGGATGGGGACGCCGGAGGCGCGGGCGCGGTCGACGAGGTCGGGGATGCTTTCGCGGGCGGGCCGGACCCGGGCCGCACCGCCGCCGAGGCCGCCGTCGCTGTGGTGGTCGTGGTGGTCGTCGCGGAGGACGCCGATGATTTCGCGGAGGTGGTCGGTGGCTTCGGCGGCGCCGGTGCGCAGTTCGGCGGCGGCGGCGCGGTGCCGGTCGTCGAGGCCGGGGGTGACCTGCAGGGCGCCGGCGCGGACGGCGATGAGGGCGAGTTCGTGGCCGAGGGAGTCGTGCATGTCCTGGGCGATGCGGGCGCGTTCGCGGAGGCGTTCGCGTTCGGCGGTGATGCGCTGCTGGTGTTCGAGGCGTTCGGCGCGTTCCCATCCGGCGCGCAGGAGTTCTTGGTGCTGGCGCCAGTAGCGGCCGATGAGCCAGGGCAGGACGCCGAGCAGGACGAGCCAGACGGTGGAGGGGAACCAGGTGGCCACGTCCAGGCCGCGGGCGATCGCCAGGAGGCTGCCGCCGAGGAACACGGTGGTGAATCCCCACAGCAGGGGCTGTGTGCGGGCGGTGCGCAGGCCGGTCAGGTAGGCCAGGACGGGCATGGCGAACACGAAGTTGCCGTGGATGAGGTTGAGGGGGATGGCGGTGAGCAGGGCGGCGGTGGGCCAGGGGCGGCATCCGGCGATGGCGGCGGCCAGGACGGCGAGCCCGGCGCCCTGCAGCCACCAGAACGCGTGGCCGGGCTGCGGCGGGGAGATCATGTCGGCGGTGACGGGGAACGCCAGGACGGCGTAGAGCAGGGTGTCCTTGATCAGGGCGGCGCGGGTGGGGCGGCGGATCGCGGCGCGCAGCGCGGCCGGGCGGGCGGTTTGGAGGGCGGTCCGTGCGGCGTGGGTGAGGGTGTGGGGTGCCCGTGCCGGCGCGGAGTCGTTCACGGGCTTCACGCTACTGGCCGGTGAATCGCGGCGTTACTGACGAAAGTCGGGGTGCGGGTGCGGCGTGAAGATCGCGGGAGGGGCCGGGCTGAACTACGGTTGCCCCCGTGAGGGCGGCCTTGGTGCGCCGCCTCGGCGGTGGCGGGGCCGGGCGTGGCCGCCGCTGGACGGCGCCGGTGGTGAGGTGGAGGGGATCGCGTGATCCGGGTGATGCTGGCCGACGACCAGACGCTGGTGCGGGCGGGGTTCCGGTCGATCCTGGAGGGTGAGGACGACATCGAGATCGTCGCCGAGGCCGGGGACGGGGAGCAGGCGGTGGCGCGGGCGGGTGAGCTGCGGCCCGACGTGGTGCTGATGGACGTCCGCATGCCGGTGCTGGACGGGTTGGAGGCGACCCGGCGGATCATGGCCGACCCGCGGCTCACCGGTGTCCGCGTGGTGATCTTGACGACGTTCGACCTGGACGATTACGTGTACGGGGCGATCAAGGCGGGTGCGAGCGGGTTCCTGGTGAAGGACACCGAGCCCGCGGAGCTGATCCACGGGGTGCGGGTGGTGGCGCGCGGTGACGCGCTGCTGGCGCCGGCGGTGACGCGGCGGCTGATCGCCGAGTTCGCGTCCCGGATCACCGCTCCGCCGCCGGCGGCGGAGCTGAGCGTGCTCACCGGGCGGGAGCGGGAGGTGCTGGAGCTGGTGGCGGCGGGCCTGTCGAACGAGGAGATCGCCGGGCGGCTGGTGCTGTCGCCGGCGACGGCGAAGACGCATGTCAGCCGTATCCTGGCCAAGCTGGGGGCGCGGGACCGGGCGCAGTTGGTGGTGCTGGCGTATGAGACGGGTGTGATCCGTCCAGGCTGGTTCGGCTGACCCGGCGCCCCGGCTGGACTTGGCTGAGCCGCCGCAACCGGGCAGGGCGGGGCGGTGTTGAACGGATGTGACGGTTACGGACGAGGCTCTCCCCCGCTCCCCCGCCGCCGGCCCGGCGGGCGATCCGGTCGGCGATCCGGTGGGCGCGGAGGTCGTCGCGGCGCTGGTGCGGGACCTGGACGTGGGGTTCGCGGCCCTGTACGAGGCGTACCGGGGCGCGGTGTTCTCCACCGCGCTGCGGCTGTGCGGGCGGTGGGCCGAGGCCGAGGACCTGTCCGCGGAGGCGTTTCTGCGCGCCTACCGGGCGCTGGCCGGGTATGCGCCGGGGCGGGTGGCGGCGCTGCGTCCGCGGCCGTGGCTGCTGACGATCCTGGCGAACGTGTGGCGCAACAGCCTGCGGTCGGCGGCGCGGCGGCCGGCGGCGGCGCCGTTGGAGGACGCCCCCGATCCGCCCGATCCGGGTGAGGGTGTGGAGGATGTGGCCGCGCGCCGTGAGACGGGCCGGGAGCTGGCGGCGTTGCTGGCCGCGCTGCCCGAGATGCAGCGGGCGGCGGTGGTGCTGCGGCATGTGACCGATCTGCCCGTCGCCGAGATCGCGGCCGTCCTGGATCTCCCGGAGGGGACTGTGAAGTCGCACATCTCCCGGGGGCTGGCGCGGCTCCGTGAACTGCGTGCCGCCGGGCGGGATCCGGGGCAGAAAGGGGGCGTCCGATGAGCGGCATCGATTCAGGTGGCATCGGCCCGGGTGGGGCGGCTGATCGGCTGGAGGCCGAGCTGGCGGGGCTGGCCGCCGACGCGCCGCCCGCCCTGCTGGACCGCATCGCCGCCCGCCGCGTCCACGTCGCGGGGCCGCTGGAGGAGGGGCCGCTGGTGGGGGTGCAGGTGGCGTTCACCGACCGCGGTGTCGCCTATCTGCGCGTCGGGATGGGCGAGCGGGAGTTCGCCGAGGCGTTCCGGGCCCGGTTCGCGCGGCCGCTGCTGCCCGCCGCGCGTCCCCCGGCCGGGCTGGTGCCGGCGCTGCGCACGGGGCGGCTGGGCGGGCTGGCGCTGGACCTGCGGGGGCTCGGTGACTTCGAGGCCGCGGTGCTGCGCGCCGCGGCGCAGATCCCGCGCGGGCAGACCCGCCCGTATGCGTGGGTGGCGCGGCGGGCGGGGCGGCCGAAGGCGGTCCGGGCGGTGGGGTCGGCGCTGGGCCGCAACCCGGTCCCGCTGCTGATCCCCTGCCATCGGGTGACCCGGTCGGACGGGTCGCTGGGCGGCTATGTGTTCGGTGCGGACGCCAAGGAGCGGCTGCTGCGCGCCGAGGATGTGGACGTCGACGCCGTGGCCGAGCTGGCGCGGCGGGGGGTGCGGCTGGTGGGCTCCGACACCACCGGGGTCGTGTGCTATCCGACGTGCGGGGACGCGCGGCGGATCGCGCCGGGGCACCGGCGCGGGTTTCGGGATCTGGCGGCGGCGCGGGCGGCCGGGTACCGGCCGTGCGAGCACTGCCGTCCCGCCTGACCCGCCCCCGGGAGGCGCATAGATCGGTGTCGGCCGGGAATGGGGCGTCCACCTGCGGGGACGATCCCGCATCGAGCACCGCCGACGAGGGGGAGATCGCCATGCGTGTCGTCGTGACCGGCGCCACCGGCAACATCGGGACCAGCACGCTGCGGGCGCTTGCCGAGGATCCGGCCGTCACCGCCGTCACCGGTCTGGCCCGCCGCGCGCCCGGGCCCGGCGCCGTCCGCGACACCGATCCGGCCGGCACCGGCAAGATCGAGTGGGCGACCGCCGATGTCACCGACACCGATCTGGTTCCGCTGATGCGCGGCGCCGACGTGGTCATCCACCTGGCGTGGCTGTTCCAGCCCACCCATCGGCCCGCGGTCACCTGGGACGCCAACGTCGTCGGCAGCGGGCGGGTGTTCGACGCCGCCGCCCGGGCCGGTGTCGCGGCCCTGGTGTACTCCTCGTCCGTCGGTGCCTACTCCCCCGGTCCCAAGGACCGCCCGGTCGATGAGTCCTGGCCTACGCACGGGTGGCCCGGTGCCGCCTATTCGCGGGAGAAGGCGTACGTTGAGCGGCTTCTGGACGCGTTCGAGATCGCCAATCCCGGCTGCCGCGTGGTGCGGATCCGGCCGGGGTTCGTGTTCGAGCGCCAGAGCGCGGGCGAGCAGCGCAGGCTGTTCGCCGGTCCGCTGCTGCCCGGGCGGCTCGTGCGGCCAGGCCGTATCCCGGTGGTGCCCGACCTGCCGGGTCTGCGGCTGCAGGTGCTGCACTCCGCCGATGCCGGGCAGGCGTTCCGGCTCGCCGCGACCGGTGATGTCCGCGGCGCGTTCAACATCGCCGCCGAACCCGTCCTGGACTCCGCCGAACTCGCCGACATCTTCGGTGCCCGCACGGTCCGGGTGCCCCAGCGGGGGGTCCGCGCCGCGATCGCCGCCGCGTGGGCGCTGCACCTGGTGCCCGCTTCGCCCGGTCTGTTCGACCTGGCCATGGAGATCCCGGTGATGGACACCGCGCGGGCCCGCACCGAACTGGGCTGGACGCCCCGCCACACCGCCCGCGAGGCGTTCACCGAGTTCCTGGAGGGCCTGCGCGCCGGTGCCGGGCGTGACACCCCGCCGCTGGCCCCCGGCACCGGCGGGCCGGGCCGCGCCCGCGAGTTCGCCACCGGCGTCGGCCGTAAACCCTGACCCGCGAACACCGACCCGCGAACACCGACCCGCATCCCCGATCAGCATCCCGGTCCGCGATCACGAATCCGGAGGTCACCCGATGCCGACGATCACTGCCGACCACCTGCACGCCCTGCTGGCCTCCAGCGACCGCGGCGCCGCGCTCGTCGTGGTCGAGGGCCGCGCCGCCGTCGTCCCCGCCGATCCCGGCCGGGGTGACGGGCCTGAGGAGGCCTTGATGATCACCACGCGGGAGGCCGTCATCGCCGAACTCGACACCGGCGCCAACGAGGAGCGGATCGAGGCCCTGGCCCAGCGCCTGGACGTCGCCCTGCAAAGCCTCGGCGGCTGACTCCGCTGACTCCGCGGACGGCCCGCATCCCCGCCGGTCACCCGGCGGGGGCCTGGCCCGTGTCCTGAGCGGTGCCCGGATCTGTGCCCTGATCTGTGTCGGGGGCCGTGCGGACGCGGCGGCGGTGGCTGGTGTCGCAGAACGGGTAGGAGCGGCTGCGCCGGCACGTGCACAGCGCCACCAGCCACCGGTCCGACACCGTCGTCGACCCGTCCTCCAGGACGACTTCGACCGGGCCCTCCACCAGCACCGGGCCACCCGGCATCATCCGCACCCGCCGCCGGTCCCGGTCCCGCGCGGGCATGCGCTCAGGCGGGCTGCCGCTCACGCGCGTCCCCCTCCTCGTCCTGCTCGCCCCGATGCCCGGTGATCCGGTCGGCGCGCACCACGACCAGTTCCTCGTGGCGCTGCCCCGGGCCCAGCAGGCCCCGCGCCGCCAGGCCGGCCGCGCGGCGCCGCATCACCGGCCCGAACGGCTCCCGGTGCCGCGCCACCACCGACGCCCGCAGCCCCGCGGCGCGCAGCGACACCAGCGTCGCCGCCACCCCGTTCAGCGCCGAATGCACCACCAGCAGCGTTCCCGACGGCGTGAGGTGCCGCGGCGCCCGCGCGCAGATCCGGTCCAGCAGCACGCGCCCGCCGGGCCCCGCCTCCCACGCCCGGGAACGGCCCCGTACCCGGGCCGGGTCGGTGTCCCCGGCCACGTACGGGGGGTTGGCGACGATCACGTCGAACACCTCGTCCGCCACCGGCGCGAACAGGTCGCCGCGCAGCACCCGGACCGGCAGGCCCCGCACCAGCGCGTTCATCCGTGCGGTCAGCACCGCCTGCGCCGAGACGTCCACCGCGACGACCTCGCAGCCGGCGCGTGCCGCCGCCAGCGCCACCGCGCCCGTCCCGGTGCCGAGTTCCAGCAGCCGTGTGCCCGCCGGCGCCCCGGAGCGGCCCAGGGTGCGGGTCAGCGCGTCCGCCAGCAGCGAGGTGTCGGACTGCGGCCGGTACACCCCCGGCGGTCTCAGCAGCATCACCGGTCCTCCTTCACCGCGCCGGCCGGTGCGTCCGGGAGCGGGCGGCGCAGCGCCGAACGTCCCGCCCCCCAGGACCCCAGCAGGCGGGCGGCCAGCCGGTCCTCCAGCAGCCCCGTCGCCCGCACGCCCAGCGTCACGTCCCCGGCCAGGTCCGGCTCGGCGTCCAGCAGCGCGCCGATCACGTCGTGGCGCAGCACCTGTTCGTGGACGGCGTCGGCCTCGATGTGCTCGGTGTAGAACAGCCGGGCCCGCGGGCCCGCGCCCAGCCGCTGCAGCGCCGCCGCCATCCGCCGCGCGGACGGCGCCGTGGTGATCTCGGCCGCGGCGAAATGCCCGACCAGCGCGCCCCGCAGCGACCGCCGCAGCCCGAACAGCGACATCATGTTCACCGTCGCCAGCATCACCGCCGGGGCCGCGTCCACGTGGGCGCCGTAGGAGGAGTCCAGGCCCAGGTCGTCCAGCAGGCCGGCGTACAGGCCCTGGTGCATCATTTCGGGGCGTCCGCCGCCGAACTCGTCGTTCTCCACCGCCACCAGCGCGGTCTTGGCCCGGCCCCGCAGCCGCGGGATGACCCACGCATGGGGGTCGGCTTCTTTCAGGTGGTATATCGCCCGCAGCGCCGCATGTTCGCGGACCTGCCACCGTTCGCCGTGGTCGCGCAGGTGGTGGGAGACGCCTTGGGCGTCCACCGGCTCCACCAGCAGTTCCTCCAGCGCCGCCTGCACGTCGGTGCCGCCGGGGGTGTCGCGGCGCAGCGCCGCCAGGAACACCGTCTCCAGGGCGCCGCGCAGCCGCAGCAGCGCCGGGTCCCATTCCCAGTCGGGGTCGACGCCGGTGAACCCCTGGTAGTGCAGCTCGTAGCAGGTGTGCAGGGCCAGTTGCAGGTCCTCGCCGTAGGGGTCGGCGGACGCGGCGGCGCCGGCGGGCAGCAGGGCCGGGTCGCCTGGCGGCGGGCCTGCCCGCAGGGCCGTGATCACGGCCTGGGACAGGGGGCCGCGTGGTAGCGGCGGCCCCGGCGCGGTGTCCCGGGCGCGCGGCCGGACCGGGGTGGCGGGCGTCCCGGTGGGAGCCCGCCGTAGGGCGATGGCATGCGGAGCGGTCATGTCTCCTCCGTGGTCAAGGGGCGTGGGCGGGGAGGTGCGGTCAGGGGGTGTCCGGCTCCGGTACCCGCTCGCATGCGTCCCATACGTCCGGTTCCTCCCCAGGGGGCGCGGTGGGCAGGACACCGGACTCGGTCTGGCGCGCCAGCATCTCCACCACCGTGCGGGGACCGCCTTCCACACCGTCGCCGGCGGCGTGCTCTGCGGCGGCGCGGCGCTGCCGGTCCGCGCCCGTCCCCGCCCGGCGGACGCCCTCCACCAGCGTGAACACCCGGTCCAGGTCCCCGGTGCCCGCCAGTGCGGGGGCGGCGCGGGCGATCAGGTCGTCCACCAGCCGCCACGCCGGGACGGACCGCCCGGTGACCGGGTCGGCCATCCGCCCGTCCAGGCCGCGGCGGGCCGCGTTCCACAGCGCCGCCGCGCACACCTGCCCGTCCGCGCGCGGCGCCTCCCGGCCGGCCGCCAGATCGGCCAGTGCCGCACCGACCAGGCCCCGCGTCAGCGCCGCCTGCAGCACCGCCTCGTCCGCGGTGGCCGCGGTGTCGGCCGCCCGGACCTCCACCGTCGGCCACCGCGGCGAGGGCCGCGCCAGCCAGAACGTCATGGCCGTGTCCACCAGCACGCCCGCTTCCACCAGCGCCGCGACCCGCGCGTCCCACGCGGCCGCCGACGCCGACCACGGCGGCACCCCCCATCCGGGGAACCGCGCCATCTCCACCATCCGGCGGGCCGCGTAACCGGTGTCGCGGCCGCGGTCGAACGGCGAGTTCACCGACAGCGCCAGCAGCACCGGCAGCCACGGCCGCAGATGGTTCACCACCGCCACCGCGGTCTCCCGGTCCGGGACGCCGACATGGACGTGGCAGCCGCACGCCTGGTAGTCCTCCACCATGTCCCCGTAGGCCGCCATGATCGCGGCGAACCGGTCGCCGCGGGCGGGCGGCGGCGCGGGAGCGTCCAGCACCGGCGTGCCCGAGGCGACCAGCCGGGCGCCGCCCG
>NZ_BCQQ01000102.1 GCF_001552155.1 Actinomadura formosensis NBRC 14204 | reverse complement strand
GGGGCCGGGGAGGGCCCGTCGCCGGAGGAGGCGCCGGTGCTTGCGGCGAAACCGCGCGGCGCGGGTGCCGTGGCGGCCTCGCAGGGACGGGCCCGGCGGGGTGCACCGCCGCTGAACCTGCCGTCCCGCGCGGGCGGGCTCGGCGACCGCCGGACGGACGGCGGCGCGGCGGCGACGACCCGGCCGGGCGGTGTGTCCGGCGCGCCGGTGGCGAAGGGCGGCGGCGCGGACAGCGGCGCGGCGGCCGGCGGCGGGAAGCCATCGTCCGGCACGGGCTCCGGCACGGGCACGGTGCGGCCGTCCTCCTGGACGGGACGCGGCGGCTCCGGCGGAGGCGGCGTCACCAATGGCGGCGGCTCGGGCGGCAGCGGCGGCTCGGGCGGCGGTAACGGGAAGGGCGGCGGCAACGGCTCCGGCGGGGGCGGCGGCTGGCTCAGCGGCGGCGGACGTTCGTCCGGCTCGGCCGGGCGCGGCCGTGGCCGCGCGGGCGGCGGCTCCAGCGGTTCGGGCGGCAGCGGTGGTTCGGGCGGTGGGTCCCGTGGCGGGGCGCCCGCCGGGAACGTCCCCAGGCAGCGTGACGGCGCGGGCGGCGGCCCGTCCAGCGGCGAACCGCCGGCCCAGGGGCCGGGTGGGCGGCAGCAGCCGCCGCCGCTGTGGGACAGGCGCGGTTCGGAGGCGGGCCCGCCGATCCCGTTCTGGCTGCGTCCGGTGGAGCGCCCGTCCGGGGAGCCGGAACGGGACGAATGATGAATCTGGACGACCGGCGGCGCAAGCTGCTGTTCGCGGGCCTCGTGGTGGTGCTGGCCGTCGTCGGCATCTATCTCACGGTCGCCGCACCCGAGCACGAGACGGACCGGCCGGACGCGCGTCCGAGCGCCGCGCCCACGCCGACCGGTCCGGCGTCCCCGCCCCCCGGGATCCAGAACGCCGTGAACCCCGGCGATTTCGACATCTACCGGCTGCTGCCGTTCTCCCGGCAGGAGTTCGCCACGGCCGCGGATCTGGCTCAGCGGTTCGTCGCCGCCTACGGGACGTACCGCTACGACGAGACCCCCGAGACCTACACGGGACGGCTGTCCGGTCTCGCCACCGACGAGCTGGCGCGGCGGCTCGGCGGGGACGCGGCGACGCCCGGCCTGCTGGAGGAGCGCCGCCGGGAACAGGTCGTCGCCCAGGGGTCGGCGTCGCTCGACCAGGTCCGCGACATCGAGAACAACTCGATCATCTTCCTGGTGACGGGCCGGCAGCAGCTCACCAGGAGCGGCAAGGAGAGCAGCGACAGCAAGCAGTACGCGGTGACGGTGGCGCGGGACGGCGGCTCGCTGAAGGTGTACTCGTTCCAGCCCTCGGACGCCGGTCAGGCGGGTGACACCGGATGAGCCCGCGCCGCTTGCTGTTCGCCGGCGGCCTCGGTGTCGCCGCGACCCTGTTCGTCGCCCTGGTGTTCGTCCCGATCCTGTTCGGCGCGAGCCAGTTCATGTTCGGCGGCGGGGTCGGCGGTGCCGCCGGCTGCGTGGACGTCGCCGACGCGGGCGTGCAACCCGCGGCGGCGGACGACGCCAAGGCGGTCCCCGCGAACTACCTGGCGCTCTATCAGGACGCGGGGAAGAAGTACGGCATCCCATGGAACGTCCTGGCCGGTATCGGCAAGGTGGAGACCGACCACGGCCGGTCGAAGCTGCCCGGCGTCAGCAGCGGGGAGAACTACGCGGGCGCGGGCGGGCCGATGCAGTTCCTGGCCGCGACGTTCAAGGAGTTCGCGGTCGACGGGAACAAGGACGGCAAGAAGGACCGCTACGACCCGCGGGACGCGATCCCCACGGCCGCCGCGTACCTCAAGCACAACGGCGCCCCGGAGCGGATGAAGACCGCGATCTTCCAGTACAACCACTCGTGGGACTACGTGAACCTCGTCCTCGACTGGGCGAAGCGCTACGTCGGCGGCGACTTCAAGGTCGTCCAGGCGAACGGCGTCAACTGCGAGGACAACGAGCTGCCCCCGAACGTCGGCGGCCTGGTCCAGAAGATCATCGAGTTCGCGCTGGCGCAGCGCGGCAAGCCGTACGTGTTCGGCGCGACCGGGCCGGACGCGTGGGACTGCTCCAGCCTGCTCCAGGCCGCCTACCGGCAGGCGGGCCTGGACATCCCGCGCACGACGTTCGAGCAGTGGCCGTTCGGCGTGAAGATCGCCAAGGGCAGGGAGCTGCCCGGCGACCTGGTGTTCTTCAACTCAGGTCCGGGGACGTCGACGAACAGTCCCGGCCATGTCGGCATGGTCATCGGCAGGGGCAAGATGATCGTGGCGAGCTGCTCGACGTGCGTGCCCGCGATCGGCGTGAAGACCTACAAGCGGTCGGACTGGGTGGGGACGACCCGTCCGCTGGCCCGGCCCGACTTCAGGAAGAAGGTCGGCGAGCTGGCCGTCCGGCAGCCGGGGAACTGATCACCGGAACCGGCGGATGATCCGGCGAGGATCGTCGTCGGCACGTGGCATGCTGATCGGCGTGGAGTCCGAGATTACGATCCGCGTCGCCGACGAGTTGCTGATGTTCCTGCCCGCCACGAGGCGGGACACCGCGAACCGGGTGCCCTACGACGGGACGTCGACGCTGGGGCATATCGTGGAGTCGCTCGGCGTGCCGCTGCCGGAGGCCGGGCCGATGTCCATCGGCGGTGAGCCCGCCGGGCCGTCCACCCGGCCGGACGACGGCGACGAGGTGCGCGTGGCGGCGGTGCCGCGTCCGCAGCCCGTCCCGCTGGAGCCGGGCCAGGACGCGCCCCGCTTCCTGCTGGACGTGCACCTCGGCACGCTCGCCCGGCGGATGCGCCTCCTCGGCCTCGACACCGCCTACCACAACGACATGGACGATCCGGCGCTGGTCGCCCAGGCCAATGCGGAACGCCGCGTCCTGCTCACCCAGGACCGCGGGCTCCTGCGCCGCCGCGCGCTGTGGTTCGGCGCGTACGTCCGCGGCTCCCGCCCCGACGACCAGCTCCGCGACCTGCTGGACCGGTTCGCACCCGTCCTGCGGCCGTGGACGCGCTGCACCGCCTGCAACGGGGAACTCGTCCCGGTCGACAAGCAGGAGGTCGAACACGACCTGGAGGCGGGGACGCGCCGCAGCTACGACGCCTACGGCCGGTGCGCGGACTGCGGTCAGGTCTACTGGCGCGGCGCCCACGGCGACCACCTGGAGGAGATCGTCCGGGAGGCGACCGAGCTCGTCGAGGCCGTCCGGGGGAACGGGCGCACCGAGCCGCGGTGTCGAAGAGATGAGGAGAGGGGCTGGTCGACATCGATCTCGTCGTGGTGGGAGCCGCGATCATCGCGGACGGACGGCTGCTCAGCGCGCAGCGGGCCGAGCCGCCGCACATGGCGGGCGGCTGGGAACTGCCGGGTGGGAAGGTCGATCCGGGCGAGTCGGATGAGGACGCCCTGGTACGCGAGTGCCACGAGGAACTGGCGATCAAGGTGCGGCTCGGCCGCCGGATCGGCGGCGACTGGCGGCTGAGCGAGCGGAGCCTGCTGCGCGTGTGGACGGCGGAGATCGTCGAGGGCGAGCCGCGGGCGCTGGAGCATCTCGCGCTCCGCTGGCTGACTCCGGGTGAGCTTTACGACGTGGCATGGCTGCCCGGTGACCGTCCGGTCATCGACGTCCTCGCCGCGCAGGGCCTCGGCTGAGGAGTGACGGGGGCTTCCTGCCGCGCCGCAGGAAGCCCCCGACGCCTGTGGTCCGCGTGCGGCGGACGGGGGAGCGGGTCAGGAGATGCGGTTGGCGCCCGCGTAGTCGGACCGGTCGGACAGGTTGGAGATCTTCACCACATCGCCGGTCTGCGGTGCGTGCAGGAACTTGCCGCCGCCGAGGTAGATGCCCATGTGGTGGAGGTTGCCGCCGAAGTACACGAGGTCGCCCGAACGCAGCGCGCCGCGCGAGACCTTCGTGCCCAGCGCGAACAGGTCACCGGTGTAGTGCGGCAGGCCGGGCTTGCCGACCTGGGCGTAGGCCCAGACGACGAGGCCGGAGCAGTCGAAGCTGCTCGGCCCGGCGGCGGCCCACACATAGGGGGAGCCGAGCTTGGTGAGCGCCTTGCGCGCCATCTTGGCCGGCAGGTCCGAGCCCTTCACGGTGGCGGTGAGGCCGGTGCGCGGGTCCTTGATGTGGGTGGTGGTCAGCTTGTCGAGCCGCTTCATCACCTCGGTGACCTTGGCCTTGGCCGCCGCGCGGGCGTTCTTAGCGTCCTCCGCGGCCTTCTTGACCTGCGCGGTCCTGGCCTCCGCTTCGCGCTGGGCGGCCTCGGCCTGCTCGATCTGCTTCTGCAGGGCGTGGACGGCGTTGGCCTGGTTCTGCACGAGGTACGCGCTGTCGGACAGCCCGCCCGGGGACCCGGTCGCGCCGAAGATGGTGTCGGGGGCACCGGCCATGTAGTTCGCGGCGGCCATCCGCCCGAGCTGCTCGCGGGCGGGCGCGGCCTGGTCGCGCAGTGTCGCCGCGGTCTTGGCGGCGGCCTGCTGGGCCTTCTGCGCCTTGCCCAGCTCGACGCGGGTCTTGTTGTACTTCTCGGTGAGGATCTCGGCCTCTTCGTTCAGCGCGTCCAGGCTCTTGCGCAGCCCCTGCTCCGTCGTCGGAGTCGGGCTCGGCGTGACCGGGGCCGTGGCGGCGGAGGGCCGGAAGGGAGACGCGGCGTGCGCGGCGACGGGTGCGGTGGCGCCGAGGCCGATCAGGAGCAGGGCGGCCGCGGTGGCGGTGGGCGCAGCGCGTCGCCAGTGGGGTTCCGGTGCCAAGCCGGTGTTCTCCTCTCCTCGGGCGCCTACCGGGTTAGCTGACGGGTTCGGGCCAGGAGTCGCCCTACGACGGGCGCCCTGCGACACGCGTCGATTCACCCCGGGAGTGTGGGTCCCCGGTTCTCCCGGCGAGCGGGAGATTCGGCGTTCCGGTCGCAGCCCCTGGGGGTGGGACTCCGGACGACCGGATCTCGGGCAGATTACAAAGGATGAGCAAAGTATGCGAATCGGGGCCCGTGTGAAGGTCCACGACGGGTGGTGCGCGGCGGCTCGGGATGGGTGGTACGCGGCGGCGCGTAGAATGGAGTGCTGCCGTGTTTCTGCGGCGACTCCCTGAAACCTCACGCAAGGTAACCCGCATGCCCATCTCCACGCGCGACGACCTCCGGAACGTTGCGATCGTCGCCCACGTCGACCACGGAAAGACGACGCTGGTGGACGCCATGCTCTGGCAGTCCGGGGCCTTTCGCGAGAACCAGGACGTCGACGACCGGGTCATGGACTCCAACGACCTGGAGCGCGAGAAGGGCATCACCATTCTCGCGAAGAACACCGCCGTCCGGCACGGCGGGCTGACCGTCAACATCATCGACACGCCGGGCCACGCCGACTTCGGCGGCGAGGTCGAGCGCGGGCTGTCCATGGTGGACGGCGTCGTCCTGCTGGTGGACGCCAGCGAGGGCCCGCTCCCGCAGACCCGGTTCGTGCTGCGCAAGGCGCTCGCCGCGCGGCTGCCGGTGATCCTGGTGGTGAACAAGACCGACCGTCCCGACGCCCGCATCGACGAGGTCGTGGACGAGACGTACGAGCTGTTCATGGACCTCGACGCCGACGAGGACCAGATCGACTTCCCGATCGTGTACGCGTCCGGCCGCGCCGGGCGGGCCTCGCTGGACAAGCCCGCCGACGGCGCCATGCCGGACAGCGCGGACCTGGAGCCGCTGTTCAAGGTCATCACCGAGACGATCCCGGCACCGTCCTACGACCCGGACGCGCCGCTGCAGGCGCACGTGACGAACCTGGACGCCTCCAGCTACCTCGGCCGGATCGCGCTGTGCCGCGTGCACGCCGGGACGATCAAGAAGGGCCAGCAGGTCGCCTGGTGCCGGCACGACGGCAGCATCGAGCGGGTCAAGATCACCGAGCTGCTGATGACCGAGGCGCTCACCCGCAAGCCCGCCGACGAGGCGGGGCCGGGCGACATCATCGCGATCGCCGGCATTCCGGAGATCATGATCGGCGACACCATCGCCGACCCCGACGACCCGCGCCCGCTGCCGCTGATCACCGTGGACGAGCCCGCGATCTCGATGACGATCGGCACCAACACCGGGCCGATGGCCGGACGCGAGAAGGGCACCAAGGTCACCGCCCGCATGGTCAAGGACCGGCTCGACCGCGAGCTCGTCGGCAACGTCTCGCTCCGGGTGCTGCCGACCGAGCGCCCGGACGCCTGGGAGGTGCAGGGCCGCGGTGAGCTGGCGCTCGCGATCCTGGTCGAGAACATGCGCCGCGAGGGCTACGAGCTGACCGTCGGCAAGCCGCAGGTCGTCGCCAAGGACATCGACGGCAGGAAGCACGAGCCGGTCGAGCGGCTCACCGTCGACATCCCCGAGGAGCACCTGGGCGCCGTCACGCAGCTCATGGCGGTCCGCAAGGGCCGCATGGAGCACATGACGAACCACGGCACCGGCTGGGTCCGGATGGAGTTCCTCGTCCCGGCGCGCGGCCTGATCGGGTTCCGTACCGAGTTCATGACGGAGACGCGGGGCACCGGGATGGCGCACCACGTCTTCGAGGACTACGAGCCCTGGTTCGGTGAGCTGCGCACCCGCCCGTCCGGGTCGCTGGTCGCCGACCGCGCCGGTGCCGCCACCGCGTACGCGATCACGAACCTGCAGGAGCGCGGCACGTTCTTCGTCGGGCCGACCACCGAGGTGTACGAGGGCATGATCGTCGGGGAGAACTCCCGCGCCGACGACATGGACGTCAACATCACCAAGGAGAAGAAGCTCACGAACATGCGGTCGTCCACCGGCGACGAGCTGGAGCGGCTCACCCCGCCGCGCATCCTGTCGCTGGAGGAGGCGCTGGAGTTCTGCCGCGAGGACGAGTGCGTCGAGGTGACGCCGTCCGCCGTCCGCATCCGCAAGGTCGTGCTGGACGCCAAGGAGCGCGAGCGCACGCGCGCCCGCACCAAGCGCGCCGCCGGCTGACCCGCCGCCGGCTGACCCGCCGCGGGCTGACAGGGCACACGAGAAGGGCGGCCCCGGGGTTCTCAGAACCCCGGGGCCGCCCCTTTCACGCTCCGGTCACTTCAGCTGGACGGTGCCCGTCACGTCGGCGGCCAGGCGGAGCTGGTCGCCGTCGCGGAGGGGCGCCTCCACACCGCGGGGGAGGCGCTCACCGTTGACGAACGTCCCGTTGGTGGAGCCTTCGTCCCGTACCCAGGCCGTCCCGGACGGGTCGAGCCACACCGTCGAGTGGCGCCGCGACACGTTGTCGTACTGCGTGAACGTGGACGCCACCGGCGACTGGCCCGCGTCCCGGCCGAGCACGAGATGCTGGCCGACGGACACCTTCAGCTCACCCGTGGGGAACTGCACGCGCAGGACGGGGGTGCCCTGCTTCGGCAGGGGACGCAGACAGGAGTCGCACTGGGCGGCTCCCGGGTTGCTCAGCACCGCCTCGCAGTACGGACACATGAACGCCGTGCTGTCGGGGGCGGGACGCTGGCCCTGGTTGTGGTCGGGCGGCAGGAGCGTCGCCTCGCGGCCATGCGGTGGCAGCGGCGGCTGGCCCCCGTGCTGGGGACCTCCGTGCTGGGGACCTCCGTGCTGAGGCGCCCCGTGCGGCGGACCCCCGTGCTGGGGTCCGCCATGCGGGATCTGCCCGTGCTGCTGCTGCGGCGGCGGGCCGAACTGGTGGTCCGCCGGGCCGGGCTGCGGCGCGCCGTACTGGTCCTGCGGCGGCTGGTACTGATCCTGCGGTGCACCGCCGTACTGGTCCTGGGGCTGGTACTGGTCGCGCGGCTGGTACTGCGGCTCGCGCGGCTGGTACTGGTCCTGCGGCGGCTGGTACTGGTCGGGCGGCGGAGACTGCTGCTGTTGCGGCGCACCCCACTGGTCCTGGGGCTGTTGTTGCGGCGCACCCCACTGATCCTGGGACGGCTGGGGCATCCCCCACGGGTCGGCCGGCTGCTGCTGGTGCATCGGCGGCTGGCCCCCGTGCTGCGGCTGCCCGTGCTGCGGCTGCCCCTGCTGGGGCCCGCCGTGCGGTGGCTGGCCGTACTGCCCGTGCTGGGGCTGGCCGTGCTGGTCCTGCCCCTGGGGCGTGGGCGCCCCCCACGCGTCCGGCTGCTGCTGCGGCGCGCCCCACGGGTCCTGCGGCTGCCCGGACGGTCCCGGCTGCTGGTGCTGGGGGCCCTGCTGCCCGTACGGGTCGTGGGACTGCTGCGGTTGCCCGTACTGGGGCTGACCGTGCTGGGGCTGCCCGTGCGGTGGCTGGCCGTACTGGCCCGGTCCGGGCGGCGGGGACATCCGCGGCGGCTGCTGGTCGTCGTACCCGCCCGGGCCCTGCCGGGGGGCACCGCCACCGCGCGCCAGATTGGCCCCGCAGTTCATGCAGAGCAGATCGTTCGGCTGGTGTGCTTCGTCACAGACAGGACAGTTCAAGGTCGCCATGACACATCCCCCGAGCGCACCCCGGCGCGGTCGAGCCTCGACGTGAGGTGCTCCATATCGCCCCTCCGCGGGATCCCGATGTAGTACACCCGCCTTCCCTCCGGCCCTTCGTCCACGGACACCTGTACTCGGGGCCCTGTTCCTTCTCCAGTCTTCCCGACGCCGGCCAGTGCCCCGTACCGCTCGTGCCCCAGCGGGGACAGCGGCACGACACGCTGGTTGGCCGACCCCCTCCAGAGTAGAGAGCCGTCCCCGGGGTGTCGCCCCCCGGGATTCAGCCGGTCGACGTACGGGCCCGTGATCACGGCATCGCACATGTCCAGGATCTCCCGTGTCTCGCCGCCCCGGGAGAGCCGAGAGTAGACATATCCGCTGTAAACCAATATGTCCACCGCAATCGTCTCACGGCCGGGGGCGTCCCGCCACGCGTGGACACCGCGCAGCAGGGCCGCCAGCGCGGCCGGCTGCTGGAACGGCTCACCACCGGAAATGGTCACTCCGTCCACCGGTCCGGGCAGGGACGCGAGCCATCCTAGGACCGTTTCAACGGGCACCGCGCGGCGCGGGTCGGCGTCCCAGGTGTCCCTGGACAGGCAGCCGTGACAGTGCAGCGTGCAGCCCTGCGTCCAGATGCCAGCGCGGGTCCCGGGGCCGAGTGTGGTCACCGGGTAGTGCGCCTTGGCGAGCAGCAGCGTCTCCCCGGTCACTGGAGGTCCAGATGGACGATGCTTCCCTCACGGCGGATGCCGGTGACGGTGACCTTCTCGTCCGAGACGAGCTCCCGGTCGAACAGCGCGCGCGCCAGCGGATTGACGAAATGCGACTCCAGCGCCATCCCGATGCCGCGTCCGCCCTTGTCCAGCTCCTCCGTGCACCACTCGCGCAGCGTCTCCAGCGCGTTCCCCTTCACGGCGAGGACGAGCCGGTGCTCCTCGGTGACCCGGCGGCAGATGTTCGCGAACTGCAGGTCGAATATCTTGTGCGCGGCCTCGGCGGAGATGAAGTCGAACACGACGATGTTGTCGCCGAACCGGTTGAGCAGCTCGGGCCGGTTCAGAACCTCGGTGAAATGGTCGGCGACCGCGCTCTTGATGCGCTGCTCGACCTCGTCGTACGACATTCCCGGTGTGATGTTCTGCACACGGTCGGGCGCCCCGTACGGGGACGCGTCACGAGTGGTCAGGTCGCGGCCCGGGACGTACATCCCGAGGTTCGAGGTGAAGATCAGGATCGCCTCGGAGAAGTGGACGGTGTTGCCGCGCCCGTCGGTGAGCCGGCCGTCCTCCAGGATCTGCAGGAACTTGTCCAGGATGCGCGGGTGCGCCTTCTCGATCTCGTCGAAGAGGATCACCCGGAAGGGGTCCTCGCGGACGGCGTTGGTCAGCTCCCCGCCCGCCTCGTGGCCCACGTACCCGGGCGGCGACCCGATCAGCCGGTCGCCGGACCCCTCGCCGGAGAACTCGCTCATGTCGAAGCGCAGGTAGGCGGACTCGTCCCCGAACACCAGCTCGGTGATCGCCTTCGCCAGCTCGGTCTTGCCGGTGCCGGTCGGGCCGGCGAAGAACAGCACGCCGCGCGGCCGGCTGCCGGACCGGGTCGCCTGCGCGCCCGACAGCCCGAGCACCGCCCGCTTGAGGATGTCGAGGGTCTTGGTGACGGCCTGCGGCTGCCCGATCACCCGCTCCGGGACGCGCTTCTCCCCGTCCAGCACCCGGCGCCGCAGATGACCGCGGCTCCACGGGTTGTCGAGCACGCCGAGCTTGTAGGTGCGGACGGCGTCGGGCAGGTCGGCGAGATCGACGCCCCGCTCCTTCGCCAGCCGGGTCACCTCGATCATCGACTGCAGGGTGAGCCCGTCGGCCTGCTCGGCGAACGCGTCGCACGCCGCCGCCGCGACCTCGTCGGTCTCGACGTCGGTGACCCCGAACGCGCGGGCCAGCAGCCGCGCCGTCTCCTGCCGGTCGCCCAGATGCGGCCGCGGGATCGTGATCTCGCGGACGTTCTCGTTGTCGGTGGTCAGCCACGGGGGCAGGTCGCCCGGCCGCTCCACCAGCCACAGGATCGGGTTGTAGAGCGGCTTCGGCCGCGGCCCCGTCACCCGGACGGGCCGGGCGGTGCGCGACAGCTTCGCGCAGAACCGGAAGAAGTCGCGCTCGGCCGGCTCCAGATCGGTCGGGGTGCGGGCGATCCGCGACGCCGAGTCGATCACGAACGCGGCGCGGATGTCCTCCTTCGGCCGGGCGACCGCGGCCAGGTGCCGGGTCAGCCCCTCCAGCGACGGCTTCTCCTCCGCCTTGATCTTGCCGAGCAGCCGCTCGGCCGCCCGCGTGGACTCCTCGTCCCCGGCGCCCCCGGAAATGATCTGCAGCCCGTCCACCGGGTCGTAGACGGCCATGAAGGACGCGCCGCTGGTGCGCAGCGTCTCCCAGAGCAGCGCGCGCAGCGGCAGCAGCCCCGCGGGCCCGCCGTCCGCCTGCGGGGTCAGGAAGCTGTCGTACAGGTTCCCCGACAGGACGTACTGGGAGTGCACCGAAAGGGTCGCGTCCAGCTCGCGGATGAACGGTGGCCACCCCTGCAGCCGTCCTCCGAGCGTCGGCGAATCAATGGTCATGTGGTGCGCTCCGCTCCGTTCACGTGTGCCCCCCGGCACCTCACTTATGACGCTCGCGGTGGCGCTCGCGTTGGCCGGTCCGTCCCCCAGTCTGCCGTGCCCGTGCCGAAACCGGCAGCTCACGCACCCCGGGCTCCAGCCGCCACGCCACGTCCGAGCGGATCCCGGCGTCCGCGAGCCTGGCCCGCGCGGTCTCGAACGCCTCGCACCACTCCCGCTCCCGCTCGACGTCCACCCGCCGGTCGTCCTCGCTCTCGGCGGGCCGCTCACGCACCATCGACGCCCGGACGTGCGCGTCCTCGACCCGCATCCGCACGCTGTGATCGGGCCAGGCGCCCTTCGTCAGCGTCACGGTGCCGTCCTCGGCGGTCAGCGTCTCGAATCCGGGCCGGACCTCGTACCCCATGTCCTCGAACGCGGCGGTGATCGAGTCGAGGACGTACCTGCGCTCGGCCGCCGCCTGCTCGGCGGTGTCGCGCTCGGCCGCCCGCCGCCGCTCGGCCGCCCGGCGCTCCTCGACGCCGCGGTTGGCGGCCTGGATCCGCAGCCGCACCTCCTGCAGGACGCCCTCGGCCTCCTCCGCCGTTCCGGTCTCGGCGAGCAGCCGCGCCGCCTCCGCCACGGCCCGGCGCTCCTCGTCGGCCGCGTCCGGCAGCAGCCGCGTCATGATCCGTTCCAGGTTCCGCTGGACGTCCTGGGCGGGCGGGGGCGCGCTCCCCGCGGTGCCGGCCTTCAGGCCCTCGGCGGGGACGGCGAAGATCTGCGTGCTGACCTGGGCGGCAAGGTGCTCGGACAGCCGCCGCTCGGCCTCGTCCAGCGCCCGGTCGGTGGCCGCGCACCAGGCGGTCAGCTCCCCGGGGGTCTGCTCGTCCGGCCGCAGCGGCCGCGGCAGCGCCACCTCGGCGCCGATCTTCGCGCGGGTCTCGGCGAGCGCCGCGATGCGCGCGTTGCGCTCCACGACCTCGCGCAGGGCCCGCTCGTGCGACTCGACCTCGGCGAGTGCCGCCGCCCGCGCCTCGGCCCGTCCGGCGGCGAGCGCGGCGAGGGCCTGCGCGCCGCGGCCCGCCACCCCGGCGCCGCGTCCGAGCATCCGGTTCATGCCCAGGGTGAGCACCACCGCCGCGTCCAGCGCGATGTCCGCGTCGATCCCGCTGCTCAAGAAGTGCCTCCGATCGTGCGTGCCTGCCGCCAGCGGTGCAGCCGCACACCCGCCGCGACGGCGTGCGCGGCGGAGGCGGCGATGAGGACGAGAACCCAGAGCAGGCTCGCGAGCGACGTCAGCGCCGCGAGCAGAAGCAGAAGCAGGAGCAGCGGGACGGTCGCGGCGAGGAGCAGGAGCCCGCAGCCGCCGCGGCCGGTCCGCCGCGCGGCGCCGGACATCGTCTGGGACGCCTTGGAAAGCCCGCGGCCACTCGCGCCCAGGGCGCCGGAGAGCATCGACCACGGCCCGTGAGGGAGATAGTCCGTGCCCTGGGTACGCGCCAGCAGCACTTCGCCGCCGCACTGCACCGCCCACGCGAGCACCGACACGACGGCCAGCACGCCGAAGGAGAGACCCGAGGAAGATCTGTGCAGGCCGACGGAGGCGGTCCCGCCATCACCGCCGCCGGACAGGGAGCCGACCACCCAGCTGCCGACGAGCCAGAAGAACAGCAGCGGCAACGTCCACAGGACGGCCTTGGCGGTGGCTGCGCCGCGTCCGGCGAGCCGCCGGCGCTCTTGCTCCGCCCACCGCGTGCGGAGCGCCTCGTCCCGCTGCTCGGCCGCGCGGCGGTCGCGGACCCGGGACTCGCTCTCCACGACGGCTTCGGGCGCGGCGCGCGTCACCGCGAGAAGGCGCAGCGGATCGTCGCCGGCCCCGTCGGCCAGCCAGGTGAACCACGGCACCGGCTCGGTGACCGACTCGCGTGCCCGCGCCGCCCCCTCCGCGATCAGCCGGTGCGTCTCGGCCGGACGCGCCGCCAGCGCGAGCAGCGTCAGCAGCACGGCGGGCGGTTCCTCCGCCTCGGCGCCCGGCAGCCGCCTGACGGCGCCGGGCGGTGTGGCGTCCTGGGCGCGCAGCCAGCGGACGAGGTCGTCCCACGCCGTCACATGGGCGCGCCACTGGTCGTCGGTGCGGGCCAGGTCCTCGGCGCCGTCGAAACCGGCCAGCACCCGCAGCAGACGGTGCTCCCACAGTGCGCGGCCGATGAGGCGGGCGGTGCGGTGGTCGGGATGGCGGTGATCGGCGGCCAGCGCGGCGAGGCCGGGCAGGTCGCCGGCGGTGACCCGCCGGCCGAGGAAGTGCGGGGGCAGCGCCGGGTCGAGCCACCGGACCAGATGCAGCAGCTTCACGTCGGGGGGCAGCGCCGCCATGAGGTGGCCGTCGACGAGATCGATGCTGCTGTCGTCGGGCACGTCCGCGAGCCATTCGCGCAGGCTCCGCCATGCCTCGCCCGACTCACCACGTCCGAAGAAGTACTGCGCAGCGTGATCCCAGTTCTCGACAAGCGCGCGCGCCAGCTCGTCCCTCTTGGTGAAGCGGCGGCCCTTGAAGGGGAGGCCGCTACCCGCCTCGGCTTGGACGCTCTCCTCCGCGACGGGCGGCGAGCCTCCGTCCAGCCACTCCCGGACCTGCTCGCCCGTCCACCTCTGGCGCGGGTCACGGGTCAGCAGCCCCCGGCACAGCATCCGCAGCCTCGGATCGGAGACGTCGTCCGCGCTGACCGGACGCGTGGCCAGGTGGTCGACCACGACGGTCTCGCTCAACCCCTGGAACGGCGCACGTCCCGTGGCCAGCTCCCGGACGATCATGCCGAGCGACCACCAGTCGCGCGCCGGGGACACCTGCCCGGACAGCGACTCCGGAGCCGCGTACGCCAGCGTCCGCGATGACGACGCGAACACCACGCTCTGGTCGAGGACCTTGCTCAACCCGAAGTCGGCGATCACCAGGCTGACCGGATCGGTGCCCACCACCAGCACGTTCTCGGGCTTGAGATCCCGGTGGACGATGCCCGCCCGGTGCAGCGCCGTCAGCCCCGCCGCCAGCTGCGCCGCGACCTCACCGACAGCATCCGCGGGCAGCGGCATCAGCGCCCGCAGGTTGCCGGCCGGAAGGTACGGGGTGACCTCGTAATCGCGCCCGTCCGCGTGCCCGGTCTCCAGAATCCGCAGGACGTTCGGCGAGTCCAGCGCGGGCAGCTTCGCCCAGACGTCCCGGTCGGCGCGGTAGCCGCGGCGGAAGATCTTCACCACGTACTCGTCGCCGCCGGCGTCCCGCACCAGCAGCAGATCCGACTCGGCACCCTGCACGGGCAGTTCCGCGACCGTCGTGTACCGCTCGCCGAGCACCGCCGGCAGCCGCATCAGCGGATCGCCGGGCCCCTCCTCCCCGTCCCGCCTGGTCTCCGCCGCCGTCCGCGGCCCCGGCACCCGGGCGTCGTCGCGCCGCGTCGCCCCGGCGTCCCGGCGCGTGTCCCGGGACGGCGGCCCGTCGAACTCGCCCACCTAGACCTTGTCCTTGATGACCCGCAGATACTCGGCCTGCTTGAACCGGACCACCACCGCCTCCATGAGGATCCGGACGAGCAGCATCTGAACCAGCCAGATCAGCGGTGTCGCGGCGATGAGGATGAAGCCCCCCAGCCAGAACCTTGTCGAGACGAGAACCCAGAGCCCAAAGAAAAGGACGACCAGGCACTCCAGGGAGATCAGTATCAGAGACAGGACATAGACCGTCTTCACCAGCTTCGGTGTCACCAGCGCGTTGAAGTCGGTGTCCAGCAGGGAACCGAGCAATCCCTTCTCGGCTTGTTCGGGTGGCGTCCACCCCTGCGGGGCCTGCCCGGGGCCGTCCGGAGCGGGCGGGCGAGGTCCGGGGACGTTCGGCGGCGGCCCGTACGGGCCTCCCGCCGGACCGGGCGCCTGCGAGCGCGGTGGGTGACCGGGGTCCGAAGGATTCGTCATCGCCGCCGTCCTCAACGTGAAGCCGCCTACAGGAAGACTCTAGAGCCTGAGACCCACCCCGCACCCGAACCCGCCGCACCCCGACCGCCCCGGCTCCACCGACATCACCCTGCCGATACATGCCTTCGCGGCGCGGACCATGCGGAACGCGCCCCGTTACCGGTTCCCCCGGCAATATCGAACTGTCCTGGTCTTCGGCCAAGTGGACGGTGCCCATACCGCTCCACGGTCAGCCGTTGCTGTCCGCCCGTCCATCCGCGCCCGATGGCCAGAAGATGCCGTGGGCGCCCGCCCCCGCGCGGGCACGCAGCTCGTCCACCGTGCGGACGCCTACCTCGGGCTCGTCGCGGCCGTTGAAGACGACGAACCACCAGTGGCGTGCGACGGCCTCGATGATGCGGAACGCAAGCTGCTCGCTGCCCTTCGTGCGCGAGATCTCCAGTTCGATCTCGGTCATGACCGGGCCGCCGAGCCGGGCCTGGTACACCGCGAGCTCGTCGGGCTCGTTCTCGGCCAGCCCGGTGAGATGGACCCAGACGTGCGCGTAGCCGTCGGAGAGCCGCGCCTCACCCCGCTCGCCCGGCCCCGTCACCCCGCCGAGCGACACCACGAGATCGACGAACCGCTCGCGATCGATCTCCTCGCCGAAAACGAGGAACACAGACTCGGCCATGGTCTCCTTCCATCAGGACACGGACTCGCCGAGGTCCCGCAGTGCCTTTGACCGTGTGCCGGGTCCGGCCGGTAGCCGACCGCGCTTCCTGCGCCTTCTTCTTATTCTCGGTATCGGGTTCCCGGCCGGGCGACCTCCTCGGCGGCCTTGCGCCCCCTGGCGGTGTCGCCGCACCCGTCTTCGGTATGGCGGCCCCGCTGAGTGAGAAAGGCGACACGCTTTCCACGGTGCTGTACGTTGCGGAGAGCGCGGCCGGAGCGCCCGCGGGCTTGGCGGTGGCCGCCATCGCAGGCAGAGGCGAAGAGAACAGCGGGTACCGGTGGTGCCGGACTGGATGTTCGCTCTCCCATTCCTGGGGCCCTGGCCGTGTCCTCGTCCCACCCCTATCCTTCCGGCGGGACGTGTACGCGCCGGTACGGCCGCCCGGTCAGGGGGCCGGAAGCCGGAACGGGCGCCGGATCGGGGCGAGGTCGATGGTCGCGTTGGTGCTGCTGCCCGTGGGGTTCGTCATCGGGCTGCTCCTGGCGCCGATGGCGGCACCCTACGTGGGCGAGGTTCCGCGCCATCGCCGCATCCTGGTGGGCCTGGTCACCGCGGCCCTCTACGGCGTGCTCGGCTGGTGCGTCGGACTTGAACCCGTCCTGCCGGCCCTGCTCTATCTCGCGGCGGTCGGCACCCTGCTCGGCTTCATCGACATCGGGGTCAAACGGCTGCCCGACCGGTTCACACTGCCGTCATACGGCATGGCCGCGGCGCTGCTGGGCGCGGCCGCGCCGTTCACGGACGACGGCCCGCAGCGGTTCGTGCACGCGCTGATCGGCATGGCGGTGCTGTTCGTGCTGTATTTCGCGCAGGCGTTCGCCGCCCCGTCCGGGATCGGGATGGGCGATGTCAAGCTGTCCGGTGTCCTCGGCCTCTACCTGGGATGGTTCGGGCAGGACGCCTGGGTGCTGGGCCTCCTTGTGACCTACCTCCTCGGCGGCCTCGTGGCGGTCGGCATCATGGTCGTCCGCCGGTCGCGGAAGGGCGAGTTCCCGTTCGGCCCGTACATGCTCGCCGGGGCGCTCATCTCCGTCCTCGCCGTGGGCTGAGGGCATCACCTGCAGAGCTTCTGGCCTCCCTGCACCCCGCCGCCGATCTTGCTGATGGCGGGCGGTGCGAGCCGGACGCCGTTCGTGCCGATGATGAGCCGCACCCCGTCCTGCGGTGCGTTCGCGTCGGCGGTGAGCAGGGCGTCGGGGACGTCCCGCGCGAGCGCCGAGGCCTGCGGTTCCGCGGACGGAGCGTAGCCGAGGCGGCTCTCCGGTGCCTCGGCGCCCTTCTCCACCTTCTTCGCGACCTTGTATCCACGCTGCCTGAGCTGCCTGACGACACGCTCGATGAGCCTGTCCTTGCCGCCCGCGGCGACGACGGTGACGTGCACCTTGCCGGGGGCGGGCGGCGCAGGCTCCGCCTTGACGGGCTTCGCCGGCTCGGCGGGCAGCGCACTGTCGTGCCGGATCGCCTCGAACAGCGGTTTCGCGAGCTCCTGGTTCCACTGCACGCGGTTCGGGTCCGGCGCGTAACGCTCGACCGGGACGGTCACGAACCGCACCTGCCCCGCACTCATGCCCTTCAGCCCGTCCGCGAGCTTCTTCATCCCCGCCAGATCGAGATCGTCGTCGGTCGTCATCGACTTGGTCGCGGCCTTGAGGAACTTGTACGTCTTGGCCGGGTCCGTGAGGACCGAACCGCTGGTGGCCTTGTCGGCGACCGAGGCCATGAACTTCTGCTGGCGCTCGATCCGCTCAAGGTCGGACCCGTTGCCGAGCGAGTAGCGGGCCCGCACATAGCCGAGGGCCTGCTCCCCCTTCACGGTCTGCTTTCCGGCCTTCAGGTACAGCTCGGCCCGCGGATCGTTCACGGGCTTGTCCAAGCAGATCTCGACACCTCCCAGGGCGTCGACCATCCGCTTGAACCCGGCGAAGTCGACCTGCACGAAATGGTCGATGTGGACACCGGTGAGCGACTCCAGCGTCTTCCACGTGCAGGTGGGGCCGGCATACGCGAACGCCGCGTTCAGCATCCCGAACTGCGCTGGAACGGTCCCGCCCCGCTCCTTCCGGCACGCGGGAATCTTCACCATCGAGTCGCGCGGGAAGCTGATCCCGACGGCCTGATCCCGGTTCGGCGACAGATGCAGCAGGATCGTGGTGTCCGACCGCGCCCCCGACATCCCGGCCGCCGCCCCGTACCGCGCGTTCTCACCCTCCCGGGTGTCCGACCCGATCACCAGGATGTTGAGCGACTTGTTCAGCTTCTTGGGCCGATCCGTCCCGAGCTTGTCCCTGACGTGCTTCTGCTCGATCCCTCCGACGAGATCGTGGTACAGCCAGGCGGCCCCGCCGCCCCCGAGCAGCAGGACGACGACCGCGCCGACCGCGATCCGCCGCAGGACCTTCCGCCGCCTGGACGGCCTCCCGCCGGCCCCCTTTTCGCCCACCGCGATGCCTTCGCCCGGTTCGGACGTGCCCGAAACAGCGCTCTCCAGCCCGTCCCGCCCAGCCGCGCCGCGGTCTGCGTCCGATGCGGTGTCGCCGCCCTGGCCGGACGCGGCCGATGTGCTGCTTTCGGCCGCGTCACGCTCGTCGGGGGCGCGTTGCTCCTCGTCCGACGCGGCGTCCTCGCTCTGATCGGAGGGGGGCGGGGCGGCGGTACCGCGTGCCGTCCGTCCGTCGTCCTGTGCGGCCGGTGTCCGGGAGACGCCGGCGCGCTGCGCGTCCTCTTCGCCTGACGCGGGTCCGGCGGCGTGGGGTGGGCGGGGCTCGCGGCCCTCGGAGGCGGCGGGGGTGATGTGGGCGGCCTCGTCCCCCGCGAGGTCGTCGCGGCCGGGGTCTTTGTCGCTCATCGGTCCCGTTTCGGGCAGGCCCTGTCGGGGGGCGGGTGGTTCGGGCGGCTGATCATTCTATGGAGGCGCGGATCACGCGGGAGCGGGCGTCTCCACCTGTTGGATGCCTGAGATGCCCGTTCTGTTGACACAGGTGCGGAAATCCGGGCCGTTCGGGTGGGTGGTCTTCCGTACGATCGGTGCCGTGAACACGGGGTGGGTGATCGGCGGTCGGTTCACCATGCTCGACCGGATCGGGACCGGGGGGACGAGCCGTGTGCGGCGGGCCTACGACCATGCGGAGGGGCGTTACTGCGCGGCCAAGCTCGTCCGGCGGCAGGGGCCCACGTCGATGCTGCGGGTCGTCCGGGAACGGGCGTTGCGGCTGGCGCACCCGCATGTGCTGACGCCCTACGCGTCGTGCATGGCGGACGACGACGTTCTCCTCGCGATGGACCTGGTGAGCGGTGGTTCGCTGGAGACCCTTCTCGGAGATTACGGCAGGCTTCCGCCCGAGTACGCGGCGGAGGTGCTCGATCAGCTGCTGGCCGCTTTGAGTCACATCCACGGTGCCGGGGTCGTCCACCGGGACGTGAAGCCCGCCAACCTGCTCCTGGAGCCGAGCCCGGTCGGGGCGCCGCACACGCGGCTGGCCGATTTCGGGATCGCGCTGGGGGACGACGGGATGCGCTTCACCACGACCGGGTTCACCGTGGGCACCCCCGGATACCTGGCGCCGGAGGTGCTCGACTGGAACCGTCCGGGCCCGCGCCAGGACCTGTACGCGGCCGGGATGGTCGGCTGGCGGATGCTGACCGGCGCGGGGGACCCCGAGCCGCGCCAGCGGGTCGGGCCCCCGCCCGCCGGCGTGCCGGCCATGCTGTGGTCGGTGGTCGCCCGGCTGTGCGCGACCGATCCGGCGCAGCGTCCCGGCAGTGCCGCCGCGGCCCGCCGTGCACTGGCCGCATGCCGCCTGGAACTGCGCTTCCCCGCCCGGACCCTGGACGGCGAACCCCTCCAGATCTTCGACCACCTGGGCCCGCCGCCCCGCTGACCGCGCAAGGCTGCTCCGGCCCCGGGGCGGAAGGGGGCGGGGGTGCCGTGGGTGGCGCCGATCTGTTCCTCGACCTCGCGGGACGAAGTGCTCTTCGTCTCCGTCGTCCGCTACTTGATCTGGTAGGTGATCTCGACGCGGCGGTTCTTGGCGCGGCCCTCCGGGTCGTCCTTGCCGCCCTGTTCGTTGGGGGCCACGGGCTTCGTCTCGCCGTAGCCCCTGGCCTCGATGCGCACGCTCGACCCCTTGAGGACGTTCTGCAACTCGGCCCTGACCGCTTCGGCGCGTTTCTCCGACAGGTCCAGGTTGTAGCCGGGGTCGCCGACCGAGTCGGAGTGGCCGGATATCTGGACGGTGCCCTTCACGTCACGCAGGCGGGGGGCCAGATCGGAGATACGGCGGCGGGCGGCGCCGGTGAGCGTCGACTTGCCGAAGTCGAACAGGACGTCCGCCGAGATGCGGACGGTGACCTGCCCGCCGCTGGTGTGCTCGTCCTCCAGCGGGACGACCGCCTGGGGCAGGTCGATCCCGTGCACGGCGGACCCGGCGTCGATGGACAGGAGGCTCTTGGCGAGGTTGTCGTCCGGCACGTTGGGCTCGGCTCCCGCGACCGCGGGGAGAGCCAGCGTCACGGCCAGGACGCCGATGACGACGGCCGGTCCGCGCATGCGGCTCACCGCTCGACCGGGACGTTGCGGAACGTGGGCCACGACCCGATCTGCACGTCGACGACCTTCACGTTCTCGGGAGGAGCGGCGAACGTGTAGGACAGATGGACGGGCTGATCGTTCGCAACGGTGGTGTAGATCTCGTCGGGCTGCAGTTCCGCGCCGCTGGAATCCTTCACCACGACGTACCGCTTGAGGTTCACCGGGTCGATCAGGGACGTCCCCAGGCGGAGGCCGCCGTTGAGGTTGAAGGGGGTGATGCTGCTGGAAGTGGACTCGGCGCCAGGGACGTGCGGAGTGAGCTGGATGTTGAGCGTGGCGAGCCTGCCGCGCGCCCGGAGCCCCAGGATGGCGATGTCGACCTTGGCGCCCGCGGCGATGGGCGTGTCGAAGGTGCCCTTCGCCACCGGCTTGGACGGGCTGTCGAAGCCCACCCCGCCCGCCGCGCTCACGGCCTCCCCGCCTCCGGACGACGATGCGGTGCCGGAGTCACCGCCGGACGGGGAGCAGCCGGCGAGCCCGCCGGTCAGGAGCAGTGCCGCGGTGATGGCGGCCACGCGTGGGGGGAGCCGCATGGTCGATCCTTCCTGCTATGTCGCATATGCAAACGTCGATGCACATGAAACTATGGCGGAAGACGCCGCCACATCATGTGCGTCCGTGAATCTAGTGTTTGCAAGTGCGAATCGTCAAGAGGAGTCGAAGGTGAGTGTCACCGAGGACACCGTCGCCCGGAACCGCGCGCTGCAGGTCGAGTGGTACGGCGAGCCGCTCGGCGACCGGGTCCGGCCGCTCCTCGACCGGCTCGGTCTGTCGCAGTCCGGCCTCGCCGGCGTGCTCGGGCTTTCCGCGCCGATGCTCTCCCAGTTGATGTCCGGCCAGCGGGCCAAGATCAGCAACCCGGCGGTCCTGCACCGGCTGATGGCGATCGAGGACCTCGTCGCCGACCCCGCCTTCGACGCGCTGACGGCCGCGGAGATCAAGGCGCGCCTGGCGGAGATCGGCGCCGGGCCGGCGGCCACCACGTCCGGGCTGCGCAGGGCCACGTCCGAGCGCATCCCCGCCGGGGAAGGCCCCGACGACCACGGGACGCACGCCGGCTCCAGGGAGCCGGCGCGGCTCGTCCAGGCGCTCCTGCGCGAGGTCGCGTCCGCCGCCGAGATCGACGCCGCCGCCGACCTCATCGCCGAGCGCTTCCCCGATCTCGCGGAGGTCCTGCGCGTGTACGGGACGGGACGCACGAGCGAGGCCGAGGCCCACTACGCCCGCACGGTCCTCGGCCGGCTGCTGGGCGACCGCTCGGCCATGCCGTAGCGCACTCGTCTCGATTCCGCTGCGCCATAACGACTGGTTATGGAGCGCGGCCGGTGCGATACCCCCGTGACGGGGCTAAAGTCTGTGGTCAGGCTCACATAAAGGCCTGGCTGTTATGTATGTCACAGCTCCTGCCGGGTGGCGTAGGGTCGCTTCGCTGGAAGCGCACACGAGGCGTCACCGCCCGCATGCGGCACGGCCTCCGGCCGCCGGAAGGCGGCCCCGGCCGGGACGCATGGCCAGCGGCTCAGGCGCGATGGGCCGGTGGCGGGGCGCGACGGCCGCATGGTGCGCGTGGACCGTGGTACGGGGACACGACGACCCGAGCTCAGGAGAGCGATCGATGAGCACTGTGGAGGCGCAGGGCAAAACGCGCGCCCAGATCAAGGAAAGTACGCTCCGCAAGGACAACTGGCGGCTGTATCCCCTCACGACCTTCGTGATCTTCACGGCATGGGTGGTGTACGCGACCATCCGGGCCTTCTGGGGGTCCGCGTTCTACGTGCCGCAGTACCACTACCTGACGCCGTTCTACTCGCCGTGCCTGAACGAGATCTGCAACAACGTGACGGTGGACGGGCACACCGGCGACGCGGCGGAGTTCGGCGCCTTCCTGCCGGCGGGCACCCGCGGCTGGATCCCGTTCGCGGCGATCTCGCTGCCGTTCCTGCTGCTGTTCCGGATGACCTGCTACTACTACCGCAAGGCGTACTACCGGTCGTTCTGGGCGTCGCCCGCGGCGTGCGCCGTCCGGGAGCCGCACGGCAAGTACACCGGGGAGCGCCGCTTCCCGCTGATCGGCCAGAACCTGCACCGCTACTTCTGGATGGCCGCCGTCCTCATCTCCCTCATCAACACCTACGACGCGATCCGCGCGTTCCACGGCAAGGACGGCGGGTTCGGGATCGGGCTCGGCACCATCATCCTGGTGGCGAACGTGATCCTGCTGTGGCTGTACACGCTGTCGTGCCACTCGTGCCGGCACATCATCGGCGGGCGGCTCAAGAACTTCTCCAAGCACCCGTTCCGGTACCGGATGTGGGGCTGGGTGTCCAAGATCAACGAGCGGCACGGCATGTACGCCCTGATCACCCTGGGGTCGCTGGTGGTGGCCGACGCGTACGTCGCGCTGGTGGCCGGCGGCGCCTTCTCCGACCCGCGAATCTTCAACTGAGGCCAAGGAATCATGACTGAGATCGAGAGGTACTCGTACGACGTCGTGGTGATCGGCGCCGGCGGCGCCGGGCTGCGCGCGGCGATCGAGGCGCGCCTCCAGGGCAAGAAGACCGCGATCATCTCCAAGTCGTTGTTCGGCAAGGCCCACACGGTGATGGCCGAGGGCGGTGCCGCCGCCGCGATGGGCAACGTCAACGCCAACGACAACTGGAAGGTCCACTTCCGCGACACCATGCGCGGCGGCAAGTTCATGAACAGCTGGCGGATGGCCGAGCTGCACGCCAAGGAGGCCCCGGACCGCATCTGGGAGCTGGAGATGTGGGGCGCGCTGTTCGACCGCACCAAGGACGGCAAGATCAGCCAGCGCAACTTCGGCGGGCACGAGTACCCCCGGCTCGCGCACGTCGGCGACCGGACGGGCCTGGAGCTGATCCGCACCGCCCAGCAGAAGATCGTCGCCCTCCAGCAGGAGGACCACGCCGAGCACGGTGACTACGAGGCCCGGCTCAAGGTGTGGGCCGAGACGACGGTCACCCGGCTGCTGAAGGACGCCGACGGCAGGGTCTGCGGCGTGTTCGGCTATGTCCGCGAGACCGGCAGGTTCGTGGTGTTCGAGGCGCCCGCGGTGGTGCTGGCGACCGGCGGCATCGGCAAGGCGTTCAAGGTCACGTCCAACTCGTGGGAGTACACCGGGGACGGGCACGCGCTGGCGCTGCTGGCCGGCGGGACGCTGCTGAACATGGAGTTCGTGCAGTTCCACCCGACCGGGATGGTCTGGCCTCCGTCCGTCAAGGGCATCCTCGTGACCGAGTCGGTGCGCGGTGACCGCGGCGTCCTGCGCAACTCCGAGGGCCGCCGGTTCATGTTCGACTACATCCCCGGGGTGTTCAAGGACCAGTACGCGACCACCGAGGAGGAGGGCGACCGCTGGTACGACGACCCGGACAACAACAAGCGCCCCCCCGAGCTGCTGCCCCGCGATGAGGTGGCGCGCGCGATCAACTCCGAGGTCAAGGCGGGACGGGGATCACCGCACGGCGGGGTGTTCCTCACCGTCGTGGACCGGATGCCGGGCGGTGCCGCCGAGATCGTCCGGCGGCTGCCGTCGATGTACCACCAGTTCAAGGAGCTGGCGGACGTCGATATCACCAAGGAGCCGATGGAGGTCGGCCCGACCTGCCACTACGTGATGGGCGGGGTGGAGGTCGACCCCGACACCGGCGCGGCGAAGGTGCCTGGCCTGTTCGCGGCGGGCGAGGTCTCCGGCGGCATGCACGGCTCGAACCGGCTCGGCGGCAACTCGCTGTCGGACCTGCTGGTCTTCGGCCGCCGGGCCGGGCTCGGCGCGGCCGAGTACGTGGACGGCCTGGCCGCGCGGCCCGCCGTCCCGGACGCGGAGGTCGAGGCGGCGACGGCCGAGGCGCTCGCGCCGTTCGAGCGGGAGGGCGGCGAGAACCCGTACGCCGTCCACGCCGAGCTGCAGCAGACGATGAACGACCTGGTCGGCATCATCCGCAAGGAGGAGGAGCTGAAGCAGGCGCTGGAGACGCTCGGCAAGCTCCGTGAGCGGGTCGCGAACGTGAGCGTGGAGCCGGTCGCGGTCAACGAGGGCCGCGGCTACCACCCGGGCTGGCATCTCGCGCTGGACCTGCGCAACATGCTGCTGGTGTCGGAGGCGGTCGCGAAGGCGGCGCTGGAGCGGCAGGAGAGCCGCGGCGGCCACACCCGCGACGACCACCCGCAGATGTCGGCCGAGTGGCGGAAGGTCAACCTGGTCTGCTCGCTGGCCGGCGACCCGGTGTCCCCGCACGTCGAGCTGACCCGGCAGCCGATGACGCCGATGCGGCCCGACCTGCTCGAACTGTTCGACAACGACGAGCTGAAGAAGTACCTGACGGCCGAGGAACTGCCGGAGGGCAAGGCCGAGGAGTCCGCGCCGGACCCGGCCGCCGCGGGCGCCGACGCGGAGGACGAGGAGGACGACCGATGAGCTACGAGGCCAAGTTCAGGGTCTGGCGCGGCGACGAGGGCTCCGGCGAGCTCACCGACTACACGGTCGAGGTGAACGAGGGCGAGGTCGTCCTCGACATCATCCACCGGCTGCAGGCCACGCAGGCGCCCGACCTCGCCGTCCGGTGGAACTGCAAGGCGGGCAAGTGCGGCTCGTGCTCCGCGGAGATCAACGGCATGCCGAAGCTGTTGTGCATGACCCGCATGTCCACCTTCGCGCCGGACGAGACGATCACGGTCACCCCGATGCGCACCTTCCCGGTCGTCCGCGACCTGGTGACGGACGTGTCGTACAACTACCAGAAGGCACGGGAGATCCCGTCGTTCGACCCGGGCGACGTCAAGCCCGGCGAGCTGCGCATGCAGCAGGTGGACGTCGAGCGCTCGCAGGAGTTCCGCAAGTGCATCGAGTGCTTCCTGTGCCAGAACGTGTGCCACGTCATCCGTGACCACGAGGAGAACAAGGAGCACTACGCCGGCCCGCGTTTCCTGATGCGGATCGGGGAGCTGGAGATGCATCCGGCGGACCAGGCCGACCGGCGCAACATCGCGCAGGACGACCACGGGCTCGGCTTCTGCAACATCACCAAGTGCTGCACGGAGGTCTGCCCCGAGCACATCAAGATCACCGACAATGCCCTGATCCCGATGAAGGAGCGGGTGGTGGGCCGCAAGTACGACCCGGTGGTGTGGCTCGGCAGCAAGCTCGGCATCGTGAAGAAGGGCCAGGACACCCCGTCCGCCTGACGGTTCTCGCGAACGTCCCCCGCCGCCCCGCGCGACGGGGGGCGTTCGCGTTTCCGCCGATCTCCGCTGCGGGACCGGCGCTCTGGCATGCGGCGCTCCCGAAACACGGCGGGCGGCGTGCCCCCGGAC
>NZ_BCQQ01000101.1 GCF_001552155.1 Actinomadura formosensis NBRC 14204 | reverse complement strand
CGCGGGCCCGCTCGCGCCGGCGACGCCCGCGGCGGCGCCGAGCAGCCCGAACGCGTGCCCGGCCCGGCCGGGGAACTCGCTCAGCCCGACCGAGATCGACAGCGCGACGACCGCGCCGCCGCCGGTGGCCTGCAGCATCCGCGCCAGCACGAGCCCGAGCGGCCCGCCGGCGAGCGCGCAGGCGGCCGAGCCGAGGGTGAACACCGCGAGCCCGCCAAGGAAGATCCGCTTCGGCCCGAGCCGGTCGGCCATCCCGCCGGCGGGCAGCAGGACGGCGGCGAACACCACCGTGTACGCGGTGATCGTCCAGGAGAGCCCGGCGAGGGTGCTGCCCGGGAAGGCCCGCAGCAGCTGCGGGATCGCGACGCTGACGATGTTGTAGTCGATCACCGCCATGACGTTGGCGAGGATGACGGACGTCAGCGCCAGGCCCCGGCGCCGGGACGGGCGCACCGGCGCGGCGGGCCGTCCGGCGAGCGACCCGGTGCTCACCGCGCGGTGTCGGTGCGCGCCCTCCGGGCGAACTCCTCCTCAAGGACGCGTTTGCGGACCTTCCCCGTCGGGGTCTTGGGCAGCTCGGCGACGATCTCCAGCCGGTCGGGCTCGTAGCCGGGCGTCATCCCCGCGTCCGCGACCCGTTTCCGCAGGTCCTCCAGCGTGGGCGGCGCGGTGCCCGGCGCGGGGACGACGACGGCGACGATGGTCTCGCCGAGCAGCGGTTCCGGCTCCCCGACGACCGCGACCTCGGCGACGCGCGGGTCGGCGCGCACGATGTCCTCGACGGTGACGCCGGGGACGTGCAGCCCGCCCTTGTTGATCATGTCCTTGGTACGGCCGATGATCTTGATGCCGCCGCGCCCGTCCGGCCGGGCCAGGTCGCCGGTGGCGAACCAGCCGTCGTGCAGCGCGGCGGCGAACACCTCGTCGGCGCCCTCGTAGCCCAGGCACATGTTCGCGCCGCGGACCTCCAGCCGTCCCGGCCCGTCCCCGACGACGGCGCCGTCCTCGTCCACCAGCCGCACCGACATCCACTCGACGGGCCGGCCGTCGCTGCGGGACGCCCAGTCCGGCGGGTCGTCCGGGCGGCTGATCGTGACGCCGCCGTTCTCGGTCATCCCCCACAGCGACCGGACGGGGAGGCCGAACGTCTCGTGGAACCGTCCCGGCAGGTCCGGCGGGATCGGGGTGGACCCGGTGACCATGTGCCGCAGCGCCACCGTCCGCGGGTTCTCCCGCTGCTCGGCCACCAGCTCGTCCAGGATGAGCGGGGTGAAGTACGCGGCGGTGATCCCGTACTCGGCGGCGAGGTCGAGGAAGTCGCCGGGGTTGAACGCGTCCGCCCACACGGCCGTCGCGCCGGCGACGAGCGGCGCCAGCATCCCGTAGAGCCAGCCGCCCTGCCCGCCGACGATGCACGGCGTGGACAGCACGTCGTCCTCGCCGAGCCCGAGCGGGACGGTGTAGGAACGTGCCATCGCGTACAGCGTGTTGTGGGAGTGCCGGACGCCCTTCGGCCGCCCGGTCGTCCCCGACGTGTACATGATCTGGAACACGTCGTCGCCGGACGGCCGGTGCCGGGGCGCGGCGCCGTCCGCCGCGAGCAGCCCGTCCTCGAAGCCGATCGCGCCATCGGGGACCTTCTCCCCCACCACGATCTGGTGGCGCAGCGCGGGCAGCCGGTCCCGCATGCCGGCGATGGTCGCGGCGATGTCCAGCCCGCGCACCCCGTCCAGCGACACCACGGCCCGGGCCCCGGACTCGCGCAGGATCCACTCGGTGTCGACGGCGCCCGTCGCGATGTAGTACGGCACCACGACCGCCCCGGCACGCCCGCAGCCGAGCGCGAGGACGGTGGCCTGCCACTGGTTGACGAGCTGCATCGCGACGCGGTCGCCGGGGCCGATCCCCAGCGCGGCGAGGCCCGCCGCGCACCGGTCCGCCAGCTCGGCGAGCCGCGCATAGGTGAGGACGGTGTCGGGCGCGTCCCCGGTCTCCCAGACATGCCCGACCACCGCCGGACGGTCCGGGGCGGCGGCCGCCCACCGGTCGAGATCGTCCAGGAATGTTCCGTCCCGCCACCAGCCCCGCCGCCGGAACTCCTGTGCGTCGTGAAGGACCGTCACCATCGACCCCTTCCATGCCGGGTGACTTGATCATGACCACGGCGCGGCGGGAACGGCAACGGCCAGTCTTGACGAAGACCGGCGGGGCCGGCGCGAACGATCTACGGGCGCACGACGTTCAGCTCGACGGCGCCGACGACGCGGCCGCGCAGCACTTCGGCGAGCCGGTCGGACACCCGCTGCACGGTGGCGCGCTCGTCGTGCCCGGGGACGACGGCGAACCGCACGGCGACCTCGGCGGACGTCCCCTCCAGCACGCGGACACCGGTCACGGACGGCTCGGAGCCGAACGCCGCCTCGACCGCCGCGAGGACGTCCGGGTCCTCGTGCGGCGGCGGGAGGGGACCGCCCTCGGCGAGCAGATGCAGGTGCAGGCCCTCCACGGCGAACGGGACGGGGCCCGCCACGTCCACGACCAGCGCGTCGGCGCCCTCGTCGAGCGCGGCGCGGCACGCGTCGGCGCCGAGTACCGACACCGGGCGGGCGTCGGCGCGCCACGCCTTCATCGTCTCGGTGCAGGTGAAGCCGAGCACGCCGCGCCGCCCGTCGTCCCCGATCAGCGTCGGCAGCGCCATCTCGCTGGTCTTCTCGCGCCGCAGCTCACCGGGCTCGACGTCCTCCTCCTCGGTGAGGACGGCGACGATCGGCACCAGCAGCCGGGCGCCCTGCAGCAGCCGCAGCACCGCGTGCGCCCCGATGCGCCCGGCCGCGTACCCGGCGAGCACTTCGGCCAGCCGGGGGTCGGCGCTTCCGTCGTCACCGGGGAACTGCGGTTCGGGAATGGTCAGTCCGGACACGGCAGGAAGGCTATAACCTCCGGCGACCGCCATGCGCGGCTACCCGGGCACTCTCCCTCCCCCGGTTCTTCCCGCGGGTCAGCCGAGGTCGGCGATGGCCGCGACGGTGCCGCCGCCGGACGGCCCCTGGTGAACGGCCGCGACCGACACGAACACCGCCGGATCGCCGGTGACGGACGCCGCCACCCCGCCGACACACGCCTTGATCTGCCGGTGCCAGTGCACGTCGGAGTCGTCCAGCATGATGTTGCGGCGGCCCCGGACCGATCCGCCCGGGTCGGCCTCGCATTTGATGAACACGTTGACGAGCCGGTCACCGAGGTCGGACGCGCGGGGCCTTTCGGGCAGGTCGAGGCCGGCCGTCCTGATCGCGTCCCAGATGCCGTCGGCGTCCAGCGCGTCCTTCATCACACCGTGCCCGGCCCGGTACCGGCCGCCGATGCCGCGGACGTTGCCGACGACGACGATCTGCGCCCGGTCCAGTTCCACACCGGACGAGCACGACGCCACCGACGAGTACAGCGCCAGGTCCCGGTGGATCTGCTCGGCGGAGGGCATCTCGATCTCGCCCAGCGCGACGGCGATGCCGAGCGCGGTGGTGGAGTTGGAGATGTCCATCGACTTCAGGGTGTCCTCGGTCACGACGTCGTGGCCGCGCGACTTCGCGTCGTTGATCGTGTCGAGGGTGAGCAGCGGCGTCTTGGTCTGCACGTAGTGGACGTCGGCCGGGTCGTCGATCCCGGCGGTCTCCATGGCCGCGCGGACCCCGGCCGCGACCGTCTCGACCATCGCGGGCCGCCCGATGTCCTCGGGCCGGATGACGTCGCTCATCGCGACACCCACCGACAGGCGCGGCTCGTCCGACGCCGGCGCCTTCGCGGGGTCGACGGTCGCGAACACGGTGGCGTGCGGGCTGAGCACCCCGTCGGTGCCGCCGGACCACACGAGCGGGACGCGCGCCACCTCGTCCGCCGTCCGGGTGCCCCGGGCGATCAGCACCTCGCGGAACGCCCGGTCGGCCAGCAGCCGCGTGTAGTCGTTCACGCCGCCGTTGCCCTCGGTCTTGCCGACGACGGCGAGGACCCGGTCGGCCTCCAGGACGCCGTCGTCGATCAGCCGGGCCAGCCCGGACGCGTCGGTCACGCTCTCGATGGGGATCTTGCGGACTTCGATCGGATCGGGCACGTCATCGCTCCTCAGCTGATCGGATGATCGGTCTCCACCCCGGTCACGGGTCGGACGCTAGCCGCACGGGAGGCGGTGCTCACGGGCGAAAACCGCCCAACGAACGCCGTTTCTTCGGCAGTTCTCGGGGACTCAGCGGAGGCGGGCGAGGCGTTCCACGGCCTCGTCGATGACCTCGTCCTTCTTGCAGAACGCGAACCGGACGAAGTGGGCGCCGGCCTCGGCGTGGTCGTAGAACACCTGCGTCGGGATCGCGACGACGCCCGCCTTCTGCGGCAGGGCGCGGGCCAGCTCCATGCCGTCGGTGAACCCGAGCGGCCGGATGTCGGCCTGCACGAAGTAGGTGCCCTGCGGCCGGTGGGCGGTGAACCCGGCGGTCTCCAGCCCGGTGATGAGCCGGTCCCGCTTGGCCTGGAGCGACTTGCGCAGCTCCTCCACCCACGGGATCTCGGTCCGCAGCGCGTACGCGGCGGCCCGCTGGTAGGGGGCGCTGACCGCGTAGGTGAGGAACTGCTTCACCGTCTGGACGGCCCGGATGTACGGCGCGGGGGCCGTCACCCATCCGGTCTTCCACCCGGTGACGGAGAACGACTTGCCCGCGGACGACACCGACACCGTCCGCTCGCGCATGCCGTCGAGTGTCGCCAGCGGAATGTGCTCGGTCCCGTCGAAGGTCAGGTACTCGTACACCTCGTCGGTGATCGCGACGAGGTCGTGCTCGCGGCAGACGCCGGCGATGGTCTCCAGCTCGGCGCGCGTGAACACGGTGCCCGTCGGGTTGTGCGGCGAGTTGACCAGGATGGCCTTGGTGCGCGGTCCGACGGCGGCGCGCAACTCGTCCGGGTCGAAGGTGAACCGGCCCTGCACCGGCCGGAGGGTGACGGCCCGGCGGACGGCCCCGGCGAGCGCGATCACGGCCGCGTAGGAGTCGTAGTAGGGCTCGAAAACGACGACCTCGTCGCCCGGCTCGGCGAGCGCCAGCACCGATGCGGCGATGCCCTCGGTGGCCCCGACGGTCACGAACACCTCGGTGGCCGGGTCGTAGGACAGCCCGTACCGCTCCAGCCGTTGCGCCGCCACCGCCTCCCGCAGGTCCGGGAGTCCGGGGCCGGGCGGGTACTGGTTCGCCCCCGACCGGATGGCCTCCACGGCAACGTCCAGCATGGACTCCGGGCCCGAACTGTCCGGGAAACCCTGGCCTAGATTGATCGAACTGGTCCGGACGGCGAGAGCCGACATCTCAGCGAAGATGGTCTCGCCGAATCCTTGCATGCGCTCGACCAGTGACTCACTCACGCCGCAAGCCTAGGCCCAGCCCCGCGTACGCGGGGAGCACCGTCCGCCAGTGTCGGGAAACCCCTGCCCCATGGGCCATCCCCGTAGGGCCATCCCCGTATACACGAGGAGCATTGACAGAATGTAGCAGAGTAGTTTCTAAATGTCGTCAGATCCAGCCCATCCGCTCGGCGGCGCGGGCGGCGGCCAGGCGGGTGGGCTCGCCGAGTTTCGCCATGGCGGTGGACAGGTAGTTGCGGACGGTGCCCTCCGACAGGTGCAGGGCGGAGGCGATGCGGGCGGTCTCCGTCCCGGCGCCGGTGAGGCGGAGGATCTCGCGTTCCCGTGCGGTGAGCGGGTTGTCTCCGGCGGCCATCGCGCTGGCGGCCAGTTCGGCGTCCAGGTAGCGGCCGCCGCCGTGGATCTTGCGGATGGCGGTGGCGAGTTCCCGGGTAGGGGCGTCCTTCGCGACGAACCCGCGGACCCCGGCGGCCATGGCGCGGCGCAGGTAGCCGGGACGGCCGAAGCTGGTCAGGATGCAGACCGCGCAGCCGACCCCGGACGCGTGCAGTTCCTCGGCGACGGTGAGGCCGTCCGCGCCGGGCATCTCGATGTCGAGGACGGCCACGTCCGGGTCGTGCGCCGCGACCGCGGCGGCGACCTCGTCGCCGCGGCCGACCTCGGCGACGACGTCCAGGTCGGGTTCCAGGCCGAGCAGTGCGGCGACCGCGCCGCGGATGAGGTGCTCGTCGTCGGCGAGCAGGACGCGGATCACGCGGGCCTGCCCGCCGTGATCGCCTCGCCGGCCTCCCGCCCGTCCGGGCACGGCACCGGGACGGCGGCCCGCAGCAGGAACCCGTCGCGGCCGTGCCGGCCCGCGGTGATCTCGCCGCCGAGGACGGCGGCCCGCTCGGTGAGGCCGGTCAGCCCGGAGCCCTCCCCGGTCTCCGCGCCGCGCACGCCGTCGTTGCGCATCTCCACCACCACGGAGCCACCGTAGAGGGTGAGGGCGATCGAGCAGTGCCGCGCCTCGCTGTGTTTGATCACGTTGGTGGCGCCCTCGCGGATCACCCAGGCGAGCACGGAGCGGACCTCCGGCGGCAGCCCGTCCGGCGGGTCCCCGATCGCGCAGCGGACGCCGGCGGCCTCCAGCACGGCCCGCACCCCGGCGAGCTCGGCGTCCAGTTCGACGGCCCGGTAGCCGCGGACCGCGGCGCGCACCTCGCGCAGCGCGTCCCGGGCGGCGCGCCGGACGTCGGCCATCTCCGCCCCCGCCCGGTCCGGATCGTCGCGGGCCAGCCGCATCGCCAGCTCGCTCTTCACCGCGATCAGCGAGAGGCTGTGGCCGAGCAGGTCGTGCAGGTCGCGGGAGAAGCGGAGCCGTTCCTCGGTCACCGCGAGCCGGGCGAGGGCGTCGCGGGCCGCGTACGCCTCCTGGTGCAGGTCCCACATGCGCCGCTGGTAGCGGTTGACGAACGCGACGACCCCGCAGACCGCGGTGTAGAGGGCGGTCGTCAGCGGGAGGACCGCGAACCACGGCAGGTTCCCGGCGCCGTGCAGGCGAGTCACCCCGACCGTGGAGAGCACCCCGCAGAACATGCCCGCGGCCGCGCACAGGGCGATGATCCGCCCGCGGCCCATCGGCGACAGCACCACGGCGGACACCCAGAACACGGGGATCACGCTGAACAGCGGGTCGGTGAGCATCATGAGGCTCAGCGCCCCGGCGACGGCGCCGCTGACCGCGATGTCGCGCCGGGACGCCGCGCCCTCCAGGCCGGTCCGGACGAGCCGCGCGTAGCACCAGGTCATCAGCCCCAGCCCGGCGACCACCGCGATGACGGCCGGGACACCGACGTGACCTTCGGCGTAGGCGGCCCCGGCGCCGGCCAGGCCCGGCGCGAGGAACCCGAACGCGGCGAACAGGAACGACCGGTACGTCACCCGCCGGTAGCGTTCCAGCCTGCGGGCCGCCTGTTCCTCGATGTCCGCCGTCGTCGCGACCGTCATGTCCCCGTCCCTCCGGCCTCGCACTGTAATGGGTGACGGTTCAGCCGCGCCGCGGCTCCCAGCGGAACCAGCGGGCGGCGAGGGCGCGGCCGAGCGCGGCCCAGAAGACCAGGACGCAGAAGGACCGGACGCAGGTGAGCCACCCCTCGGCGATGCCGACGGACGGATGGTCGGCCCGGTGCACGAAGTCCTGCCCGAAGTAGCCGGTCCGGGCGATCTCCACGACGGGGCTGAGCGGGACGAACCGGCAGATCTCCTGGAGCCATCCGGGCAGGCCGTCCAGCGGGAACATCACCCCGGCCCCGAGCATGCAGCCGAACATGATCGGGAGCACGGTGAGCTGCGCCAGCTCGGCGTTCGGGGTGATCCCCGACACCGCGAACGCCAGCGCCGCGAACACCGCGACACCGCCCCCGAGGCCGGCCAGCAGCAGGACCGGGTCGGCGGGGAACCGGCCGCCCAGCGCGCCGCCGAGCACGGCCAGCAGCGCCACCGCCTGCACCGCGTACAGCGCGGCCGCGGTGAGCACGCTGCCGCCGGCGATCTCGGCGTCCGCCAGGGCGGTGCCCCGCAGCCGCTTGAGCGTGCGGTCCTCGCGGCGGGCGGTGAACACGTTCACCAGGTTCATGAAGACGGCGAAGATGAGGAAGAACCCCAGGTGGCCGGTGCCTTGGAGCAGCGCTCCGTCCACGCCCCCGATCCTTTCGCCCCGCACGGGGACGAGCATGGCGGCGAACAGGACCGGCAGGCCGAAGACGAGGAACAGCGCGGTCCGGTTCCGCCAGAGCAGGGTGAGGTCGAGGCGGGCGACGCGCAGGACGGCGGACGGGTTCATCGGGCCGCTCCTTCGGCGGTGCCGAGGAAGACGTCTTCGAGGGACGCGCTGCGCGCCCGCAGGCCGTCCAGCCGGACCTCTTCCGCGTCGGCCCAGCGCAGCAGCTCGTAGAGGCCGGTCTGGAGTCCGGTGCCGTCGACGGTGTAGGACGCGACGGTGCGGCCGCCGTCCACGCGGATGTCGGCGCGGGCGCCGCGCAGGTCGGGAAGCTCGGCGACCCGCAGGTGCCCGGGCATCTGGAAGCTGATGCGGTCGCCGTGCCCGGCGACGACCTCGGCGACCGTCCCGGACGTCTCGATGCGGCCGCGGTGCAGGATCGCGAGCCGGTCGGCGAGGTGCTCGGCCTCTTCCAGGTAGTGCGTGGTGAGCAGGACGGTCGTGCCGTCCGCGACCAGGTCCCGGACGATGGTCCAGGTGGCGCGGCGGGCCTCGGGATCCATGCCGCTAGTCGGCTCGTCCAGGAACAGGACGGCGGGGCGGCCGAGCAGCGCGAGCGCGAGGTCGAGGCGGCGTTTCTGGCCGCCGGACAGCTGCCGCACCCGCACCCCGGCCTTGCCTGCCAGCCCGGCGATGGTGAGGGCCTCGTCCCGGCCGCGTGCCCCGGGGGTGAAGCCGCGCCAGTGGTCGATGGTCTCGGCGACGGTGAGGTCGGCGAAGAATCCGCCGTCCTGCAGCATGATGCCGATCCGCGGGCGGACCTTGCGGCGCTCCCCGTGCGGGTCGTGCCCGAGGACCCGGACCGTGCCCTCGTGGACGGCCCGGTGTCCCTCCAGGGTTTCGAGGGTGGTCGTCTTGCCGGCGCCGTTCGTGCCGAGGAGCGCGAACAGCTCGCCCCCGCCGACGTCGAACGAGATGCCGGCGACGGCCTCGAAGTCCCCGTACCGCTGGCGGAGGCCGTCGACGCTGATGGCTGGATTCTCCATGTCCCCAGCCTCGTGATCACGCGTGCGCGCCGGTAGGGGCGCGTGTCACCGGTTCGGGCGGCGCCTGGCACCCGATCGGCATGACAGGTGTCATGTTCCCAGCCCACGACACTGCCGACGCGGCCGGTGGACGCCTGGTCCCCCGTCCTCGCGGAGCTGCCGCCTTAGAGCTCGCTCAGGCGGGCCTTGACGACCTTGCCCATGGCGTTGCGCGGCAGCGCGTCGACCAGGTGGACGACGCGGGGCCGCTTGTGCGCCGACAGGCGTTCGGCGACGAAGTCGATGAGCTGGCGTTCCGCGACGCCGTCGGCGACGACGTAGGCGGTGACCTGCTCGCCGAGGTCGTCGTGCGGGGTGCCGACGACGGCGGCCTCCCGGACGGCCGGGTGCGCGAGCAGCGCGTTCTCGATCTCGCCGGCGCCGATCCGGTAGCCGCCGCTCTTGATCAGGTCGGTGGACGCGCGGCCGACGATGCGGTGCCAGCCGTCCGGGCCGATGGCGGCGATGTCGCCGGTGCGGAACCAGCCGTCCGGCGTGAACGACTTCGCGGTGGCGTCGGGGCGGTTGAGGTAGCCCTTGAACAGCAGCGGCGCGCGGACGTGCAGTTCCCCTGGCGTCTCCCCGTCCGGCGGGACGGACGTGCCGTCGTCGGCGGCGAGGCGGGTCTCGACGCCGGGCAGCGGTGTGCCGACGTAGCCGGGCCGCTTGTCGCCGTCGGCGCGCGCGCTGACCGTGATGAGGGTCTCGGTCATGCCGTAGCGCTCGACCGGGCGGTGCCCGGTGAGCTCGGAGAGCCGCTCGAAGACGGGCACGGGCAGGGGCGCGCTGCCCGAGACGAGGAGCCGCGCCCCGCGCAGGGCCGCGGCGGTGGAGGGGTCGGCCGCCGTCCTCGACCAGACGGTCGGGACGCCGAAGAACAGGCTTCCGCCGTCGCTGCGCGCCGCCGCCGCGTACAGCTCGGGTTTGGGCCGCCCCGTGTGGACGAGCGGCGACCCCACCCGCAGGGCTCCGAGGACACCGAGGACGAGACCGTGCACGTGGAACAGGGGCAGTCCCTGGACGAGGACGTCGTCGGGCGTCCACGCCCACGCGCCGGCGAGGGCGTCCAGCCCGGCGGCGATCGCGCTCCGCGAGATGAGCACGCCCTTCGGCGCGCCGGTCGTGCCGCTCGTGTAGAGGATCAGCGCGGTGGCGTCGGCTGGAACCTCGCCCCGGACGCTCCCGCCGCGGGGCAGCGCGTCGACGGGGAGCACGGGCGGCTCGCCATCGGCCTGCTCCGTGGCGCCGCCCGCGGCGAGAAGCAGGTCCGCGCCGGAGTCGCCGAGGATGTGGGCGCGCTCGGCGGGCCCGGAGTCGGGCGGCAGCGGCACCACGGGGACGCCCGCGAGGATGCCGCCGACGACCGCGACGACCGTCTCCAGTGACGCGGTGGCGTGCACCGCGACGGCGTCCGCGCCCGCGATCTCCGCGGCGACGGCGCAGGCCCGGCCGAGCAGCTCGTCGCGCGCCAGTTCCCGGCCGGCGACCCGCACCGGGCCGCCCGTCCCGCCGAGCAGGTCCATCACTCGCCCCTCTCCCTCTCGTCCGGCACCTGGAAGTATGCCGTCCGTGCCGGACCCGACCCTGAGCTACCCCGTCCTCGCGGCGCGCCTGCTCGCGCTGCCGCCGTCCTGCGGCCCGGTGCGGCTGGTCGCGGTGGACGGCCCGAGCGGCGCCGGCAAGTCGACGTTCGCCGACCACCTGGCGGAGGCCCTGGCCGGTGCGCCCGTCATCCGCTCGGACGACTTCCGGATCCCCTGGGACGCCGACCCGCTCACCTGGTGGGAACCGCTCCGCACGTCCGTCCTCGACCCGCTCCGCGGCGGACGGCCGGCCGTCCTCCGCCGCTACGACTGGCGCCACGACTCCTACGGCCCCGAAGAGGAGATCCCGCCCCCGCCCGTCCTCATCATCGAAGGCGTCGGCTCCGCCTGGACCGGCTCCCCCGCCGCCTACCGCATCTGGCTGGACGCCCCGCGCGACCTCCGCCGCGCCCGCGCCCTCGACCGCGACGGCCCCGAATTCGCCGACGCCTGGGAACGCTGGGCCGCCCGCGAGCAGGCCCACTTCACCGGAGACGGAACGCAGTCCCGCTGCGACCTCCAGGTGGACGGCACCACCCTCACCCCACACCGCTTCTCAACCCGATGAGGCCACAACTGCCTTACGCTCACGACCATGGCGGATGCCGACTATCTCAGGACCAACAAGGCGCTCTGGGACGAACGAGTCCCGATCCACCTTGCCAGCGACTTCTACGACGTGGCCGGATTCAAGGCCGGCGGCCAGACCCTCCGGGAATTCGAGCCGGCCGAAGTCGGGGACGTCACCGGCCGGCGGCTGGTCCACCTGCAGTGCCATTTCGGCCTCGACACCCTCTCCTGGGCCCGGCGAGGCGCGCACGTGACCGGACTGGACTTCTCCGAGAAGGCCGTCGAGGCCGCCCGCACAGTGGCGGACGAAACAGGACTGCAAGCCCGCTTCGTCGTAGCCGACGTATACGACGCGCCGATGGTTCTCGGCGAAACCTACGACATCGTCTACACGGGCCTCGGCGCCCTGTGCTGGCTACCCGACATCGACCGCTGGGCCGAGACCGTCACGTCCCTTCTGCGTCCGGGCGGGTTCGTCTACCTCGCGGAGTTCCACCCCTTCGCCGACACCCTTGACGACGAGGAAGGCCGCTCGGTCACCTACGACTACTTCGCCGAGGGACCCCAGATCTGGGACGAGCCGGACGCCGGCAGCTACGCCGACCCGCAGGCCCCCGTCCAGCACACCCGCTCGATCGAGTTCGTCCATGGACTGGGCGAGGTGGTCACCGCCCTGACCACCGCAGGACTGCGCCTCGATTTCCTGCACGAACACGACCACACGCTCTGGCAACGGTTCTCCGTCCTAGAACGCCACGGCCCCGCCTACCGCCTCCCCGAAGGCCGCCCCCGCATCCCCCTGATGTACACCCTCCGCGCCACCAGACCTCTCGACTGACCCGCACCTGACCAGGGGTGCGTCAGTCGCCCTCGCGCTCGTCACACCGCAAGCGAGGATGCCGGGTCCTACTCTGAATTCGTTCTCGTCATGCCTCGCCGAGCGAGGGGCCGGCTTCGAGGGCGTCGACTTCGGCGGTGGCGGCGCCGCCGGAGAGTTCGGGGTAGCCGGGGCCACGGTCGAAGAACGGGAGGGGGCCGCGTTCGGCGCGCAGGCGCGCGCGCAGGGTCCGGGTCGCCTCCTCATCAACGACACCGTCGGTGAGGACGACGCCGTAGTCGTCGCGGGCGCCGTCCAGGGAGACCTTGCCGTCGCGGACGTCGGCGGCCACGCGGGACGGATCGCGGTTCAGTGGGTCGCCCCAGCCGCCGCCGCCCGTGGTGCGGATGCGAATGATCTGGCCGGCCTTGACCGGGTGGTCGTCCACCAGGCCGTCCATCTCCTCGCCGTCGATGTCCACGCGGAACGGGCGTCCCGCACGGCCCCCGTTGACGCCCCAGCACGACAGGATCGAGCGGTCCGCGATCGACATGTAGCGGGCGTCGCGGAGCATCCGGATGTGCTTGTCGTAGCCGAGGCCGCCGCGGTGCTCCCCCGGCCCGCCGGAGTCGGTCGCCAGGCCGAGGCGTTCGACGATGAACGGCCAGCGGGCCTCGGCGAACTCGGCGGGGATGTTGCGGGAGTCGGGCACGATGTGGATGGTGTCCTCGCCGTCGGCGTAGTACCGGCCGCCCGAGCCGCCGCCGAGGACCTCGCGCATGAGGTACGGGCCCCGGTCGTCCTCGCCGTAGACGCCGGTGTAGCGGATCGTCTCCTGGTCGGCGGGCATCCGCCCGCCCGTCGCCTTGGCGAGGACGCCCGCGAGGACGCCGAGCAGCCGCAGGATCACGAACGTGCGGGCGTTCGTCGGTGCCGGGAAGACGGGCGTGAGCAGCGTGCCCTTCTCCGGGAAGCGCATCTCGACGAGCGGTACCACGCCCTCGTTGACGTCCAGTTCGGCGGCCCGCTCCGGGGTGTCGGCGAGGTTGCGCAGGACGGGTGCCAGCCACTTCTTCAGGAAGACGCCGCCGGCATAGTCGCCCGCGTGGTTGATGGGCCCCTTGGCCTGCGGGGACGTACCGGTGAAGTCGATGATCAGCGGGACGGCGGCCGCCTTGTCGACGGTGAGCGTGATGCGCTGCGCGTGCAGGCGGGGCGGGTCCACGCCGTCGTGCTCGGCGTAGTCCTCCCAGACGAACGTCCCGTCCGGGATCTTGGCGAGCAGTTCGCGGCGGAACGTCTCGGTCGTCCGGTCGATGATCGCGTCGAAGCACGCCTCGACGTCCGCGCGGCCGTACCGGGCGAACAGGTCGCCGAGGCGGCGGGCGCCCATCAGGCACGCCGAGCACTCGGCGTCCAGGTCGCCGGCGAGCGAGTCGGGCATCCGCGAGTTGCGGGTCATGATGGTCAGCGCCGCCTCGTTCGGGACGCCCCGGTCCCACAGCCTGATCGGCGGGACCATCAGGCCCTCCTCGAACACGCTGCGGGCATGGCTCGGCATCGAGCCGGGGACGGCGCCGCCGATGTCGTCGTGATGGCCGAACGCCTGCACGAACGCGACCACCTCGCCGTCATGGAACACCGGGACCGTCACGCACAGGTCCGGCAGGTGCCCGATCCCGCCCTCCGACAGGTACACGTCGTTGTGGAAGAACACGTCGCCGGGACGCATCGTCTCCAGCGGGAAGTCGCGCGCGACCGGCTGGACGAGCGCCGAGTACGACCGCCCGGTCAGCTTGCGGAGGCGGCGGTCGTGGATCCCGGCGCGGAAGTCGTGCGCGTCCCGGATCATCGGGGACCGGGCCGTCCGCGCGATGGCCGTCTCGACCTCGCGCTCCACCGACGCCAGCGTCCCCTCCACGATCTCCAGCAGGATCGGGTCGATCATCGCGTGACCACCAGGTTTCCGTAGGGGTCGAGGGCCGCGGTGAAGCCGGGGTGGAGCGGGAGCGTCGAGCCGAACTCCTCGATGACCGCCGGGCCCTCGATCGCGTCGCCGGGGGCGAGCTTCTCGCGCCGGTAGACCGGCGTCTCCGCCCAGGCGTCGAAGTACACGCCGCGCGTGCCGGTGCGGGCCCGCGACGGGTCGCCGTCACCGGCCGGCCGCGCGGTGAGACGCGGGCGCTCGATCGGACCGATGCCGGAGACGCGCAGGTTGACCCACTCGACCGGATGCCGCGGGTCGTCGCGGTAGCAGTAGCCGTAGAGGGCCTCGTGGGCGTCGTGGAACCGGCGGACGACCTGCGCGCGGAACCCCTCGTCCGGCGGCCCGGCGGGGGCGGCGACGCGGACCTCGAACGCCTGCCCGTGGTAGCGCAGGTCGGCGGAGCGGGCGAAGCGGCGCCGGTCCTCCGCGAACCCCTCGCGGGCGAGGGTCGCGGCGGCCTCGCCTTCGAGGTCGGCGTAGACCGAGGCCAGGAGCGCGGGGTCGAGTTCGGCGTCGCGGACGACCCGGGTGCGCACATGGTCGTTCCTCGCGTCCACCGTGAGCAGCCCGAACGCCGACAGGTTGCCGGGGTTCTCCGGGACGAGCGCGGCGGGCAGCCCGAGGACGTCCAGCAGCCGGCACGCGAGCAGCGGCCCCGAGCCGCCGAACGCGACGAGCGGGTAGTCGCGGACGTCCAGGCCCCGCTTCACGGTGATCTGCCGGATCGCGTTGGCCTGGTTCCACGCCGAGATCTCCAGGATCCCGGCGGCGGCCCGCTCGACCGGCAGGCCGAGATCCCCGGCCAGGGTCTCCAGGCCCCGGCGGGCGGCGGCCACGTCCAGGGGGACCTCGCCGCCGAGCAGATGCGGCGGGATGCGGCCGAGGACGGCGTGCGCGTCGGTGACCGTGACCTCGGTGCCGCCGCGGCCGTAGCAGAGCGGCCCGGGGTCGGCGCCCGCGCTGCGCGGCCCCACTTTCAGGGCGCCCTCCGGCGACCGCCACGCGACCGAGCCGCCGCCCGCGCCGACCGTCACGATGTCGATCATCGGGATCTTGACCGGGTGCCGCCCGATCGAGCCCTCGGTCGTCAGCGTCGGCTCGCCGTCCAGGACGACGGCGACGTCGGTCGAGGTTCCACCGCCGTCCAGCGTCACGACCGAACCGTGTCCGCTGCGCGCGACGACGAACGCCGCGCCGAGCGCGCCCGCGGCCGGGCCGGACAGCACGGTCGTGATCGGCTGCCCGGCCACCTCCTCCGCCGACAGCACGCCGCCGTTGCTCTTCATCACCAGCAGGCGGGACGCGACGCGTTCGGTGATCCGCGCCAGGTAGCCGTTCATCGCGGGCTTGACGGCGGCGTCCACGAGCGTCGTCACCGACCGCTCGTACTCGCGGTACTCGCGCAGCACCTCGCAGGACAGCGACACGACCGCGTCCGGGTGCTCGCGGCGCAGGACGTCCCGCATCGCCAGCTCGTGCGACGGGTCGGCGTAGGAGTGCAGGAGGCACACCCCGATCGCGCGGACGCCCCGGTCGCGGAACCAGCGGGCCGCCGCGACCGCCGCCCCCTCGTCGAACGGGCGGATCTCCGCGCCGGTGTGGTCGAGCCGCCCGCCGACTCCCCGGACCCGGTGCGCGGGGACGATCCGCGGCGGCTTCACCCAGAAATAACTGTTGCCGTAGCCGTCCGGGACGCTCTGCCGCGCGATCTCCAGGACGGATTCGAACCCCTCGGTCGTGATGAACCCGAGGTCGTCGATCCGGTCTTCCAGGAGCCGGTTCGTCGCGACCGTCGTGCCGTGCGACAGCGCCGCGATGTCCGCGGGCCGCGCGCCGAGCAGGCCGAGCACCTTCGCGACGCCGTTCGCGAAGCCCTCCGCGGGGTCGGCGGGCGTCGAGGGCGTCTTGGTGGTGACGAGCCCGCCGTGCTCGTCCTGTGCGACGACGTCGGTGAACGTCCCGCCCGTGTCGATCCCTATCCGCAGCCGCCTCGCCATACGCAAGGGTCTACCGGTCCCCGCCCAGCTGCGAAACCGTCGCAATCTGCCAACGGGGGCGCCGTTCTTTCGTGAGGGCGTGGAGCACTAGGCTGGGCCTTTTCATCCGCGGATTCACCGCAGATCCATCACACGACGACGCTGGAGCCCGTCCATGGCGCTTGAACGCCCCGAGATCGACTTCCCCGAGGGCCAGCCGCCCGAGTACCTCGACATCACCGACATCACCGAGGGCGACGGCCCCGAGGCCGTCAAGGGCTCGCACGTGTCGATGCACTACGTGGGCGTGTCGTGGTCCACCGGCGAGGAGTTCGACGCGTCCTGGAACCGGGGCTCGACGCTGGACTTCCAGCTCGGCACCGGCCGCGTCATCAAGGGCTGGGACATGGGCATCGCCGGCATGAAGGTCGGCGGGCGGCGCAAGCTCGTCATCCCGCCGCACCTCGCCTACGGCGACCGCAGCCCCAGCCCGGCGATCAAGCCGGGCGAGACGCTGATCTTCGTCGTCGACCTGGTCGCGGTCGGCTGACTCAGCGGCGCGAGCGGCGGCCGAGCAGGTAGCCGAGCGCGACGCCCGCGAGGGCGACCGCCCCGCCGGAGGCGAACGCGACGGCCATCGCCGGCCACTCCGGCGCCTGCGCGGCGCGTCCCGGGTAGAGCGTGCCGGTGCCCGCCGGGACGCCGGCGGGCGCCGGTGTCCCGGCGGGCGCGGCCTCGCCGGGGGGCGCGGCCTCGGTGACGGGCGCGGTGAGGTCGCGCTCGACGGCGGCGAAGAACTCGCCCGCGGTGCGCTTGGCGACGCTGCCCAGCATCCGCTGCCCCACCCCGCCGACCATCCCGCCGACGACCGCGTCCGCGTCGTAGTCGATGCGGGTCGCGCCGCCGCCGTCGAAGAGCCGGACCCGGACCGTCGCGTCCACCGTGCCCGGCGCGCCCTGGCCGCGCGCCTTCAGGACGAACGAGCGCGGCGGGTCGGGATCGGCGAGTTCCACCTGCCCGACGTAGGTGCCCTGGATGGAGGCGACGCCCGCCGTGACCGTCATGCGGTAGGTGTCGGGCGCCGTCTCCTCCAGGGAGCGGCATCCGGGGATCGTCCTGGCCAGGACGGCCGGGTCCTGGAGCGCGTCCCAGACGCGGTCGAGCGGCGCGGCGACACTGGCACTGCCGTTCAGCTGCATGACCCGACTGTAGAGAACGCCGTGGCCCCGCCGAACGGCAACATCTGCCGAGTACACGCCGGGGATTGGGCAGATACGCCCCGGCGGGCGGTGGGAAATGGTCAGATATGTCCGGCAGGTTCCGGCAGGATGCGAACCGGGACCGCCCTTGGCGCGTCAACCGATGCGAACCTAACTGGACCTCACCGAAACGGAGTACGCGGCCGATGCGAGGGAAGACGCCCGTGATCGCCATGGTTGCCGCCGGAGTGTTCGGCGTGGCCGCGGGCGGCTGGCCCGTCCTGGCCGCCCAGGCCGGCGACTCGGGCCCGTCCATGCGGACGCAGCTCACCTCGGTGCTCGGCGACCAGAAGTGGGCGACGCCGAAGCCCGGGTCCTGGACGATGCCGAAGCCGTCCCCCGACGGGCTGCCGCCGGTCGTCAGCCGCATCGAGACGGGGGAGCGCGTCGTCTTCCTCACCATCGACGACGGCTACACCTACGACTCGGAGTTCGTGAACCTCGTCCGCAAGGAGAAGGTTCCCATCATGACGTTCCTGACCTCGACCTACATCAAGGGGCAGGGACAGTACTTCTGGGCGATGCGCAACGCGGGCTCGCCCATGGAGAACCACACGATCACGCATCCCAACATGGCGACGCTGAGCGCCGAGGCGCAGAAGAAGGAGATCTGCGGGGCGTCCGACGCCATCCACACGCAGTACGGCCGCCGACCGGAGGTCTTCCGGCCGCCGTTCGGCAGCTTCAACCAGACGACCCGGCAGGTCGCCAAGGAGTGCGGCATCAAGTCGGTGCTGCTGTGGTCGGCGGAGTTCTACAACGGCACGACCGGGCCCGGCGTCGGGTACAACGGCTTCGCACGCGGCGACGGCGGCAAGGGGTTCAAGCCCGGCGACATCATCCTCATGCACTACCGCACGGGCCTCGCGCAGGAGCTCCAGATGATCCTCGGCTGGATCAGGCAGGCCGGCTTCCGGCCCGCCGCCGTCGAGAACTACCTGCCGAAGTCGCTCGGCGGGAACGCCCCCGACACGCCCTCGCACGGCTGATTTCCGACCTTCCCGGAGGAAACCCGGTTACGCCGAAGGCTCCGGGTCTCCTTCACTAGGGTCGACACGCCGGCGGGGCCGAGGTCCCCCGCAACCCGAGCCGGTCCCGCCGGCACCGCCCGCCGGCATCAGCCCGCCCGCGCCCCCTCCCGGACGCGCAGCGACGCGTCGCCCGCGGCGCGCTCCCGGAGCGTGTGGAGGCCGTCCGGGGAGAGCGGCATCGCGTCCACGCGCACGCCCTCCGCGTCCTCCACCGCCGAGGCGATCACCGCCGACACCGGGATGACGCCCGCCTCCCCCGCGCCCTTGATGCCGAGCGGGTTCAGCGGCGACGGCGTCTCCAGATGGTCGGTCTCGATGTGCGGGATCTCCGTCGCGTACGGCATGAGGAAGTCCATGAAGGACGCGTTCAGCAACTGCCCCGACTCGTCGTACACCATCCGCTCGTACAGCGCGCCGCCGACGCCCTGGGCGACACCGCCGTGGATCTGGCCCTCCACCACCATCGGGTTGATGAGCCGCCCGCAGTCGTGGACGACCGCGTACCGCAGGATCGCGACCTCGGCGGTGTCCGGATCGACCTCCACGATCGCGGCGTGCGCCCCGGCCGCGAACGTGGACCGGACGGGCGAGTAGTAGTCGCGTCCCTCCAGCCCCGGCTCGTCCCCGGACGCGACCGGCGGCTCGGTCACCGGACGGCCCACCGCGAACTGCGTCGCCGCCGCGGCCTCCTCGTCGAACGCGTACCGCAGCGGGTTCGACAGCACCGCGACCGTCCGCAGCGGGACGGACGCCGACGGGTCGCCCCGCACATGCACGACGCCGTCGGTGATGTCCAGATCGTCCGGATCGGCCTCCAGCGCCTCCCCGGCGATCCGCAGCGCCTTGCCGCGCACCTTGCGGCAGGCCAGCGCGATCGCGTTGCCGCTCATCACCGCCGCGCGGGAGGCGAACGTCCCGACCGCGTACCCGAAGCGCCGCGTGTCGCCCGTCGTCACCCGCACGTCCTCGATCGGGACGCCCAGCTCGGCGGCGGCGATCTGCGCGAACACGGTCTCGTGGCCCTGCCCCTGCGAGGTCAGTCCGGTCGACACGTGCACCCGCCCGGCGGTGTCGATCTCGACGTGCCCGCCCTCGTACGGGCCGACACCCGTCCCCTCGACGTACACGCCGAGGCCGATGCCGATACGGCGGCCGCGGGCCGCGGCGGCGGCGCGCTCGGCCTCGAACCCGTCCCAGCCGATCAGCTCCCGCACCTTGCGGAGCAGCTCCGGATAGTCCCCCGAGTCGTAGATCAGCGGGCGGCCGTCCTGGAACGTGAGGCCCTGGTCGTAGGGGAACTCGCCCGGCTGGATGAAGTTGGCGGCGCGCACGTCGGCGCGGTCGAGGCCGAGGTGGCGGGCGATGCGGTCCATCGTCCGCTCCATGCAGAACACGCCCTGCGGGCGGCCCGCGCCCCGGTACGGGGTGACGATGAGGGTGTTGGTGTAGAGGCTGACGACCTCCGCCCGGTACGCGCCGATCTTGTAGGGGCCGAGGAGCTGGGTGGAGGTGACGATCGGGATGATGATCCCGTACGGGGTGTAGGCGCCGTGGTCGTGCCTGATCCGCACGTCCAGGCCGAGGACGCGGCCGTCGTCGTCGAACCCGACCCGCACGTCCTGGAGCTGGCCGCGTTCGTGGGCGGCGGACACGAAGTGCTCGCGGCGGTCCTCGGTCCACTTGATCTCGCGGCCCAGCAGCCGCGCCGCCCACGGGACGAGGATCTCCTCCGGCCACGGATGGACGATCTTGACGCCGAACCCGCCGCCGACGTCCGGCGCGATCACCTCGACCTTCCCGTTCGGCAGCCCGAGCCGCGCGGCGATCGCGGCCCGCACGCTGGTGGACGCCTGCGTGGAGGAGTACACGCGCAGCGACCCGTCGTCGGCGTCCCACCGCGCGTAGACGCCGCGTCCCTCCAGCGGCATGGACGCGCTGCGCTCGATCGCGAGGCCGAACTCCAGCACGTGCGGCGCGGCGTCGATCGCGGCGCGGGCGTCGCCGTTCTCCTGGACGAGGACGGCCCCCACATTGCCGGGCACGTCGTCGTGGACGAGATGCTCCGCGCGCTCCGCCGTCTCGATGCCGACGACGGCGGGCAGCGGCTCGTACTCGACGCGGACGCGCTCGGCGGCGTCCTCGGCCAGGTAGCGGTCGCGGGCGACGACCATCGCGACGGGTTCACCGACGTGCCGCACGACGTCGCGCGCCAGCGGATGCCCGGTGCGGCCGTGCGTCAGCGCCGGATGCGGGATGAGCAGCGGCAGCGGCTCCCCCACCCGCCCGGGCAGGTCCTCCCAGGTGTAGACGGCGACGAGGCCGTCCACGTCGAGCGCGCCGGACACGTCGATGTCGGTGATCCGGGCGTGCGCGTGCGGGGACCGGACGAACGCCGCCGCGAGCGCGCCCCGCCCGAGGTCGTCGAGGTAGCGGCCCCGGCCGGTGAGCAGCCGGCCGTCCTCGCGGCGCTGGACCGGTTCCCCGAAGACGCGCGTGCCCATTCACGACTCCCCTTCTCCGGCCGCTTCGGCCAGCAGGACGGCGGCGCGGTGCACCGACTTGACGATGTTCTGGTAGCCGGTGCAGCGGCACAGGTTTCCCGAGATCCCCTCCAGGACCTGCTCCTCGGTCGGATTCGGCGTCTCCCGCAGCAGCGCCGTCACCGTGCAGAGGAACCCGGGTGTGCAGAAGCCGCACTGCAGCCCGTGGCATTCGCGGAAGGCGCGCTGCACCGGGGACGGCGTCCCGTCCTCGGCGGCGAGCCCTTCGACGGTGGTGACCTCGTGGCCGGCGGCGGTGACGGCGAACATGAGGCACGACCGCACCGGCTCCCCGTCCAGCAGGACGGTGCAGCAGCCGCAGACGCCGTGCTCGCAGCCGACGTGCGTGCCGGTGAGCCCGAGGTCGTGCCGGAGCAGGTCCGACAGCAGCCGCCTGGCGGGCACGCGGGCCGTGCGGTGCGTCCCGTTGACGGTCAGCGCGACCTCGAAGCTCTCCTCCATCACTCTCCCGCCTTCCGCAGCGCCTCCGACGCCGCCGCGTTCAGGGCGCGCTCGGTGAGCACGCCGGTCAGATGCCGCCGGTAGCCGGCGCCGGCGTGGATGTCGGATTCGGGGTCGATGCGCTCGCGGACGTGCGCGGCGGCGGCCGCCCAGTCGCCGCCCGGACCCGCGGCGCCGGTCAGGTCGAACACGACCGGCACCGGCGCGATGCCGAGATGGCCGGTGCGCGCCGCGGCGACGCGCAGGTCCTCGTCGAGGGTGACCACGGCGGCGACGCCGGAGAGCGCGTAGTCGCCGTGCCGCCGCGCCGTCTCGGCGAACGCCGTGCCGGTGCGGGGCGGCGCCGCCGGGAAGAACGCCGAGACGGCCAGCTCACCGGGTTCCAGCGCCGGTTCCAGCGGGCCGCGGAAGAACTCGGCGGCCGCGATCGTGCGGCGGCCCCGCGCCGACGCCGCCTCGACCGTCCCGCGCAGGACGGCGAGCACGGCGGGCAGTTCGGCGGCGGGGTCGGCGTGCGCGAGGCTGCCGACGACCGTCCCCCGGTTCCGGATGGCGGGGTGCGCGACGTGCCGGAGCGCCCGCCCGAGCAGCGGCTGGACGGCCGCGGCCGCCGCGGAGCGTTCCACCCGCGCGTGCCGGGCGAGCGCGCCGGCCCGCACCCCGCCGGCCGTCACGCGCAGGGTGTCGAGTTCGCCGACCCGGTTGATGTCGACCAGGTCGGACGGCGCGGCGAGCCGCATGTTCAGCAGCGGGACGAGGCTCTGGCCGCCGGCGAGGACCTTGCCGCCCGGTACGGCGGCCAGCACGCCGAGCGCCTCATCGAGCGTGCCGGGGGCGTGGTAGCCGAACGGGGGCGGTTTCACGCGTCAGCCCGCCTCCGTCCCGGGCGCCCCGCCCGTGGCGGCGCCGCCCCTCCCCGGCCGGACGGGACCGCCGATCTCCTCCTCCTTGGGTGCGATGATGCCGCCGCCGGCGTCCTCCGGCCTGCGCAGCACGTTCAGGACGTGGTAGCCGAGCAGCACGGCGATGGTGCCGAGCGCGATGCCCTGCAGCGGGAAGTCGTCGGTGATCTGCAGTGTCACGTTCCCGATCGCCAGGATGATCGCCGCCGCCACCGGGACGAGGTTGACCGGGTCGGCGAAGTCGACCCGGTTCTCGATCCAGATCTTCGCGCCGAGCAGGCCGATCATCCCGTACAGCACGACGGTGATGCCGCCGAGCACGCCGCCCGGCGTCGCGGCGACGAGCGCGCCGAACTTCGGGCAGAGCCCGAACAGGATCGCCACGATCGCGGCGACGTAGTAGGCGGCCGTCGAGTAGATCCGGGTCGCGGCCATGACACCGATGTTCTCGGCGTAGGTGGTGGTGGGCGAGCCGCCGACCGCGCTGGCCAGGGTGGTGCCGATTCCGTCGGCGGCGATGGCGCGGCCGAGGACGGGGTTCAGGTCGTCGCCGGTCATCGCGGCCACCGCCTTGACGTGCCCGGTGTTCTCCGCGATCAGCGCGATCACCGCCGGCAGCGCCAGCAGGATCGCCGAGGTCTTGAAATCGGGCCCGTGCAGGCTCGGGAACCCGAACCAGTCGGCCTCCCGCACGCCCGCGAAGCCGACCCGGTCGTGCGGGAACGCGGTGGCGAGGCAGTACGGGCCCTCGGCCGGGCACGCCTTGCCCGCCCCGTCCAGCAGGTTCTGCCCCGGCAGCACGGAGGTGATCTTCCCGGCGGTGTTGTCGAGAATCCACGAAAGGACGAACCCGAACACCAGCGCGAGCAGGATCGTGATGCGCGCCCAGAACCCGCGCAGCAGCACCGCGCACAGGACGGCGAAGGCCAGCGTCGCCAGCGCGACCCACTGGTCCTGCGGCCAGTAGACGGTGGCGACCACGGGGGCCAGGTTGAACCCGATGAGCATCACCACGGCGCCGGTCACGGCGGGCGGGAACACCCGGTGGACGATATCTCCGCCCGCGACGTGGATGAGCACGCCGATCAGCGCGAGGACGACGCCGGCGACGAGGATCGCGCCGGTGACGGTCGCGCTGTCGCCGCCCGCCGCGCGGATCGCCGCGACCGCCCCGACGAAGGAGGCGCTGGTGCCGAGGTAGCTCGGCACCCGGCCGCCGACGATCAGCAGGAACAGGATCGTCGCGACCCCGGACATCATGATCGCGAGGTTGGGGTCGAGTCCCATCACGACGGGGAACACGAACGTCGCGCCGAACATCGCCACCACGTGCTGGGCGCCGATGCCGGCGGTGCGCGGCCACGACAGCCGCTCGTCCGGCCTGACGACCTCCCCGGGCGGCGGCGTTCGTCCGTCACCGTGCAGCTTCCAGCCGATCACCATCGGGGTTCCTCCTGCTCAGCCGACCGCGTTCATGCGGGCAAGGTAGATCCACCCTGGTGGGCGGGCATCGGCGACTTCTGCCAAAGCCCGCCCGCCCGATTGGGAGGACCGGCCGGTGTGAACCCGTTCCGGGGCGTCGTCCGGTGGGCACGGGGCGGTGCCCTTACCTTCAGATACCGCGCATGCGCAGGACGTGAAGGGCGAGGGTGAGGTTGAGCCGCAGATGCGCGTCCTCGGTGAACGCCCCGAGCATCCGCTCCAGCTTCCCGATGCGGTACCGGAGCGTGTTGTAGTGGAAGTGCAGCCGGCGGGCCGTCTCGGCCACGTTGAGGTTGGTCTCCAGCAGCACCTGCAGGGTGCGGCGCAGGTCCACCAGCTCCGGCTCGTCGTCGGTGGCGAGCTCACCGAGCGTCTCGCGGACGAACGCGTGCAGCTCGCCGGGGTCGGAGACCAGGCTGAGCAGCCGGTACACGCCGAGCTGGTCGAAATGCGCCCGCGCGCCCGCGCCGTTGAGCTGGCGGCCGACCCGGACGGCCTTCACCGCCTGGTCGTAGGCCTCGGGCAGCGCGGCCGGGGAGGCCACGGTCCGGCTGATCCCGGTGGAGAAGGTCCGCCGCCCCGACAGATGCTCGGCGAAGATCGACGACGCCTCCTTGACCATCGCCTGGACGGGCCCGGCCGCCCATTCGGCGGGATCTTCACCGTCGGCGCCGACGACCGCGACGACCTCGTGCGCGAAGCTCGCGACGGCCGCGCCCTTGTCGTGCCGGCGGACGGCGGTCGTCCACGCGGCGGCGAGCCGTTCCTGCGCGGACCGCTCCTCAAGACCGCGTCCGCCGCGCGTCCCGCCGTCGGCCTCGGCCGCCTTCCCGCGGTTCTTCGCCTCGGTGTCGGTGCCGCGCGGGCGGCCGTCCAGCTCGGCGACGACCACCATCATCGGGCGGTCCAGGTCCCAGCCGAACCCGCCGCAGTGCGCGACGACCCGGTCGTCGTCGCCGGCGCGCCCGGCGAGGATGTCGCGCAGGAAGTCGGCGCGGTACTTGCTCTCCACCGCCGCGACGGCCTGCTGCTTGGTCACCACGAGCGCGGCGACGGTCGCGGCTCGCTCCAGGATGCCGAGGTCGGTGCCGCGCAGCGTGCCGCCGGGGCTGAACGCGACGATCCGGCCGTGGTCGAAGCCGCCCGCCATCACGGGCACCACCAGGTGGTCGCCGGTGCCGTGCGCGCCGATGATGCCGCAGCCGCCGCAGCCGCAGGCGGCGTGCCGGCCCGCCTCGAACGCGCGCATCGCCTGGACGTGCTCGTCCGGACCGGCGCCGGCGAGCGCCCGCTGCTCGCCGTCCAGCACCACGACCGCCACGTCCAGCAGGGACGCGACCTCGTCCACGACCTCCTGGAGGCCGCCGCCGCACAGCACGATCTGCACGAGCGCCCGGTGCACCTCCTCGGTGCGGGCGAGGACGGCCGCCTGCCGGTTCAGGATGTCGGTCAGGACCTGGTTCAGGATGTCGTCGAAGCCGACGTCGTTCGGGAGCAGGATCAGGGGGAAGCCGCACCGGTCCGCCTGGGCGATCATCTCGGCGGGGAGCGAGTCCAGGTAGCGGCCCAGCTTGATGGCCAGGGCCGCGAGGCCGCGCTCGTCCAGGTCGGCGACCAGGTTGTCGAGCGACTGGGGGGTGTTGCGGAGGGGGTAGCCGGTGGTCAGCAGCAGCTCGTTCGGTTTGACCCACGACAGGATGTCGGGGACCTCCATCACGTTGAGCCGCTGCACGACGCGCCCGAGTCCGGACCGTCCGGCGATGAGGCGGGCGCCGTTCAGGGTGCTGACGCCGAGGACCTCGCCGACCGACAGGCCGTAGGTCAGTGTGCCGGTACTCGCGAGCCGGAGGGCCGGTGGGCCCGGGTCCGCAGTGGTGTAACTCATGCCAGGGGTCACCTCGCCTTTTGGTGCGTACATCGCCCGTAATGGCGTGATCGCTACCGGTTCCTGATCAAAAATGACAACAAAGACGAACGATGACAACCATCCTTGGCAGTTTTCCCCATACGTCCGGTGCGGGGCCCGTTCTACCGTCTCCGCAGAGGCCGGGCCGTCCGGGTGCCGGACGGCCGCCGACACCGGCCTCGGGAGGATACGTGACTGCCCTCGCCCGCGCCCCGATCCCGCTCCCGGCCCGGCCCGGACGGCGTCCGCCGGCGGCCGGCGCCGCGAGC
>NZ_BCQQ01000100.1 GCF_001552155.1 Actinomadura formosensis NBRC 14204 | reverse complement strand
CCGGCAGGGGGCCGCTCTGGCGCACGGCCCCCTGCCCCCCACTCCCGGTACATCGCCCCTTGACCGCAGAGATGCCGGTTATCCGGCGCGGACGGCATCCCTCCCCCTCCCCGCACAGCGCCGCCCCCAGGAGAAACCAATGATCGAACCCGCGATCGCCCGGCTCGTTGAACGCGCCGTCGCCCACGATCGAGTGATCACCCAGGCGCGGGAGGCCGCCGAATCGAAGCGGCACCGGCGCCCTTCGTCCGCAAAGGACGGTGAGCGAAAGCCGATGTCCCCCCTCAGGCGTTGAGCCGGTAGCCTGCGCCGCGGATCGTCTCCACCCGCTGGTGGCCGATCTTGCGGCGCAGGTTCTTCACGTACACCGCGACGAGGTTGGATCCGGGGTCGAAATCGAACCCCCAGACGGCGCTGAGCAACTGCTCGCGGGTCAGGACCCGGCCGGGGTTCCGCAGGAAGACCTCGGCCATGCCGAATTCCCGGGACGACAACTCCACCGCGGTCCCGTCCACGTACATCCGCCGGGTGAGCAGATCCAGCGTGAGATCCCCGGCCTGCAGGACGGTGACCTCCGGCGCGCTCTCTCCGCGCAGCCGCAGCCGCAGCCGCACGCGGGCGAGCAACTCCTCGAACGCGAACGGTTTCGAGACGTAGTCGTCCGCACCGCCCTGCAATCCGGCGACGGTGTCGCCGACACTGTCCCGCGCGGTGAGGATGATGATGGGGAGCGTCACCCTGGCCTCCCGCAGCTGGCGCAGGACCGTGAAGCCGTCCCGGACCGGCAGCCCGATGTCCAGGATCATCAGGTCGTAATATCCGGTGCGCGCGAACTGGTAGGCGGCCAGGCCGTCCTCGGCCACCGTGGCCGAGTATCCCGCCCCTTGCAGACCCTTCTCAACGAACGCCGCGGCCCTGGCCTCATCCTCGGCGATCAGAATCCGTCGCATGGCATCCCTTCCGGTGTCCACCTACTGCTTCGGATACGGGGCCGAGAGGGTGATCGGATCACCCATGCCGTACACGGGGTTCCACAGAGTCACTGGCGCCGGTGACACGGTGCCGGACGCACCGGGCGCCGTCCCCGGCTTCGACGCGTTCGCCCGGTACCGCAAGCTGTTCGACGGCCCGCTGATCGCCGATCGGGGTTCGGGCGGCCAATGAGGGCTTCGGCCCGGCTTGCATCCTGTACCGAGGTACAGGCTTACCGTCGGGATGTGGCCGCCGCCGGGGTGGCCGGGCGGAGGAGCCGAAGATGGCCGAGCCGGAGCGGTGCTGTGCCTTTCTGGCCTTCTCCTGCACGCGGACCGCGGAAGGGCTGGTGGTGGAGGTGACCGCGCCGGCTGAGGCGGGCCCGACGCTGGACGGGATGCAGGTGCTGGCCGAACGCGACGCCCCGCCACAGGTCGTCGCGCAGGGCTGGACGAGGTGAACGGCCGGTACGAGGGGCTGCGGTCCCGCCAGGTCGCCGAGGCGGCCGGGGTGAATCCGCAGACCCTGCGGTACTGCGAACGGCGCGGGTGAAGCTGATCGAGGTCGAGCGGCGCATCGCCGACCTGCAGATCATCCGCACCACGCTGCAGGGGGCGATCGAGGCGGGCTGTGCTGACCTGATCGCCTGCGCTGGGGAGCCCTGCCGCCCGCTGCCGTTCAGCGGCCTCACCCACCCCGATCGGGAGCAGATGTGACGACGCGTTCTCGTCCGAGCCGTCATAGTGAGGGCGTCCCTGGGGCGCCGTACGTAGTGGTACGCAGACGGCGACGCAGCGCCGCGTCGCGGTGCTGGTCACCGAGCGCGGTGATGTCGACGGCGACCGGGGAAGTGCGCATGATGCTCCTTGTGGTGGCGGGGTGGTCGTCCAGGTGATCGTCCGCCCAGAAGCCCTCAAGCTGGTGGCGGCTGAGCTGTGACACCGGCACGTGCGGCAGCATCCGCCCGGTACGAATGGCCCAGGTAGTGAACAGCATCTGTGCTATGTCCCGCCAGTACGCCTCGTTTACATCGAATATCGGCAAACTGGACGGCACCGAGAACCCTCTCCGGTAGAACGATCACCTTTGAGGAGGATCTTGGGGTCTTCCAGCCGCACTCGGCAGCGCTTTACGGACATCCGGAAAATTCCGGAAGAACGATCTTCGCCTCCGGGAACCCATGGCGATAAGGGCGAGTATGTACACTTTTACAAGTCAAGACGAGTGGGCTTCCGCCGACGTCAGCGGAAAGCGTCGCAGGACATCCATGCAGGCCAGCAATGCGCGGGTTCTCTTCTGGGGCACCCTCGCCTTACGGGCCGAACTCCGTTCTGTGTCAGATGACACAGTCCGCACCGGTTCTCCTGGAACGCTAGGATCATCCAACCGATCTCCAGTGGAGGACCGAGACCCTCAATGGACAAACGGCGCGCCGTAATCCTCGCCGATTTTCGCGAGTTCCTCGATTCCGCGATCAATAGGGCGGGAGTGAACTTCGCGACGGCCAGGCGGCTGTCCGGGCAGTTGCAGGGGACTGTTGGCGCTCCTGGGGCTCCGCTTCAGCCGGTCTACAAGTCCACACTGCATGACCACGTCCGCGGAAAGCAGCGTCAGAACCTCCCGCCCTGGCCATGGGTGGCCAACCTATGGGCGTTCCTGGTCGCCGCCGCCGCGGAGAACAAGGCCGATCCGGACGCACTCGGCCCCCTCAAGGAGTGGCAAGCGGTCTACGAAGCAGCCGAGGCCGGGCTTCGTCGGCTGGGCAAGCAGGCCATGGACGCAGAGGCGGCGGTATTGCCCTCCACTCCCCTGGTCGAGCCGTACACGGCCTGGTGGGCCGCCTACGCGGACATCGTTCCGCCCTGGTTCGGGTGGTACCTGAACCTTGAGCCTCTGGCCACCGAGGTCCGCTGCTATGAGGAGCTGTACATTCCCGGCCTCCTCCAAACCAAGGAGTACGCCGAGGCCGTGGTACGTCTCCAACACGGCCGGGCACCCGGGGCACAGATCAAGCGGCGGGTCGAGCTGCGGATGCTGCGGCAGCGGCTCATGCCGCACGGCGGCCGCCGCGTATGGGCACTCATCAACGAAAAGGCGTTGCAGAACCCTCAGATCGGTCAAACCACCATGAAGCGGCAACTGCACCATCTTCTCCAAACCCCGGACCACATGCCGGTCCAGATCGTTCCGGCCCCCGTTTCAGCTCGCCAATCGGTGACCGGGCCGATCACCGTGCTGCGTTTCAGCCACGCAGACCTGCCGGACACCGTCTATCTGGAACAAGACGATAGTGCGCTGTATCCGGCTGACCCGGAGGTCCGCGCGCTGTACCTCCAGCAGTTCAACAGCCTGGTAATTGCGGCTCACCGCCCCAAAGAATCACAGGCCATCATCGAACAACTGATCAACGATATGTGACAGTTGCCGGTGTCCCCTTGCAGGGGGTTGCCTGCCCGTGACAGGAGCCAGAGGATGGAGGTCCCTCTGTGCCCCACGAAAACTCTGGAGATCATGTGTCCGATGACGCCTTCGCGTGGCAGAAAGCCGAAAACGAACTGACCGAAATCGACACCTCAGTCCCGCACTCCGCCCGGATCTGGAACTACTGGCTCGGCGGCAAAGACAACTTCCCCGTCGACCAGGCCGCCGGCGACCAGTACGCACAGACCTTCCCCGGCATCCTCGACCTCGCCCGGCTCACCCGCGGATTCCTCAAGCGGTCAGTCCGCTTCCTCGCCAGGGAGGCCGGGATCCGCCAGTTCATCGACGTGGGCACGGGCCTGCCCACGATCGACAACACCCACGAAGTCGCCCAGCGCATCGCACCCGACGCCCGGATCGTCTACGTCGACAACGACCCCCTGGTGCTCGCACACGCACACGCCCTGCTCACCAGCACCCCGCAAGGCACCACCGACTACATCGACACCGACATGCACCGCCCCGACACCATCCTGGAAGCCGCGGCCCGCACCCTGGACCTCGACCGGCCGGTCGGACTCACCTTCATGGGAGTACTGGGGCACATCGCAGACGACGGCGAGGCCCGCTCCATCGTGACCGCCCTCATGGACGGTCTCGCACCAGGAAGCCACCTGGCCATCTGCGACGGATACGACGTCCTGTCCCCCGAGCTCCTCCAAGCCCAGCAGGACTACGACGACGGCGGGTCGGTCCCCTACAAGCTGCGAAGCCGGGAACAGCTCGAAAGCTTCTTCACCGGCCTTGAACTCCTGCCGCCCGGCCTGGTCCCCGCTCCCCAATGGCGCCCCGAAACCGAGATCATCAGCCCGGCGCCGCAGGTACAGCCGCTGGGAGGGATCGCCGTGAAGAACAGGTGAGACCGGCGACCGCCACCGGCCATCCGCCGGTCCTGACAGATCTCGCGTTCAACGGTGCCGCCGCCCTGATCGGCCACCTTGGACTAGCCTCCCTCGCCGGGCCGGCGCCACATGGGCCAGAACCGCGTGCCGTCCGGCAGGTCGAACGGCGGGCGGTCCCGGTAGCCGTGCCGCAGGTAGAGCGCGCGGCTGCGCGGGCTGCTGGCCTCCAGGTACGCGGGTGTACCGGCGGCGTCCAGCAGCGCGTGGCGATGGCGCAGCAGCGCGCTCCCGAGCCCCCGGTCCTGGTGATCCGGCCGTACGGCGAGCAGCGCCAGGTGGTGATGCGGGCTCTCCGGGTGGTTCTTCGCGAAGAGCTCATCCAGGTGCGTGAACCGCTGCGTCCACGGGCCGCACGCCTCGGCGAGCCGCCGCTCGTAGTCGGGCGGCTCGGGCAGCGGGTCGGCCCGCGGGAACCACACGGCCGCGCCGGCGCCGTCCTCCACGACGTCCACGTCACCGTGTTCGACTGCGTGCTCGACGAGGATACGGAAATCCGCGCGCAGGACGTCCACCCGCACGGCCGAGTCCGGTACCAGCCAGGCGGTGGCCCGCAGTCCGGCGAACGCGGTCGCGACCAGGTCGGCCACCGGCCCGACGTCGCCCGGGCCGGCCGTGCGAATCGAAGTGCTCATCGGTCTGTCTCCTCCATCGGCTGTCTCGGGCGGGCGACCCGTCGTCACGACGTGCGCGGAAGATCATCGGGCTCGCCGACCGGCGCGGCGCCGGAGTCGAAGCCCGCCTCGGCTCCCAGTCCGATCCTCGCGTACACGGCGGAGTTGCCGACGCGCAGGGCCGGTGCCCAGACCGCGCCCAGGGCCGCCGCGGCGACGTACAGACTGGGCAGTACCCACCGGAGCGGCGAGTCCCTGTGCACGCCTGGCAAGGTGACGAAGTTGACCACCGCGAGGTACACGATGATGGCCAGGGCGACGGTCGCGCGCCGGTCCGGATGCCGGTGCGACCGAACACCTTCGGCAGCACCCGTTCCCGGCCGCGAACAGGCTGGTCACGAACAGGCTGGTCACGAACAGCGCGCGGGCGATGTGATCGCGGTGCCGCTCAGGCGGACGTCAGCGGCGGTCTTGGCGCGAATCTCCTCGGACGTCACGTCGGGTGCCGTCTCCACCAGAATCAGGCCGTCCAGAGTCACGTCCAGGACGCCCAGGTCGGTGATGATGCGATCCACGCATCCTCTGCCCGTGAGGGGCAGGTCGCATTCTTCAACGATCTTGGGGCTGCCGTCCTTGGCGGTGTGGTGCATCAGGACGATGACCTGGCGGGCGCCGTGCACAAGGTCCATGGCGCCGCCCATCCCCTTGATCACCTTGCCGGGGACGGACCAGTTCGCCAGGTCACCACGGGCGGAGACCTGCATGGCGCCGAGAACGGCGGTATCGACGTGACCGCCGCGGATCATGCCGAAGGACAGCGCGGAGTCGAAGAAGCTGGCGCCGGGCCGGACGGTGACGGTCTCCTTGCCGGCGTTGATCAGGTCCGGGTCCACCGCGTCCTCGGCCGGGTAGGGACCGACACCGAGGACGCCGTTCTCCGACTGCAGAACGACCTCCACCCCCGCGGGCAGGTGGTTGGGAATCAGCGTGGGCAGCCCGATGCCGAGATTGGCGTAGGATCCGCCGGTCAGTTCCGCGGCGGCGCGCGCCGCCATCTGGTCGGTGGTCCAGGGCATCAGGCGTCCTTTCGGGGTGAGACCGTGCGCCGTTCGATCCGCTTGCCGGCGGCCTGCCCGGGGGTGAGGGCGACCAGGCGCTGGACGAAGATGCCGGGCAGATGGATCTCATCCGGGTCGAGTTCACCGAACTCGACCAGTTCCTCGACCTCGGCGATCGTGATCCGGCCCGCCATGGCCGCCAGCGGGTTGAAGTTGCGGGCCGACTTGTTGAACACCAGGTTGCCGTGCCGGTCCCCGCGGGCGGCGTGCACCATCGCGAAATCGGTGGTGATGCCGTGCTCCAGCACGTGGGCGCGGCCGTCGAACTCGCGCACCTCCTTGGCCGGTGAGGCGACCGCCACGGTGCCGTCGGCCGCATACCGCCAGGGCAGCCCTCCGTCGGCGACCACGGTGCCGACACCCGCGGGCGTGTAAAAGGCCGGGATGCCGCAGCCTCCGGCGCGCAGCCGCTCGGCGAGCGTGCCCTGCGGGATGAGTTCCACCTCGATCTCACCGGCCAGGTACTGGCGCGCGAACTCCTTGTTCTCTCCTATGTACGAGCCTGTCACCCGCGCGATGCGGTGGGCGGCAAGGAGCACCGCCAGACCGGAGTCCATCGCACCGCAGTTGTTGGAGACCACCCGCAGGCCGGTGACACCGGCCTCGTACACGGCCTGGATCAGGGTGTCCGGGACACCGCACAGGCCGAAGCCGCCGACCGCGAGGGACGCTCCTTCCCCGATGTCCGCCACGGCCTCCGCGGCCGTAGCGACTGCCTTGTCCACTCGCCGACCTCCATGAGTTCCATCGATTCCAGAACCAGCGACACGTCCACGGGGACGGCGAACTGGAGAAGGGTTGCGCTCCATCGCCGTCCCCGCGCATGACCGCACCGGCTAGTGCTCGGGCGTCGCCTCGCCGTCCGGCTGACCGCCGATGCGTGCGTAGACGGCCGGCCGGGTCCGGGACCACCGGACGGCAAGAACGACGCCGAGGACGCCGAGACCGAAGGTGAGGAGCTGGAACGCGACCCCCAGCACGGTGGAGCCGCCGATCAGCAGGGTGAAGTTCTTGCTCACGATCAGCAGCACGGCAAGCAGCCCCACGAAGCCGAGCGCGGGAGCGATGAGCGTGTTCCACGTACGCTCCGTGTGCTCTCGGCGGCGGAAGAACACCACGACCCCGAGGCAGGTGAGGGCCATCAGGATGAGGATGGCGTAGGCGCCGATGCCGAACATCCACGAGTAGAAGCTGACGACGTCCAGGCCCGAGAGCAGGAAGGGCAGCGAGACCAGCAACCCGATGATCGACGTCACGAACGATGCCTTGTAGGGAGAGTGGTGGCGCGGGTGGGGCACGCCGAGGAATTTCGGCAGCACCCCGTCCCGGGCCAGCGAGTACGCGTAGCGGGCGATGGGGTTGTGCACGGAGAGCACGGACGCGAAGACGCTCGTCACCAGCAGCGCCATCGCCGTCTCAGCGGCGAACGTACCGACGAACCGGCCGAGTGCCTCGGAGAACATGGTGGACGGGGATTCCTGGGCGACCCCGACGACCTTCGACGGGCCGAAGGCCTCCACCAGTGCCCAGCTCGAGAAAACGTAGAACAGCGCGATCAGGATGATGGACAGGAAGGTGGCGCGCGGCACCGTCCGGTCGGGGTCACGGACCTCCGCGCGGTAGATGGCGGTCGCCTCGAAGCCGACGAAGGTGGCGCTCGCGAACAGGATGCCGAGGCCCACCGACCCCGAGGTGAACGCGTGGAACGTGAACGGCTCCAGTGCCCCGTCCTCCGGACCGCCGCGGAAGAGCACCGGCAGGTTCAGAGCCATGACGGTGAGCACCTCGAGCGTCATGAGCACGCCCAGGACCTGACCCGACACCTCGATGTTGAAGTGACCCAGGGTCGTGACGGCCGCCCAGCACAGGAGTGAGTAGATCCACCAGTCGACGCTCGGCGCGTGGAAGAGGTCGACGAGCAGCGAGTTGAGCGATACGCCGAAGAGCCCGTAGGCGCCCAGCATCAGGGTCATGTAGCCGAATATCGCGATGAAGGCCGACCCGAGTCCTACGGGCCGGCCGAGGCTCGCGGTGATGTAGGCGTAGAAGGCACCGCCGGTCTTCAGGTGCCGGGTCATCGTCGTGAACCCGACGGCGAACAGGAGCAGGATCACGCCCATCACCACGTAGGTGCCGGGAGCCCCGACACCGTTGCCGGAGCCGATGACCACGGGGACCACCCCGGCGACCGCGCCCAGCGGGGCCGAGACGGCCAGCACCGTCAAGATCAGTTTGACGGTGCCCATCTGGCCTTTGAGGGAGCCGTCGCCGGGAGGGCCGCCGGCCGCGGTCGCCGCCACGCGTGGCTGCACGTCTGATGTATCGCTCACGATCGGTCTCCTCAGGGGAATCGTCCTGGGGGCAGCCGACACAGCACCCTGAGGCGCGCGCTGACCTGCGATGAAAGATGGCGTGTCGGCATACGAGCTAGTGCTCGTACTGTGCAGCGAACGGACGGCGGCTGTCAACCATCTGCCCGGAGGCGATGCCCCGAGGCCACCCGGACCGATGACCTGCATTGTCTTCGCCGCACAAGGGCGGGCTATCTTGATGCGACTGGATGCTCGCATAACGAGCACCTTCGAGCCGACGCGCGCTTGACGCCGCCGCCGAGTGAAGTGCACGATACGAGCGGATGCACACAATACGAGCAGAAGGATTCTCCTGTCGATGCCCCCAACCATCACCCCTCATCAGCACCTCGAGCTCTACCGCTCGATGGTCCTGACGCGTGCGGTCGAGACGGCGATCGAGCGCTCGCATCGCGCAGGACGGATCTCCGGGTCGTTCCATTCCTCCCTTGGCCAGGAGAGCTGCGCCGCGGGGGTCTGCGCCGCGCTGCGCAGCACCGACGCGGTCACCAGCAACCACCGCGGGCACGGGCACGCGCTCGCCAAGGGCGTCACCGCGGACGCGGTGCTGGCCGAGCTTTACAAGAAGACGCACGGCACCAGCGGCGGTCGCGGTGCCTCGATGCACCTGCACGACCGGTCCGTCGGCTTCTACGGTGAGACCGCGATCGTGGGCGGCGGCATTCCGTGGGCGGCCGGTGTGGCCTGGGCCAAGAAGCGGGCGGGCACGGACGACATCGCCGTGTCCTTCGGGGGTGACGGCGCCTTCGCCAACGGTGTCTTCGGCGAGAGCCTGCGCCTGGCCAAGTTCTGGGAGGCGCCCTGCCTTTTCGTCTGCGAGAACAACGGCTGGGCGCACTCGATGCCGGTTGAGAAGATGTTCGGCCCGCCCGGCTCGATCACGGCCATGGTCCGCGCGATGGGCATCCAAGCAGAGCACGTCGACGGACGGGATGTCCGCGCGGTGCACGAGTGCGCGAGTGAGCTCGTCCAGTACATCCGCCGGGAGGGGCGACCGGCCTTTCTGGAGTGCGTCGTCTACCGCGTACGCGCCCACAGCATCAACGACGCCGACTACCGGTACCGGCCGAAAGACGACGGCCGGCAGTGGCTCGACGCCAACGACCCCATCGAGGCGTCGCGGCGGGAACTCGACCGCGCCCTGCCGGGGCGGGCGGCCGAGGTCGATCGCGAGATCGACGAGATCGTCCGGCGGGCCGTCGAACGCGCCGAAGCGGGCCGGACGCCCACTCCCGCCGACGCCTTCAAGACCGTCTACGCAAGCGAAGGGCTCGAGTGGCATGGCAGTGTTGAAGTTCGCTGAGGCGATCCGGGCCGCCCTCGACCACGAGATGGCCGAGGACCCCTCCGTGGTGCTGATGGGCGAGGAGGTCGGCGCGCTCGGCGGTGTGTTCACCGTGACCAAGGGGCTCATCGACAAGTACGGGCCGGAGCGGGTCATGGACTCGCCGATCGCGGAGGGGGCCCTCGCGGGCTTCGCGGCCGGCGCGGCCACCGAGGGCATGCGGCCGGTCGTCGAGATCATGTTCTCCGACTTCGTGATGCTGGCGATGGACCAGCTCATCAACTTCGCCGCCAAGATCCACTACATGAGCAACGGGCAGTTCTCCGTCCCCGCGGTGGTGCGGCTGCCGGGCGGCGCCGGCACCAACCACGGGCCGCAGCACTCCCAGGCGCTGGAATCCTGGTTCGCCCAGACGCCGGGGCTCGTCGTCGCGATGCCCAGCACGCCGTCCGACGCCTACTGGATGATGCGCGAGTCGATCCGCCTCGACGACCCGGTCATGTTCTTCGAGAACAAGAACCTCTACTTCACGGCCGGCGAAGACGTCGACTTCACCGAGGGTCCGCGCGGCATGCGGGCGGCGGTCCGCCGGGAGGGCGCCGACCTGACCGTCGTCTCAGCGGGACGGATGTCCGGCATGTGCCTTGAGGCGGCGGCGACCCTCGAAGAGTCCGGGTACTCCTGCGAGGTCGTGGACATGCGCTACCTGTGGCCGCTGGACCTGGAGACGGTGGCCGCGTCCGTGAAGAAGACGTCCAAGCTGGCCGTCGTCTACGAGGCGGTGCAGTACGGCGGCTGGGGCTCGGAGATCGCCGCCTGGGCGGCCAGGGAGCTCTTCACCGACCTGGACGGCCCGGTGCACCGCGTCGGCGCCCACCGCGTTCCCATCCCTGTCGGCGTGTCCCTCGAAGAGGCCGTCATCCCCACCCCCGCGACCATTCACGCGTCGCTGCTCGAACTCGCCAAGTTCTGACCACGAAAGGTCCCCATGTCCTCCACCATCGTCCCCGAGAGCCTCTCCTTCACCTCGGACGGCCACCGGCTCGCCGCCCTCTACTACCGTCCCGAGGGCGATGGACCGTTCCCGTGCGTCGTCATGGCCGGCGGCTGGTGCTACGTCAAGGAGCTGGCGCAGCCGACGTACGCGGCCGCCCTGGCCCGGCAGGGCATCGCCGCGCTCATCTTCGACTACCGCGGCTTCGGCGGCAGCGACGGCGAACCACGCCAGCACATCGACCCGGCGGCTCAGATCGCGGACTACCGCAACGCCATCGACTACATCGAGACCCGCCCGGAGATCGACGCCGACCGCATCGGTGTCTGGGGCATTTCCTACAGCGGCGGGCACGTGCTGATCCTCGGCGCCGTCGACCCGCGGGTGAAGGCGCTGTGCGGCATCGTCCCCGTCACCGACGGGTACCAGAACATGCGTCTGGCGCACGGCACACTCGGCTTCCGGCGCCTGCGGCAGGCGATCCTGGACGCCCGGCGCAAGCGCCGGGCCACCGGCGAGGTCACCTACTTCCCGCACCAGCCCGCCGAAGAGGGCGAGCTGGCCACCTGGCCGTTCCCCAGGAGCAAGAAGACCTTCGCCGCCCTGAAGCAGCGCGAGGCCCCGGCGTACATCGGCGAGGCCACCGCGGAGTCCGCCGACCTGCTGCTCGGCTACAGCGTCTTCCCGTACCTGCCGCGCCTGCTCGGCAAGCCGGCGCTGCTGGTCATCGCCGAGGGCGACGACCACACGCACTGGGACCTGGCGCTCAAGGCGTACGAGCAGATCCCCGGCACGGCCAAGGATCTCCTGATGATCTCGAACGCCGACCACCTCACGTTGTACGCCGACCGGGACCGGCAGCACATCGTCGCCGGCCGCGTCGCCGGTTTCTTCCAGGACAACCTGTGAGCCCGGGCGCATCCGGTATCGGCCATGACCACCGACGGCAGAAGGAGCCGGCCATGACGACCACACCCAAGATCGCGATCTGCGGGCTCGGCAGCATCGGGAAAGCCGCCGCGCGGCTGCTGCTGGACCACCGGGAAGGTTTCGAGATCGTCGGCGCGATCACCAAGGAGGCCGCCGACCAGGGCCGGCGGCTCAGCGAGGTCGCCGGATCGACGACCTCCTCGGACGTCGTCGTGGGCGCCGACCTCAGCGACCTCCTGAGCGGCGAGCCGGACGTCGTCCTGCTCATGACGGGCTCCTTCCTCCAGGACACCGCCGACGACGTGATCCAGTGCGCGCGGGCCGGCGCCGGCGTCATCACCCCCTGCGAGGAGCTCGCCTTCCCGTTCAACCGCGCCCCCGAGACGGCCCGCCGGATCGATGAGGCGGCGCGGGCCGGCGGCGCCACCGTCCTCGGTACCGGCGTCAACCCCGGCTTCATCTTCGACAGCTTCCTGGCCGCCGCCAGCGGGTGCAGCTGGGACGTGACGTCGATACGCGGCCGGCGCGTCGTCGACGTCGCCGGCTTCGGCCAGAACATCCACCGGCGGCTCGGCATCGGCTACACGCCGGCGGAGTTCGAGAAGGGCCACGCGGACGGCACGATCGCCGGCCACGTCGGCTTCCCGGAGTCCATCCAGATCGTCGCCGAGCGGCTCGGCATCCCGCTCGACGGCCCCGTGCAGGAGACCTTCGTGCCGCTGGTGGCCGAGTCACCCGCCCCGACCACCTACGGTGAGCTGCCGGCCGGTCTCACCGAGGGCTTCGTGCAGCGCGCCACCGGCATGGTCGAGGGCCGGGCGATGCTCGAGTTCGACCTCGTCCTCCACCTGCGTCCCCGCGACGCCGCCATGGAACCGGCCGACACCTTCGAGATCGACGGGACGCACCCCGTGAAGGTGACGCTCAGCCCCGGCATGGACGCCATCCCCGCCACGTCCGCCCAGATCGTCAACGCGGTGCCCGCCGTGCTCGCCGCCGAGCCCGGTCTGAAGACCGTCAAGGACCTGCCCGCCGCCGCGGCCTGGCGGAACCTGGGCGGCGGGCTCTTGCGCTGACGGCCGCAGCGCATCACCCCATCCCGTCGCGAAGGACGCAAATGAGATTTGCAGTCGACACCGGAGGAACGTTCACCGACCTCGTCATCGAGGACGGCTCCGGCAGCCTCACCATCTACAAGAGCCCCACGACGCCCGCAGACCCCGTGCAAGGCATCCTGGACGCGTTCCAGGTCGCCGCCGACGAGCTCGGCCGCTCGCGAGAGTCCCTGCTCTCCGCCGGATCCATGCTCTTCCACGGCACCACCCGCGGTCTGAACGCCGTGCTCACCGGGAACGTGGCCCGTACCGCGCTGGTCACGACCGCGGGTCACCCCGACATGCTCCTTCTGCGCGAAGGCGGGCGGACGCAGATCTTCAACCAGCGCCGGCCGTACCCCGATCCCTACGTGCCGCGGTCCCTCACGTTCGAGTTGGCCGAGCGCATCGATGCCCAGGGCGAGGTGGTGACCGCGCTCGACGAGGCCGCGGTCGTCGAGCTCGCCCGCTCGCTGCGCGCCGCGGAGGCCGAGGCCGTGGCGGTGTGCCTGCTCTGGTCCATCGTCAACCCGGCGCACGAGCTGCTGGTCGGGGAGGTGCTCCGGCGCGAGCTGCCCGATGTCCCGGTCACGCTCTCCCACCACCTCAACCCGTGCCTGCGCGAGTACCGGCGCGCGTCGTCGGCCGCGATCGACGCTTCGCTGAAGCCGCTGATGACGACCTACATCGCGGGCGCCCGCGCCCGCCTGGCGGACGCGGGCTTCCAAGGCCGTCTGCTGATGATGACGTCGTCCGGAGGGGCTCTGGACGCCGCGATCGTGGCCGACGCGCCGATCCATTCGCTCAATTCCGGGCCGTCCATGGCGCCCGTGGCGGGACGCTTCTTCGCCGGCCTGGACGCCGAGGCCGACATGGCCGTCGTCGCGGACACCGGCGGCACCAGCTACGACGTCAGCGTCGTCCGCGACGGCCGGATCCCGTGGACCCGGGAGTCGTGGATCGGGCAGCCGTTCCTCGGTCACATGACCGGCTTCCCGTCCGTGGACGTGCGCAGCGTCGGCGCCGGAGGGGGCAGCCTGGCGTACGTGGACGCCGGCGGCATGCTGCACGTCGGGCCGGAGAGCGCGAGCGCCGTCCCCGGGCCGGCCTGCTACGGACGCGGCGGAGAGCGTCCAACGCTCACCGACGCCTGCCTGGTCCTGGGCTACCTGAACCCCGACTACTTCCTGGGCGGCCGGTCCCGCCTGGACGTCGACGCGGCCGTCAAGGCGGTGGACGTCCACGTCGCGCGGCCCCTGGGCCTGCCGGTGCACGAGGCGGCGGCGGCGATCTGGGAGCTGGCGACCGAGCACATGGTCGGTGCGATCGAGGAGATCACGAGCCACCAGGGCGTCGACCCGTCCCGCGCCGTCCTGGTCGGCGGTGGCGGCGCCGCCGGGTTCAACACCGTGGCCATCGGACGGCGGCTGTCCTGCCCGGAGGTCATCGTCCCGCTGATGGGCCCGGCGCTGAGCGCGGCGGGCGCGCTGATCTCCGAGCTCTCGCGCGGTTTCGAGGTCAACGGCAAGACCCGTTCCGACGCGTTCGACCACGAGCGGGTCGCCGCCGTCATCGGCGAGCTGGAGACCCGCTGCCGCAAGTTCATCGACGACGCGGGCAAGGACATCCTGTCCAGCGAGGTCGAGTACGCCATGGAGGCCCGCTACCCCAACCAGGTGTGGACGCTCGAAGTGCCGATCGACCCCGAGCTCACCCGCACGCCGGAGGGCGTCGAGAAGCTGGTCGAGGCCTTCCATATCGCGCACCAGGAGACCTTCGCGGTCGCCGACGCCGCCTCCCCCATCGAGATCGAGAGCTGGCATGCCCGCGCCTCCTGCCGGCTCAGCGACCCGCGGCCGCCGGTGCTGGCTCCGGGCGGCGGGACGCCCGCCTCCCGGGAGATCTACCTGGCCGGGGCGGGATGGCGCACGGCCGCCGTCTGGCGGCTGGAGGACGTCCCGGTGGAGCGTCCGCAGCCCGGTCCCGCCATCGTCGAGACGGCCACCACGGCGATCCTCGTCGACGAGGGCGCCTCCTTCGTACGCAGGTCCTCCGGGACCCTGCACATGGTTCCCGGTCCTCGCGGCGAGGCCACGACAGCAAAGGCCGAGGTGATCTGAATGGACGGCGTCCGCATGGCGGTCCTGAGCAGCCGCATGAACGTGATCGTCGAGGGGATGATGAACACCATCTTCCGTTCGAGCCGGTCCGGCGTCCTCAACGCGGCCCACGACTTCTCCTGCTGCATCGTCAGCGCCGACCACCAGCTGGTCATCGGCGCCGAGAGTCTGCCGATCCACATGATGAGCGGCCCCGACCTGATCTCCAGGGCCATCGCCGAGGCCTACCCGGCGCTGACGCGGGGGGACGCCTTCCTGCACAACTCCCCGTACAACGGCAACTCGCACGCGGCGGACCACTGCATGGTCGTACCGGTGATCGACGACGAGGGCGTGCACCGGTTCACCGTGCTGGCGAAGGCGCACCAGGCCGACTGCGGTAACTCGCAGCCGACGACCTACATGGCGAACGCGCGGGACGTCTACGAAGAGGGAGCCCTCATCTTCGACGCCTGCCGGGTGCAGCAGAACTATGCGGACGTCAGCGACATCCTGCGGATGCTCAAGCTGCGCATCCGCGTCCCCGAGCAGTGGTGGGGCGACTACCTCGCCCTGCTGGGGGCGGTCCGCCTCGGCGAGCGGCGCATGCTCGAACTGGGCCGGGAGGTCGGCTGGGACACGCTCGGGGAGTTCGTCGTCGAGTGGCTCGACTACGGCGAGACGATGATGGCCGATGCCATCGCGGCCCTGCCCGCCGGCCGGTTCAGCGCGCGGACGGAGCACGACCCGTACCCGGGCGCTCCGGACGGCGTCCCGATCAACGTCGACATCGGGGTGGACCCCGCCGCGGGCCGCATCGACATCGACCTGCGCGAGAACGTCGACTGCCTGCCCAACGGCCTGAACCTGACCGAGGCCACGGCCCGCACCGCGGCGATGATCGGCGTGTTCAACTCCATCGGCGAGAACGTGCCGCCGAACGCCGGCAGCCTGCGGCGCATCAACGTGGCGCTGCGGGAGAACTGCGCGGTGGGCGTCCCGTCGCACCCGCACAGTTGCTCGGCCGCGACCACGAACCTCGCCGACCGGGTGTCCAACATGGTCCAGCGGGCGTTCGCGTCGTTCGCCGAGGACGTGGGCATGGCCGAGTGCGGGGCGGTCATCCCGGCCGCGGCGGCGGTCGTGTCCGGCACGGACCCGCGCAACGGGAAGAACTTCGTCAACCAGATCTTCCTGGCCGTCACCGGCGGCGCCGGCACCCCGTGGACCGACGGCTGGCTCACGATCTTCCACGTCGGCTGCGGTGGCATGCTGCGGCGCGACAGCGTCGAGGGCGCCGAGACGGCGCACCCGATCCGCGTCCGTACGCAGAAGCTCGTGCGGGACACCGAGGGCGCGGGCCGCTTCCGCGGCGCACCGTCGGCCTACGTCGAATACGGTCCGGTCGGGACGACGCTGTCGGTCGCCTACGGGACCGACGGGGCGGTCAACCCGGCCCAGGGCATCCGCGGCGGCCTGCCCGGCGGACCCAGCGAGCACTACCGGCGCGACGCCCAGGGGAACCTGCACCCGCTCGGGTCGCAGGGCATCATCGAACTCGCGGACGGCGAGACCATCGTGTCCGTCACCGCGGGCGGAGGCGGGTACGGCGACCCGCGCGAACGTCCCGCCGAGGTCGTGCGGCAGGACGTGGCCGAGGGGTGGATCTCACCGGAGCGGGCAGCCGAGGTGTACGGCGTGGCGCTGGGCGAGAACGGTGCGCTCGACAGTGCCCGCACCGCGGAGCTCCGCGGCCGGCCGGTGAGCGCCTGACCGGTGATGGCTCCAGTTCTTCCAGCCGGTCACGACATCCTTGGGAAAGGGCTCCCCCGTGGACGAGTTGAAGTATGCTCCGACCGTGGCTCGCGATACGAACTCCGGCCCGAAAACGGCCGGGGACGGTGGCATCCAGTCCGTCGCCCGCGCACTGTCGATCCTGGAACTGTTCGACGAACGCCGGGGAACGCTGACCACCAACGAGATCGCGAGCCTGACCGGGCTCAACCGGGGGACCGCCTACCGGTTCTGCCAGACCTTGCGCCGCCTCGGCTATCTGGAAGAGATCCGGCAGAGCACGTTCCGGCCGGGGTTGAAGGTGCTCTCGCTGGCCCAGGCCGCCCTCGGCGGACGCGGCCTGGTCGAGATGGCCATGCCCCGGCTGCAGGCCCTGCGGCACGACACCTGCGAGACGGTCAACCTCGCCATACCGGACGGGTCCGAGATCGTCTACGTGGCGAGACTGCTCAACGACGACCTGCTCGCGCTGCGGCTGGTCGTCGGCAGCCGGCTGCCGATGGCCGTCTCCTCGCTGGGGCGCGCCATGCTCGCGTTCATGCCGGACGACCAGGTCGAGGAGATCCTCTCGAACTCCGACTTCCCCCGGCTCACCCCGTACACGATGACCGATCGCGCGGAGCTGCGCGAGGAGCTCGCGCGGATCCGGGAGAAGGGCTACGCCTTCAACGACCAGGAGGTCGCGGTCGGCGTCCGGGGCATCGCGGTGCCGGTCCTCGGCACGGGCGAACAGCCGATCGCCGCCATCAACCTGTCCATCGCACGGCCGCTGCCGGAGGACGAGGTGGACGGCAAGCTGGCGCCCATGCTGCTCGACGCCGCACGCGACATCGGCGAGCGCGCCCGGCAGCTCGACCAGTTCGGGGACTGACGTCAGGTCCTCCCCCACCCGCCGGGAGGACCCACGGCATCGCGCACCCGTGACCCGTCCCCGGATGGACGGCGGCAGGGCGTGCCCGTGAGGCACGGTCCCGTGCGGCGCGTGCCCGCACCCGCGATGGCCGCATAGCCTCGTTGTGGCTGGTCATCGGGTCGATCGCGCGCCCGGTGCCCGGTGGGGGCCAGTCGCCGATCCGTCCTGGCGGGGGGCCGGCGACGCTTGCCCGCTCCATCCGCCGACCCGCCCCGAGCAGCCGGAGACGGGCCGCCCCGCCTCCCCTTGACATCCCCCATCCCACGCAGTCACTCTACGAGCAGATATTCACAATACGAGCATCAGGTCTGCAGGCGCGCCGCCGTAGCCGGCCACCGAGAGGAAACACCCATGTCTCGCCCCGCGCAGTACGACGTTCTCTTCGAACCCGTCCGCATCGGTCCGCGGACGATGAAGAACCGCTTCTACCAGGCCCCGCACTGCACCGGCTTCGGTGACGTCTTCCCCGGCGGCAACGCGCACCATCGCGCGATGAAGGCCGAGGGCGGCTGGGCGGTGGTGAACACCGAGGCGACGACGATCGCACCGGAGTTCGACTGGGCCGGGCAGATGACGCCGTCCCGCATCTGGGACGACGACGACATCCGGAACTGGTCGCTGCTGGTGGAAAAGGCGCACGAGCACGGCGCGCTCGCCGGGATCCAGTTGCACGCCGGAGGCGCGTTCCTCACCGGGTTCGACAGCCGGATGCCGGGGCGGCACCTGACCGACCGCCTGGAGGAGGCCGGATGGCTCGGTTCGGTCATCAAGATGGACAAGCGGGATATCCGCGAGGTACAGCGGCAGTACGTCGCCGCCGCCCGGCGGGCCAAGCGCGCCGGCTTCGACATCCTCAACATCTGGGGCGGCGAGTCGGCGTCACTGCCCGTGCAGTTCCTCATGCGGCTGCACAATGACCGCACCGACGAGTACGGCGGCTCGCTGGAGAACCGGGCGCGCTTCTGGCTGGAGACGCTCGAGCAGGTGCACGAGGCGGTCGACGACGTCGTCATCGCGGCGCGCTTCTGCATCGACTCCCTGCACGAGGGCGACGGCGGCATCCGCGTCGACGAGGAGGGAGTCGGCTTCGTCGAACTGGCCGACCACCTGGTGGACTTCTGGGACGTGCAGGTCGGCGGCGAGAACGCCGAACTGTGGATCAAGGACGCCGGTCCGTCCCGCTTCTACCCGGAGAACTTCCAGCAGGCGTGGGTCTCCAAGATCCGCCCGCACACCGCGAAGCCGATCGTGGGCGTCGGCCGCTTCACCAGCCCGGACACCATGGTCGAGGTCGTCCGCAGCGGCCAGCAGGACATCATCGGCGCCGCCCGCCCCTCCATCGCCGACCCGTTCATCCCGCGCAAGATCGAGGAGGGTCGTCTCGACGACATCCGCGAGTGCATCGGGTGCAACGTCTGCGTGTCGCGGGTGAACGCGCGCTGGCACCTGATCTGCACGCAGAACTCGGCGGCGGGCGAGGAGTACCGGCGCGGCTGGAACCCCGAGGTCATCCCGCCCGCGCGGAACAAGGCCAAGAACGTCCTGATCGTCGGAGCCGGACCCGCCGGCCTGGAGTGCGCCGTCACCCTCGGCAAGCGCGGCATGGCCGGCGTGCATCTGGTCGACGCGTCCGATGACCTCGGCGGCCACGTGCGGTGGATCGCCGGGCTGCCCGGGATGGGCGCCTGGGGCCGCGTCATCGACTGGCGCAAGGCCCAGCTGGGCAAGCTGCCGAACGTCCAGGTGATCACCAACACCCGGCTCTCGCCGCGGGACGCCTACGAGTACGGGGCCGACATCGTCATCGTCGCCGTGGGCGCGCAGTGGGTCGACACCGGCATCAACGGCATCACCCACCAGCCGATCGCCGGCGTCACCGGCTCGCGGCCCGACGTCCTGACGCCCGAGCAGGTACTGCGTGACGGCAAGCCCGTCCCCGGCCGGCGGGTGACCGTGTACGACACCGAGGGCTACTTCATGGGATCCAGCCTCGCGGAGAAGCTGCGGCGCGACGGCCACGAGGTCACGCTGGTGACCAACTTCGGGCACTCGTCGCCGTACATGGACTTCACCGGCGAGAACGTGCACATGCGGCCGATGCTGGAGCGTCTCGGCGTCACCGTCCGCTCCGAGCACATCATCAGCGCCTTCGAGGGCGGCGTCGTGCGCGCCCACGACCACATCGCCGAACAGCGCGAGCTGGAGTGGGAGTCCGACGCCCTCGTCCTGGCGACCCAGCGGGTTCCGCTCGACTCCTACTTCAAGCAGGTGCGCGAACTGCACGAGGCGGACCCCGGTGCGGAGGTGCAGGCGGTCTACCAGATCGGGGACTGCGTCGCCCCGCGCATGCTGCTCGCGGACGCGGTGTTCGACGGCGCGCGGCTGGCCCGCGAGATCGACGCGCAGGACCCGGCGACTCCGCTGCCCTACATCCGCGAGCGCCGGCTCATCGGCTCCACGGACGAGACGTACGCCGCGATCCTCAACCGTCCCGAGGGGCGGTGAGCGGCTTGCCGAACGCCCCGTCCGGCTCCCGGGACCTGGTTCCCCGGGCCACCACGCTGGTCGTCAACGGCACCGCGCACGTCCTGGACGCGGCTCCGGACACCCTCCTCGTCGACACGCTGCGCACAGGTCTCGGCCTCACCGGCACCAAGGTCGGCTGCGGCACCGGCGACTGCGGGGCGTGCACGGTGCTCGTCGACGACGAGCCGGTGTGCTCCTGCATCGTCTTCACGCGGCAGTGCGAAGGGCGCCGCATCCGTACGGTCGAGGATGTCGTGACGACCCCTGCGGGACGTGCCACCAGCGAGGCGCTCGTCGCCTGCGGCGGCGTCCAGTGCGGTATCTGCACACCCGGCATCGTGGTGTCGGCCACCGCCCTGCTGGAGCACAGCGGGGGCGAGGTGTCCCGCGACCAGGTCAAGGGGGCGCTGGCCGGCAACATCTGCCGCTGCACGGGATACATCGGGATCACCGACGGCGTGTGCCAGGCCGCTCAGAGGTTCCGGGACGACGCAAAGGCACGGACGTCATGAGCAGGCTCGGCACGGAGTTCACGCGGCTGGACGCCGCGGGCAAGACGGCGGGCACGGCCCGGTACACCGACGACCTGGCCGGGTCCGCGGAGCTGCACGGCGCCGTCGTCCGCTCGGCCGTCCCGGCGGGCCGCATCGCCGGCATCGACGCCTCCCGCGCCCGGGAACTGCCCGGGGTGGTGGCCGTCCTCACCGCGCGGGACGTCCCGTCCGGTCTGCAGGGGCTGTTCGTCGAGGACGAGCCGCTGCTCGCCCGCGACCGGGTGCGCTACGTCGGCGAGCCCGTCGCGCTCGTGGCGGCCGGGAGCCGGACGGTCGCCCTGGCCGCCGCGCAGGCCGTGCGGGTGTCGTACGAGGAAAAGGAAGCCGTCGTAGACCTGCGGGCCGCGGCCCTCGACGAGGCTCGCCGGGTTCACGACGACCGGCCCAACCACACCGAGAGCAGCCGGATCCTTCGGGGCGACGTGGACGGCGCCTTCGCGCGCGCCCACGTCATCGTCACCACCGTGGTCGACTCGCACCGCGTCCACCAGGCGTACATCGAACCGCGCGCGGCCACCGCGGAGTGGTCCCAGGGCCGGCTTTCGGTCACCACGACCTCCCAGGCTCCGTTCGAGGTGCGGGCCGGCCTGAGCAAGCTGTTCGGCCTGCCGCTGAACCGCGTCTCGGTCAGGGTGCCCACCCTCGGCGGCGGGTTCGGCGGCAAGCTGCACCTGGGCATGGCCCCGATCGCCGCGGTCCTCGCCCGGCACACCGGGTGCCGTGTCAGCGTGCTGTGCAGCCGCGAAGAGGAGTTCCAGACCCCGGCACCACGGGAGAACTCCCGGGTCGAGCTCGTGTCCGCGGTATCCGCCGACGGCGACATCCTCGCGCGGCGTGCCCGCATCCTTCTCGACAGCGGCGCCTACGCCTACGACATCCCGCCGGTCGCCTCGGTGGCGGCCCTGCAGGCATGCGGCCCCTACCAGGTCGGTGCCGTGGACATCGTCTCGGGATCGGTCTACACGAACACGGTCCCGACCGGCTCCTTCCGCGCTCCGTCCGGACCGCAGATGTCGTACGCCGTCGAGGCGCACATGAACGACATCGCCGAACGCCTGGGGATCGACCCGCTGGAGCTGCGCGAGCGGTGCGCACTGCGCGAGGGCCACGAGGGACCGACCGGGCAGGTGATGCGCGACCCCGCCATGGCCGAGGTCCTGCGGCGAGGCCGGGAGTACCTTGCGACCTGGCGGGGCGAGGCGCAGCCGCCACCGCCCGGCAAGGCACGCGGGTACGGCCTGGGGTGCGCGATCTGGACCGTCTCGCCCGTCGGATCCGCCGCCACCCTGACCATGAACGAGGACGGCACGGCCACGGTGATCACCGGGGCGACCGAGATCGGCACGGGCGCGGTCTCCGAGACGCTCGCCGCCATCGTGGCCGACGAGCTGGGCATCGACAACGCGGACGTCCTGGTGTCCGCGGGCGACACCGACCGGGGCTCGGTCGACCACGGCTCACAGGGCAGCCGCACGCTCTACGGTGTCGGGACGGCGATCGCCTCGGCCGCCGCCCAGGTACGCGAGGTGCTGCTGCGGCAGTACGCGCACGACCACGAGATCGCGGTCCAGGACTGCGAACTCCGGGACGGCACCGTGCGGGTCCGCGGCATCGAGCAGCTGGCGCAGCCGCTCGCCGAGGTCATCACCGCGGCGATGGACACCGGCGGCCCGGTCGCCGCCAACGGCCGCTTCCAGCCCTCCCCCGTCCAGCACGACCCGGGCTGCGTGTCCGGCTGGGTGGGCGCCTTCAACGAACCCACCTTTCATTGTCACGCGGCGCAGGTGGAGGTCGACCTCGCGACCGGGGCCGTCGAGGTTCAGCGGTACGCCGCCGTCCACGACACCGGCCCCGTGCTGAATCCCCACGGAGCCAGGGGGCAGGTGCACGGCGGCGTCGTGCAGGGACTGGGCTACGCGCTGAGCGAGGAGATCGTGAGCGACGACCGGGGCCGGGTCGTGAACGCGAACCTGCACGACTACCGGGTGCCGACGATCCTGGACGTGCCCGAGACCATCGACGTCCATTTCGTCACCGAGCACCCGGGCAGCGAGGGTTACCGCGGTCTGAAGGGCATCGGGGAGGCGCCGGCGATCCCCGGTGCCGCCGCGATCGGCTCCGCGGTCCGTGATGCGATCGGCGTGCAGCCCGCGTCGTGCTCCATGACCCCTGAGACCGTCCTCCGGCTGATGGCCGGGCTGGCGCCGGCAACGATCCGGAGCGGTGAGGCCACATGATGCGGGACCTGGAATGCGCCACCGACCTGGACCGGCTGCTGGAGCTGCTCGGGGCGGGCGCGGGCGTGATAGCGGGCGGGACGGACTTCGTCCCCCTCTACGCGGCGGGGGCGATCCGGCACGAGGTGATCGTCGACATCACACGCGTGCCCGAGCTCACCGTCCTGGCGGACACGGGTGATCACCTCCGGATCGGCGCGGCCTGCGCACTCGCCCGGCTGGCCCGGGTCACGGACCCGTGCTGGGCGGCGATCGTGGACGGTGCCGGGCTGATCGGGTCCGGCCAGACCCGACGCCGCGGGACGATCGGCGGCAACGTCTGCCGGGCCTCGCCTTCGGGCGACACGCTCGCGGGCCTGCTGGCGAGCGACGCGGTCATGGTCGCGCGATCGGCCTCCGGTCAGCGCAGGATCCCGGCATCGCGCTTCTTCCACGGCCCCGGCCGCACCGACCTGGCCCCGGGCGAGGTGCTCGAATACGTGGAGGTGCCCCGGAGCTCGTCCTCCGGCGCCTACTGCCGGGCGACCGTACGCCGGTCGATGGATCTCGCGACGGTCGGCGTCGCCGTCGTGCTGCACACCTCCCGCGGACATGTCGTCCGTGCCCGTGTCGCTGTCAGCGGCGCAGGACCCACACCGATCCTCGTGCCGGTCGGCGACCGCCTCAACGGACTGGAGCCCGCCTCCGTGATCCACTCGGCGGCCGCTCTGGACGAGGCCGTGCAGGAGGCCATCTCGCCGATCGACGACGTGCGCGGCAGTGCCTGGTACCGGCGGCGGCTCACTCGTCCCCTGCTTGAGCGAGCCTTGCTGCAGGCCGTCAGCAGGGCGAACACAGATTTCGCGGAAGTGGAGGAATGAGAATGGGCGTTGCCGTGGTGACAGGTGGTGCCGGCGGAATCGGCGCCGCCGTCGTGGAACGGCTCGCGGACGACGGGTACGACGTCGCCGTCATCGAGCTCCGGCGGCAGGACCTGGACCGGGTGCCACAAGCCCGCGGGCCGGCGCGTATCCGCGGGTACGAGGCGGCCGTCACCGACCCGCAGGCGGTCGCGCGCGCCCTGGAAGCCGCGGAGGGCGACCTGGGTCCTGTCGACGTCCTCGTGAACAACGCCGGAGTGATCTCCGAGATCGGGCTGCTGGACCTCGACGTCACCGAGTTCCGGCGCGTCCTGGACGTCAACGTCACCGGCGTCTTCGTCTGCACGCAGGCGGCGGCGCGGTCGATGGTGCGGCGCGGCACCCCCGGGCGGATCGTCAACCTGGCGTCCATCAACAGCCAGTCGATCTCGACCGCGGGCCTCTCCCACTACGCGGCCTCCAAGGGCGCGGTGGCGATGCTGACGAAGGCGTCGGCCCTGGAACTGGCTCCGCACGGGATCCGGGTCAACGCGGTGGCACCGGGGGTGGTGGAGACGCCGCTGGTCGCGCGGACCTTGGCGGACCCGAACCGGCGCGCGCACTTCGAACGCAGGATTCCACGCGGGACGCTCACCACGGCCCACGACGTCGCCGACACCGTGACGATGCTGGCCCGCCCGGACCTGCGGGCCATCACCGGAGTCATCGTTCCCGTCGACGGTGGCGAGCACATCGGTGGCGCCCGTGTGGACGACGACGGCAACCCGGGCGCGAAGGTGGTCGCGGCCGGGTGAGATCCGGGCGACACCATCACGCCGAAGTCCACTATCAAGGAGATGGCATGTCAGACCCCGCGGCGCTACGCCTGTTCACGCCCTTGGAACTGCGCGGGGGGATTCCGCTGGCGAACCGTGTGGTGATGGCGCCGATGACACGCGCACGCGCGAGTGAACCCGAGGGGATCCCCTCACCCGAGGCGGCCGCGTACTACGCGCAGCGCGCGTCCGCGGGCCTCATCGTGACCGAGGCGACGAACATCTCGCTGGAGGGCAAGGGCTACTCGCAGACTCCGGGGTGCCACACCGACGAGCAGGAGCGCGCCTGGGCGGAGGTGGCGTCAGCCGTGCACGGGCGGGGCGGCCGCATCGTCATGCAACTCTGGCACGTGGGACGGCTGGCCTGTCGCGAGACATCCCGCGGCGGGCCGGTGGCGCCGTCGCGTCAGACCGCTCCCGCCTCCGTGTGGGTCGCCCGCCCCGACGGCTGGACCGGAACGGTCCAGTGCGACGAAGCCCGCGCACTCGACGTCGCGGACATCCGGCGGATCGTCGGCGACTTCCGCGACGCGGCCGTCCGGGCCGTCCGGGCCGGTTTCGACGGCGTGGAACTCCACGGCGCGAACGGTTACCTGATCGACCAGTTCCTCCGTGCCACGACCAACCGCCGCACCGATGCCTACGGGGGCGGCCGGGAATCGCGAGGGCGGTTCCTGCGGGAGGTGGTCGAAGCGGTCGCCGATGCCATCGGCGAGGCCCGGGTGGGCCTGCGGGTGAGCCCCCGGATCGGCTACGCGGACGCCGACGACCCCGAGATGACCGGCACCCTGCTCCGGTGCGCCGACTGGCTGGACGAGATGGGCATCGCCTACCTGCACCTGGCCGAGGCGGACGCGTCGTTCGACGACCTCGCCCGGCCGGACTTGGAATTCCGCAAGGCGCTGCGCGACCGTTTCACCGGGCCGATCGCCGTGGCGCATCAATACGACGTGGCACGGGCGGAGGAGGCCCTCGAATCCGGGCTGGCGGACCTTGTCGCCTTCGGCCGGCCGTTCATCGCCAACCCCGACCTCGTCGAGCGGATGGCGACCGGGACGCCCCTGGCCTCCGCTGACCGCAGCGTCTGGTACGGGGGCGGCGCGGCCGGGTACACCGACTTCCCCGTCCACGACGCCTGACATGACCCGATCGGGCATCGGAGTTCCAGGGTCCGCTGTTCCCGCACGCGGCGACGCGAGACATGACGGCCGGTGCGCCTAGGGCGAGGCCGGACGGCTCGATCGCCCCGGCCCATTCGATCACTTCGGTGACGGCAAGCGGTGGGCGGTTGCCGGTCGGGCAGAGGCGTGCCCTGTCAGGACCGTCTTCGGATCGCCGCGACCTCGAATTCCACTGTCACACTCGGGCTGATCATGACCTTGGTCACCGCGTTCCAGTTCACGCCCCAGTCGTTGCGGTCGATCGTGACGCCGCCCTTGAAGCCGACCCGCACGCCGTTCGCACCGCCGGTCAACTGCACGTCAACGGTGACCGGTTTGGTCACACCCCGCACGCTGAGGTCACCGGTGACCTTGAAGTTGGTGTCGTCGGTCTGCTCCACCTCCGTCGAGGTGAAGGTGATGACCGGGTGGTCGGTCATGCCCAGG
>NZ_BCQQ01000099.1 GCF_001552155.1 Actinomadura formosensis NBRC 14204 | reverse complement strand
GGCGATGTCGGCGGGGGTGGCGGTGCGGAAGCCGCCCTCACGCTGGCCTTCCTCGACGAGGGCCCGGAAGCGTTCGTGGTAGCGGCGGCGTTCGGCGCGGACGGCCTCGCGGCGGTCGCGCGAGAGCAGGTGCGTGGAGCGGAAGAACACCGTGAAGTCGTCCAGGTAGAGGAACGAGGTGTTGAGGACGTCGACGGCGGCGGCGCGGAGGCGTTCCTCGGCGGTGCCGGGGCCGTCGGCGATCTGCTCCAGGCGGGACATCTGCAGGCCGAGGAGCCGGTGGTAGATCTCGTAGAGGAGATCGTCCTTGGAGCCGAAATAGTGGTACATGGCCCCTTTGGTGACGCCGGTGGCGTTCACGATCTCCTGGACCGAGGTGTTCTCGAAGCCCTTCTCGGCGAACATGCGGGTCGCCACGGCCAGCAGCCGGTCGGGCAGTGGCAGGGTGCCGGGTAGCCGGCCTACGGGCGCCTGCGTCATGACTCCACCTCCGTTCGGGAATGCCCCGGGGGCCTCGCGCCGCCCCGGTGCGGCCGCCCGTAGATCGCCGACAGCCTACCGGCGGCACGGGCACGGCGCGTATCGGGACGTCCGCGCCGGCGGCGATGCCGGCGGCGGCGACCGCGCCAAGGCGCCGGACCGGGGGTAGGAGTGAAAGGAACCGGTGGTTCATGGTCGCCCGGGCCGATCGTGGGGAGGATGATCGGTGGGGGGTGGAGCGATGCGCGATGCGGGAGGGGCGTCGTGATCGGGGGCGAGCCGGTCGCGGCCGGAACCGGCGACGAGGCCGGGGGGCGGGCCGCGGCGGCCGCCCGCGAGATCGTCACCGCGCTGGGAGTCCTGGTCGTCTACCTGGTCTTCACACACGCCTTCAGCGGGGACCGCGCGGCCAGCGACGCGCACGGGCGCGCGCTGCTGGAGTTCGAGCAGTGGGCCCGGCTGGACGCCGAACGTCCGCTGAACGACCTGCTCGTCCGGCACGGATGGCTGGGCGCGGTCGCCGCCTGGGAGTACGCGACGACGTACGTGATCGGCACCTTCGGGTTCCTCGGCTGGCTGTGGTGGCGGCGCAGCCCCGTCTACGCGTGGGCGCGCAACATGCTGATCCTCGTGACGCTGATCGCGATCTGCTGCTTCGCCCTCTGGCCCACGACACCGCCGAGGCTGCTGCCGGGGGAGGGGTACGCCGACATCATCGCGCACCACCATCCGCCGGCCACGTGGGGCACCGGGATGGTGTCGGCGGGCGCCAACCCGTACGCGGCGATGCCGAGCCTGCACATCGGCTGGGTCGCGTGGATCGGGGTGGCGGCGGTCCGGGCGCGGTGCGGTGCCTTCTTCACCTGGCTCTGCGCCGCGCACCTCGCGGTGACGGGGCTGGTGATCGTCGCGACGTCCGCGCACTACGTGGTGGACATCCCGGGCGGGCTGCTGCTCATCCCGGCGGCGGCGGTCGCCGAGCGGGTGCGCGCCGGCCTGCTGCGAGGCCGCCGGGACGACCCGCCGCGGCCGGGACGGCAGCAGCGGATGGCCGCCGCCGACGCCTTCTTCCTGTACGTCGAGAGCCGGGACGTCCCGCAGGTCGTGGGCGGGGTCGCCGAGTTCGCCGGGCCCGGGCCGCCGGCCGAGCGGGTGCGCGCCCTCATCACCGAGCGGCTGCCCCGGCTGCCGCGGCTGACGCAGCGGGTCCGCTCCGGCGGGGCCTTCCGGCGCCCGCGCTGGGTGGAGGCGGGCTACGTCGACCTGCGCCGGCACGTCCAGGAGGTGGACCTGCCGGCGTCCGGCGGACGGCGCGCGCTGGACGGCCTCGTCGCCCGGCTGATCGCCGAGCCGCTGGACCGCGACCGGCCGCCGTGGCGGTTCTTCCTCGTCCGCCGCGAGGGCGGCCCCGACGCCGCCGTCGTCCTGTTCCACCACGCCCTCGTGGACGGCACCGGCGTCATCGACATCCTGCGCGCCCTCCTGGAGCCCGCGCTGCCGGAGGCGGCGGTGCGCGGCCCCCGCGGGCTCCGCCGCGCCGCCGCCGTCCTGCCCGGCCTGGTCCTGCTCGGCCTCGACGGCACCGCCCGGACCGTCTCGGTCACCGGGACGCTCGGCCCGGAACGCGCCTTCGGCACCGCCACGCTGCCGCTCGACCGGGTCCGGGCGGTCGCCCGCGCGGCCGGTGTCGCAGTCGCCGACGTGCTCCTCGCGCTGGTCGGCGAGCTCGTCGCGGACGTGCTGGAACGGCGCGGCGAACGGGTGGACGGCCGGCCGCTGCGCACCGCCGTCCCGATGACGCTGCGCGCCCCCGCGCCGCCCGGCCGGGGCCGCACCGCCGTGCCCGGCAACCTGACCGCCGTGCTCCGGCTGGACGTCCCGGTCGGCCGGATGCCCGTCCGGGACCGGCTCGCGGCCGTGCACGACGCGGCGGAGCGGCGCCGCGGATCCGGCCGGGCGGTGGCGGGCACCGCCGTGCTGCGGCTGATGGGCGCGCTGCCGCCGCCGCTGCACGCGCGCGCCGCGCGCGGCATCCACCGGGCCGGGTCCTTCGGCGGCATCGTGTCCACCATGCCGGGACCGCCGCTGCCGATGTCGCTGGCGGGCGCGCCGCTCGGGGACGTCCACCCGATCCTGCCGCTCGCCGGCGGTGTGCCGTTCGCGGTGGGCGCGCTGAGCTGGAACGGGGCGCTGCACGTGTCGGTGACCGCCGAGCCGCGGGTGCTGCCCGAGAGCGCCGGGTTCCCGGGCGGCCTGCTGCGCGCGTTCGAGCGGCTGGCCGCGGCCGTCCCCACGGGCAGCGGAGCGCAGAGCGGCACGGCCTGATGGCCTGGTCGGTCGGCTTCAGCCTGCTCGCCGCGTTCCTGTTCGCCGCCGCGGCGGCGCTGCAGTACCGGGCCGCGCGGCGGGTGGTGCGCGGCGGCTCGGACGCGAGCGCCGCGCAGGGGCTGATCCGCCGGCTCGTCCGCGACCCGGTATGGCTGACCGGGTGGGGGGTGAACCTGGCCGGCTTCTGCGCGCAGGCGACCGCGCTGCATTTCGGCTCCACCGCCCTCGTCCAGCCGCTGCTGGTCACCCAGCTGGTCTTCACGATCGCCCTCGGCACCGTCGGCACGGGCCGCGGCCCGGCCCGGACGGACCTGCTCGGCGGCGCCGCCGTGTCGGCGGGTCTCGCCGTCCTGTTCACGGTGCCGGGGGCCATCCCGCCGGAGGGCGAGCCGTCCCGGTCCCGGCTGTTCATCGCCGGCCTGATCGCCGCGCCGCTCGTCGCCGTGCTGTCCCGGGCGGCGTGGCTGCGCGCCGGGCCGGTGCGGGCGGCGCTGCTCGGCGTGTGCGCCGGGCTGTGCTTCGCGGCCACCGCCGTGCTGATCAAGCTCACCACCGCCGACCTCGTCGACCGCGGTGTCGCGGCCACCGCCGCCGACTGGCCGGGCTACGCGCTCGCGGGCAGCACGCTGCTCGGGCTGGTGCTGGAGCAGCGGGCGTTCGCCGCCGGGGCGCTGCCCGCCGCGATGACCGCGATGACGATGACCAACCCCATCGCGTCCTACCTGGTGGCCGCGTTCGCGTTCGCGACGCTGCCGCCCCGGACCGCCGCGGCGTTCACCGCCGTCTCGGTCAGCGCCGTGCTGCTGACCGCCGGGGTGGCGCTGCTGTCGCGGTCCGCGCACACCGCACGGGCGGGCGAGCGCCGGCCCGACCCGCGCGCCGGACGCGAAGAGAACCTCCGCCCGCTCCGCGGCGTCCAACCCCCCGACCGACCCTGCCGGGAAGGACCCCCCTCTTGATCACCCGACGCGCGCTCCTGCTCGGCGGGCTCACCGGGGCTAGGCGGTCCGCTCGGCGCGGCCGGACCGCACCAGCCAGCTCAGCATCAGCATGAGGTCGAGCCGCCCGTCCAGCCCGGAGAACCGGCCGCCGGTCAGCTCGGCGATACGGCGCAGCCGGTACCGGACGGTCTGCTCGTGGATGTGCAGCCGCTCCGCCGCGATCACCGCGTTGTCGCCGCACTGCAGGTAGGTCAGCAGCGTCTCGGCGAGTGGCTGCCGGCGCGCCGGGGGCAGCGCCAGCAGCGGCCCGACAACGGCCTCGGCGGTCGCGCCGACCAGCTCGTCCGCGGCGAACGTGGCCAGCGAGGCGATGTGGTCCACGCACCGGACCGGCGTGTCGCACGGCAGCAGGCCCCGCTCGGCCAGCGTCAGTGCGTGCCGGGCCCAGCGCAGCGACACCGCGCCCCGGTCGAGCGGCACGGTCGGCCCGATCGCGGCCGTGCCGAGCCTGCGCAGCGCCGGCCGCAGCCGGTCCTGACCTGGGCCCTCCGGGTCGGGTACCACGAGGAACGGGAGCGGCGCGTCCCAGGCGGCCAGCACGGTGGGCGGCAGGATGCGCGCGCCCGCGGGAGCCCCGGCCGGCAGCGCGACGAGGGCGATGCTCTTCGGCGGCTCCCAGCGGGCCGCGGCCGCCAGCGCGGTGATCGCCTCCCGGCCGGGCGACGGCTCGGCGATCAGCAGGTCGCGCAGCCGTTCGCGGCGGTGCTCCCGCTCGGTCGCGAGCCGCCCCTGCTGGCGGGCGTACCCCTGCGCGGCGGCGTCGGAGACCCGGGCCAGCAGCATGAACAGCGAGTCGGTCAGCCGGCCGAGCGTCTCCCGCGACCAGCCGAGCCGGTAGGCGTCCTTGATGAACCGCCGGCACGCGACCTGGCTGCTCACCCGCATCGCGTTCTGCAGGGGGTCGAGGCTGCGGCCCTGCCGGGCCTCCTCCTCGCCGAGCCGCAGGTACATCTCGGTCAGCTTGCGCGCGTCGGCGTTCGGGTGGTCGACGGAGTCGACGAAGAACGCGACGGTGGCGCTGACCGTCCGCTCCACCCGTTTCGCGTAGTCGCCGCCGTCGCCCGCGTACTCCGGGACCTGGTCGCGGATCTCCCGCTCCATCTCGGCGACGGCGGCCTGGAGGTGCTGCCGCAGCAGCTCGGGCAGCTCGGCGGGCATGGGCCCTGATGTCATCCGGTATCCGTTCGGCGGCTCGGGGCGGGGGGCGAACCGGCCTCACCCTAAGCAAGAAGGTGAACGCTGTCACCACCCGCCCCACGGTCACCGCCGGTCAGGTCAGGTCCGGGCGGGCTGCGGGACGGCCGCCGGGGCGGCGCGGTGCCGTGCCGTCAGCCGCCGTCCGAACCGCTGCGCCGGACGTTCGACGTACCGGTGCGTGAACGCCGCCGACCCGAGGACGGCCGCGACCAGCACCACACCCCACCCCGCGCGCACCGCGCCGGGCAGGTGGCCCGGGTCGCGTCCGGCGACGTGCCAGATCAGCTGGATGACCAGCGGGTGCAGCAGGTAGAGCGAGTAGCTGACCAGCCCCGGCCAGACGAGGAACCGGGGCATGGCGCGGTGCCGGAGCGCGAGCCCGGCCAGGAACGTCAGCCACGCGGCGGCCACGGCGGTGGACCAGTCCGGGCCGAGGGGGTTCGGGTTGGCGTACAGGGCCCAGGAGGTGGGGGCGCGCATGCCCGCCACCAGCGAGAGGACGGGCACGGCCGCGACCATCGCCACGGTCGGCCGGCGGCGCAGCCGCCCCTCCTGGATGCCGCGGACGGCCGTCCCGGCGAACATCGTGGCGATGATGCACAGGCTCTCGATGGCACCGATGCGGCTGTTGAGGACGAGCAGCGCCAGCACCGGCACCGCCACGACCGCGACGCCGGCCCGCCGCGCCGCGCGCCGGTGGCTGAGCATGGCGGCCAGGCCGCCCGCCAGCAGCGATGCGGCGATGAGGACCGTCCCGGCCGGCCATCGGGAGGCGAGCAGCCCGGACGGCAGGACGACGCCGAGGATCGCCGCGCCCATCCCGAACCCCAGCGCGGCGCGGGCGCTGGAGCGGTGTACGCCGGCGACGAACATCGCCGTGATGAGCAGGTAGAAGACCATCTCGTACGACAGTGTCCAGAGGACGTTGACGGCGTTCGGCACGCCCAGCAGATCCTGCAGCATTGTCAGGTGCGCGAGGGCGGACGCCCAGGGACGCTCGCCGAGCGCGGGGGGCAGCCCGTAGGACAGGCCGGCCGCCCCGAGCGCCAGTGCCAGCGTCAGCGACACGCACCAGGCGGGGTACAGGCGGAAGAACCGCCCGGCCCAGAATCGCCGGACGCTGCCGCGCCGCTCCAGCGAGAACGGCACGACGTAGCCGCTGACGAGGAAGAACACGAACACCCCGTACCGGCCGAAATCGAACCATGGGCTGGCCGTTCTGCGTATCTCCGGGAGCAGCACGTCCAGGGAGTGCTCGAACACCACCACCAGGGCGGCCAGTCCGCGCAGGGCGTCCAGCCAGCCCATCCGGGAGGCGCGTTCCGGGGGAGCACCGATGGTCGATTCCGTGGGAGTCAGGGGATTCGTCGGCATCCGGGCCACCATAGGGGCCGGACCGTTACCTTTTCTAACCCCAAATGAGATTTTTTCGGGGAAAAGCCCCTTGTCGCCGTCGGCTGTGACCAACCCCACAGGCCGGTGGGCGGCTCAGCGGACGGCGACGACCCCGTACATGAGCGGAGCGCTCGGGGACGTCCCGCCGGTGAGCGGGGTCACCCCGGGCGGCAGCGGGCGGAACGGTCCGAGCAGGCGCGTCACCTCGGCGCCGCCGCGCGGATGCACCGGGACGCCGCTCGCCTCCCGGTAGAGGTGCGCGGCCTCGGCGACCGCGGCGGGGGCGAAGTCGGCGGTGAGATGCGAGACGACGAGGGCGCTGCCCGGCGCGGCCGGCGCGGCGAGGCCGGCGACGAGGTCGCGGGCGGCGGGCAGGAAGTGCAGGACGGAGGAGAGCACCAGCGCCACCGGCTCGGCCGGGTCGATCAGCCTGCGCACCTCGGGACTGCCGAGGATCGAGTCCGGGTCGCGGAGGTCGGCCCGCAGCGCCGCGATGTTGCCGCCGTCGAGCAGCAGCGCGCGGGCGTGCGCGATGACGAGCGGGTCGTGGTCGATGTAGACGACGCGGGTGCCGCCGATGTGACGGGCGGCCATCTGGTGCAGGTTGTCGTCCCTGGGCAGGCCGCAGCCGAGGTCGAGGAACTGCCGCAGACCCCGTGCGGCCAGCAGCCGGACCGCCTCGGCGAGGAAGCCGCGGGCGGCGCGGGCCGTCTCGGTCGACTGGGGGAGGACGTCCAGGATCCGGTGCGCGAGACGGCGGTCGGCGGAGTAGTTGTCCTTCCCGCCGAGGAGGTAGTCCTGGACGCGCGCCGGACCCGGCCTGTGCAGGGCGAGCGGGGTCTCCGCCGCCCGTGTCTCGGCCATGGTCATCGGTGGTCACCTATCGCCTTCACCGGAGGGGAGTGCAATGGCTCCTTCCCGACGGTAGGCGGCCCAGCCGGGCGCGGGGAAACCGGGGCCGGCCGAGCCGTCCGGACGGCGCCCGCATCATGACCGCATTCGGCCAGCCGTGTTTGGCGGCGTGCCACCGGGACGGGAGTCCTCGGCGGGGGAGATCAGGAACGGGGCGGAAGAACGGGCCGCCGCCATGCCCGCGTCCCGTCGCGCGAACGCCCGCGCCCGGTGGCCGCTTCCGGACATGACAGCACCATGACCAATGAAGTCGATCTCTTGTGGAGAGCGGTTCGCCGACCCCGTCCGGGTCACGCGCAGCGGCGGCGGCGGCGTTCGGTGCGCGGCCGGGACAGCTCCTCCAGGACGAGCGTGCAGCCGATCCCCACCAGCCAGGTGTCCTTGGCGAGCACGATGCCCTGCTGGGTGGGACGGATGCCGCCCTCCTCGCGCATGCCCGGAATCCGCAGGTACAGGCCGGTCAGCCCGGCGGAGAACGCGGTGAGCGCCGCGCCCGCGAGCAGCGAGGGCACCAGGGGCACCAGCAGCGCGGTGCCGAGCGCCACCTCGGTCCGGCCGAGGTTGCGGGTGAAGACCCGCGCGTCCTGCGACTCCAGGAACGGGTAGGCGGTCTTGGCCATGCCGTGGGTCTGTTCGGCCGACTCGTCCAGGGCCCGGAGCTTCGACAGGCCCGAGTTCAGGACGAACGCCCCCGCGGCCAGCCTGGCCGGCATCTGGTGAGCACGGGCGAGAAAACGCATCGTTCCTCACATCGATCGGGAGAGTTCGGGCGCAGGCATCATTCCCGCCGTCCGTCCGCTACACCTGCCGCCGGGTCAAGACTCGGCCGTCGGCCGCCCGGCCCGCTTGCGCAGGTAGACGCGGATCGCGGTGCCGTCCGGGCCGGTATGGACGCGGACGAGGTCGGCGAGGTGGTTGACCAGGAGGATGCCCCGGCCTCCGTGCGGGCTCAGGTACGCGGGGCGGCGCCCGGCCAGCGGGTCGACGATCGTCCCGGCGTCGCGGACCTCGCAGACGACCTGGCCGTCCTCGGACCACAGCCGCGCGGTGCCGCCCCCGCCGCCGTGCAGGCAGGAGTTCGCGGCCAGCTCGCCCGCCGCGCGTCCCGCCAGGATGAACGGGATGGTCCCGGCGAGGTACTCGGTGTCGTCGCGGTAGAAGAGCGCGGGGTGGGAGAACGGGTTCCGGGGCGGCACGCCCGGTTCCCTGAGACTCATCTCGCGGCCGCTCCGTCCCGAGTCGCTGCACTCACCTGTATCCGATCGAGGGTGGGCGCCCCGCGAGCGGCCGTGCGGGACGGACCCGTGCGTACATCCCCCGTGGCCGGGCACTGCCCGGCTCAGGTCGGTGGTACCCGTGGGGCACCGGCGAAAACGGTTGAAAAGGGGAAAGCCGTATTTCTGGAGCGGCGGCCCGCCCGCGGCTCACCGGTCCCGCAGCAGCGCCGCGTCGACGACGTCGGTCAGCCGGCCGCGGCGGCGGTAGGCGGCGCGCTGCCGCTCGGCTCCCGTTCCGCCGGCGAGCAGCCGCCGGACGCCCCGGGTGACGAACGCGAGGTCCCCGGTGTCGCCCAGCGCGGGCAGGACGTGCGCCAGCAGGTCGCCCGCCAGTTCCCGGAAGCCGGCAGGGCGGCCGGTGCACACCTCCACGCCCCGCCCGGCCAGGCCGTCCCGCGCGGCCAGCCAGTAGGCCGCGCGCAGCATCTCCTGCGGCGGGTCGGGCGCCGGCTCCCCGGCGTCCACCGCCTGGGACGACACCTGCACCAGCGCCCGGATCAGCGCGGCGAGCACGGCGGCGTCACCGGCGGTCGGGGCGACGTCGGCGAGCCGGATCTCCAGCGTGGGCAGCCGCGCCGACGGGCGGACGTCCCAGAAGACCGTCCCGGTGTCCATCAGGGCGCCGCAGCCGAGCAGCGTCGCAACGAGGTCGTCGTAGTGCGCGGCAGACCGGAAGAACGGCGGCGGCCCCGCCACCGGCCACCGCGCCCACGCCATCACCCGCCAGCAGGCGTGCCCGGTGTCGCGTCCCGCCCAGTACGGCGAGTTCGCCGCCAGCGCCAGCAGCGTCGGCAGCCACGGCCGCAGATGGTTGCCGACCTGGAGGGCGTGCTCCCGGTCGGGCATCTCGACGTGGACGTGGCACGAGCAGATGCTCTGCTCGTCGTCCAGCCCCCGGTAGACGGCCAGGCTCTCGGCGTAGCGGGCGCCGGCGCCGATCGGCGGGGGGACCACCGCGCCCAGCACGGGCGTCCCGGTCGCGGCGAGCCGGACGCCCTCCGCCGCCGCCGCGGCCGCCATCGCCGCCCGCATCGACCGGATCTGCTCACGCAGCTTGTCCAGGTCGTCGCACGGCGAGGTCTTGGCCTCGGCGAGGAACTCGACCAGTTCGGTGGAGGTGCGCTCGCCCAGCGCCGCGCGGGCCCGCCGCACGACGGCGGCGGCACGGGGAACGACCTCCCGGGAGACGGGATCGACGACGAAGTACTCTTCCTCGATTCCGAATCGCAGGGCCATCCACCACCTCGGGATCGGGGGCGACGCAGGCGGCCACGTCCCTTCGACGGTACTTGGCCACCGCCGCGATCGCACCTGGTGGACGGACCGGAAACCGCGACGGGGACGTCGCTTGGCCGTCTTTTGACCCGCCGATCAGGGGCCGGTGTCCAGGAAGTACATCGACAGCGCGATGAGGTGCGTGACCACGACCACGCCGAGGCCGAAGAAGAACAGCATCTTGGCGGGCCCGTGCGGGAAGACGCTTCCCGGCTTGAGCTCGCCCCGCTCGCGCTGCCGCGCCGCGATTCGCTCCTCGATGGGGGGACGGCCGAACATCGGTGCCACCGGACGCGGCTACTGCCGGGGCTCGTCGACGATGACGTCCGTCATGATGTCGACGGCCAGCGCGACGATGCCGCCGATCACGGTCACCGCGGCGCCCACCCCGAACACGGCCCAGTTCGGGCCCATGGCGATGCCGACGCCGCCGACGACGAACCCGATGAAGATGATGGCCACGGCGACCCAGGACTTCGGGCGCCCGGCGTGGCTGCCAGTCGACATGCGTTGGTCTTCCCTCTACACAGGATCCGGTGGGGCTGTACGACGCCGAACTCTAGCAACGTTCCTAGCCATGGAGCTTTCCGGGGTACCTCGTAGATCGTCCCGGCACGATGCCGCGGGACCGGGACCGGGAACGCCGCCCGCCGCGTTCTGGTCAGCGGGACCCGGTCTCGAACGGGATTCGCCCGCTCACCTACGATCCGTTACATGACGGTGCCGCCTGAGGAACTCGAACTGGCCGCCGCCTTCCCCCCGGCCGAACGCGGCCGGTGGCGGGAGATGGTGAAGGGGGTGCTGCGCAGGTCCGGCGCGGCGACCGACGACACCCCCCTCGACGAGATCGAGGGTCTGCTGACCCGTGTGTCGTACGACGGAGTGCCGATCGCCGCGCTCTACACGCGCGACGAGGCCCCGCCGGGACGCCCCGGTCTCGCCCCCTACGTGCGCGAGGTGCGTCCCGAGGGGGAGGGCGTCGCCGGATGGGACGTCCGGCAGCGGCACGCGCACCCCGATCCGGCGGTGACCCGCGAGGCGATCCTCGCCGACCTGGAGAACGGCGCCACGTCCGTCTGGCTGCGGCTCGGCGACGGCGGCGTGCCCGTCCGCGCCCTGCCGGACGTGCTGCGCGGCGTCCTGCTCGACCTCGCGCCCGTCGTGCTGGACGCCGGGGCCGCGACGGCGGAGGCCGCGGAGGTCTTCCTCGCGCTGGCCGCCGAGCGCGGGAACGCGGCGGACGCGTCCGGGAACCTCGGCGCCGACCCGCTCGGGCTGGCGGCGCGCACCGGCGCCCCCGGATCGATGGACGAGGCCGCCGCCCTGGCCGTCCGGTGCGTGCGCGAGTTTCCGAGGCTGCGCGCGATCACCGTCGACGGCACCCCGTACCACGACGCGGGCGGCTCCGACGCCGAGGAACTGGGCGCGGCCGTCGCCGCCGGCGTCGGCTACCTGCGCGCCCTGACCGGCGCCGGGCTGAGTGTGGACGAGGCGTTCGGGCAGTTGGAGTTCCGTCTCGCGGTGAACGCCGACCAGTTCGGCTCGATCGCCAAGCTCCGCGCGATGCGCCGGCTGTGGACGCGGGTCGCCGAGGTCAGCGGCGCCGCGGAGGGGGCGGCCGCGCGGATCCACGCGGTGACGTCGGCGGCGATGATGACGCGCCGCGACCCGTGGGTGAACATGCTCCGCACCACCATCGCGGCGTTCGCGGCCGGGACGGGCGGCGCCGACGCGGTCACCGTCCAGCCGTTCGACGCCCGCCTCGGGCTCCCCGACGGCTTCGCCCGCCGCATCGCCCGCAACACCCAGACCCTCCTGCTGGAGGAGTCGAGCCTCGCCCGCGTCGTCGACCCGGCCGGCGGCTCCTGGTACGCCGAGAGCCGCACCGAGGGACTCGCGCAGGCCGCCTGGACATGGTTCACCGAGATCGAGAAGGCCGGGGGCCTCGCCGCCGCGCTCGACTCGGGCCTCGTCGCCGATCGGCTCGCCGCGACCTGGGCGAAGCGCCGCGGGGACATCGCCCGGCGCAGGGCGCCGCTCACCGGCGTCAGCGAGTTCCCGAACCTCGCCGAGACACTGCCCGAGCGGGACGAGGCGCCGCCCGGACCCGGCGGCGGCCTCCCGGTCGTCACGTACGCGCAGGACTTCGAGGCCCTCCGCGACCGCTCCGACGCCCACGCCGCGGCCACCGGCGCCCGTCCCCGGGTGTTCCTGGCGACGCTCGGGCCCATCGCCGTCCACACGGCGCGCGCGTCCTTCGCCGCGAACCTCTTCCAGGCGGGCGGGATCGAGACGGTCGGCGGCGCCCCCGAGGAGTTCGGGGCGTCCGGCGCCGCCGTCGCGTGCATCTGCTCCAGTGACCGGCTGTACGAGGAACGGGCCGCGGACGCCGCGCGGATTCTGCGCGAGGCGGGCGCGGTGAAGGTCTGGCTCGCGGGTAAGGGAACCTACGAGGGTGTCGACGACCATGTGCACGCGGGATGCGACGCGGTCGGGGTCCTGGAGACCACCCTCCACGATCTGGGAGTGAGCGAATGATCCCCGACTTCACCGAGATCGAGCTCGGGACGGCGCCCCCCGCCGACGAGGCCGCCAAACGCTGGCGCGCCGCCGTCGCCGACGCCACCGGCGCCGACCCCGACGCCCAGACCTGGGACACGCCCGAGGGCATCGGCGTCAAGCCCCTCTACACCGGCGACGACCTGGCCGGGCTCGACTTCCTCGACACCCTTCCGGGCATCGCGCCGTACCTGCGCGGCCCCTACCCGGCGATGTACGCGACGCAGCCGTGGACGATCCGGCAGTACGCCGGGTTCTCCACCGCCGAGGAGTCCAACGCCTTCTACCGCCGCAACCTCGCGGCCGGGCAGAAGGGCCTGTCGGTCGCGTTCGACCTCGCCACCCACCGCGGCTACGACTCCGACCATCCGCGCGTCTCCGGTGACGTCGGCATGGCGGGGGTGGCGATCGACTCCATCTACGACATGCGCCAGCTGTTCGACGGGATCCCGCTGGACAGGATGAGCGTGTCGATGACGATGAACGGCGCCGTCCTTCCCGTCCTGGCGCTCTACATCGCCGCGGCGCAGGAGCAGGGGGTGAAGCCGGAGGCGCTGGCGGGGACCATCCAGAACGACATCCTCAAGGAGTTCATGGTCCGCAACACCTACATCTACCCGCCGCAGCCGTCGATGCGGATCATCTCCGACATCTTCGCGTTCACCTCGCAGCGGATGCCGAAGTACAACTCCATCTCGATCTCCGGCTACCACATCCAGGAGGCCGGGGCCACGGCCGACCTGGAGCTGGCCTACACCCTGGCCGACGGCGTCGAGTACATCCGCGCGGGACGCGAGGCGGGCCTGGACATCGACGCGTTCGCGCCGCGCCTGTCGTTCTTCTGGGCGATCGGCATGAACTTCTTCATGGAGGTCGCCAAGCTCCGCGCCGCCCGGCTGCTGTGGGCGCGGCTGGTGAAGACGTTCGAGCCGAAGAACCCCAAGTCGCTGTCGCTGCGGACGCACTCGCAGACGTCCGGCTGGTCCCTCACCGCGCAGGACGCCTTCAACAACGTCGCCCGCACCTGCATCGAGGCCATGGCCGCCACCCAGGGCCACACCCAGTCGCTGCACACCAACGCGCTGGACGAGGCCCTGGCTCTGCCCACCGACTTCTCGGCCCGCATCGCCCGCAACACCCAGCTCGTCCTGCAGCAGGAGTCCGGGACGACCCGGACCATCGACCCGTGGGGCGGCAGCGCCTACGTCGAGCGGCTCACCTACGACCTGGCCCGCCGTGCCTGGGGCCACATCACCGAGGTCGAACGGGCCGGCGGCATGGCGAAGGCGATCGACGAGGGGCTGCCCAAACTGCGCATCGAGGAGGCCGCCGCCCGCACCCAGGCCCGCATCGACTCCGGGCGGCAGCCGGTCATCGGCGTCAACAAGTACCGCCCGGACACCGAGCAGGAGATCGAGGTCCTCAAGGTCGACAACGCCGCCGTCCGGGCGCAGCAGATCGACAAGCTGCGCCGCCTGCGCGAGGAACGCGACGAGACCGCGGTGCTGTCCGCGCTGGACGCGCTGACCCGCGCCGCCGAGGCCGCCGAGAACGGCACGCGCCCGCACGGCCTGGAGCACAACCTCCTCGCGCTCGCCATCGACGCGGCCCGCGCCAAGGCCACCGTCGGCGAGATCTCCGACGCCCTGGAGAAGGCGTACGGACGGCACGCGGCGCAGATCCGTACGATCTCCGGTGTGTATCGGGAAGAGGCCGGGCAGGTGAGGAGCATCGAGAGGGCGCGCGCCGCGACCGCCGCGTTCGAGGACGCCGAGGGGCGCCGTCCCCGCATCCTCGTCGCCAAGATGGGGCAGGACGGCCACGACCGCGGCCAGAAGGTCATCGCGACCGGGTTCGCCGACCTCGGCTTCGACGTCGACGTGGGCCCGCTGTTCCAGACCCCGGCCGAGGTCGCCCGGCAGGCCGTCGAGGCGGACGTGCACGTCGTCGGCGTCAACTCCCTCGCCGCCGGGCATCTCACGCTGGTGCCGGCGCTCCGCGAGGAGCTGGCGGCGCTCGGCCGGGGCGACATCATGATCGTCGTGGGCGGGGTGATCCCGCCCGGCGACGTGGCCGAGCTGCGCGCCGCCGGTGCGTCCGCGGTCTTCCCGCCCGGCACCGTCCTCGCGGACGCGGCGCTCGGCCTGCTGGACGAGCTGACCGCCAGGCTGGGGCACGCCGCACAGTGAAACCGGGCCTCGACGACTACGCCACCGGGGTGCTGGACGGGTCGCGGGCGTGGATCGCGCGGGCGATCACGCTTGTCGAGTCGACCCGTCCCGATCACCGGGAGCTGGCGCAGAAGCTGCTGGTGGAGCTGACCCCGCACGCCGGGAACGCCCGGCGTGTCGGGATCACCGGTGTGCCCGGGGTCGGCAAGTCCACGTTCATCGACGCGCTCGGCACACGCCTGACGGGGGAGGGGCACAAGGTCGCGGTGCTCGCCGTGGACCCGTCGTCGACCCGGACGGGCGGCAGCATCCTCGGCGACAAGACCCGCATGCACCGGCTCTCGGCCGACCCGAACGCGTTCATCCGCCCCTCGCCCACGGCCGGGACGCTCGGCGGTGTCGCCAAGGCCACCCGCGAGGCGATGGTCGTGATGGAGGCCGCCGGATACGACATCGTCCTCGTGGAGACGGTCGGCGTCGGCCAGTCCGAGACGACCGTCGCCGAGATGGTCGACTCCTTCCTGTTCCTCACCCTCGCCCGTACCGGCGACCAGCTTCAGGGGATCAAGAAGGGCGTGCTGGAACTGGCCGACGTCATCGCCGTGAACAAGGCGGACGGTGAGTACACGATGGCGGCAAAGCGCGCCGCGCGCGAGCTGTCGGGCGCCCTGCGGATGCTGCGCAGCGACGAGCGCGCCCGTGCCACCCCCGTCCTGACCTGCAGCGCCCGTGAGGGAACGGGCCTGGAGGAGGTCTGGGCCGAGATCGTCGGGCATCAGGACCGGCTGCGCGCGTCCGGTGAGCTGGAGACCCGGCGCCGCCGCCAGCAGGTCGGCTGGACGTGGGCGATGGTGCGCGACCGGCTGCTCACCGAACTGCGCGAGCACCCCGGCGTCCGGAGGCTGGCGCCGCGGCTGGAGCAGGAGGTCGCCGACGGGACGCTCACCCCGGCGCTCGCCGCCGATCGCATCCTGGCGGCGTTCCGGGGGGACGGCTGACCCCGGTTCGCGGCACGGGTTTGCCCGGGGCCCCGGTCGCGGCGGGCCGGGATCCGGTACAAAAGGCGGATGGACGTCATCGCGCTCGATTCTCCGACGGACGCGCAGATCCGCGAGTGGCACGACGTGCTCGCGGCCGTCCACGCCGCCGATCCGGCCGCGCACCCCTTGCCCGGCCCGGACCGGACCGCGCGACTGCTCGGTGCCGGATCCGGCACGCGGCAGCAGCTGTGGGCCGTGCCGGACGGCGGCCGGTTCGCCGCGGTGGCCGCGCTCCGGCTCCCCGGCGAACCCGGCACGGACCGTCCCGGTGAGATCGACGTCCAGGTCCGCCCGTCGCACCGGCGGCGCGGGCTGGGCCGCCGGCTGCTCACCGCGGCCGCCGAGGGGCTGCGCGCCGACGGGCGCCCCAGCGTGATCGCGCAGGTCCTCGCCGGAACCCCGGCCGTGCCGTTCCTGGAGTCGCAGGGCTTCGAGTGCGTGCTGACCCTGCGCGGCATGCTGCTGCGGCTGGACGACGTCCCGCCGGAGCGCATCTCCCGGCTGCTGGCCGAGGGGCCCGCCGGCTACCGCCTCGTCCGCTGGGAGGGCACGGTGCCGGACGAGCACGCGGCCGCGCTGGCCCGCGCCAAGCACGCCATGGTCGACTTCGCCGAGTACGACGGGGCGTCCTGGGACGCCCGGCGGGTCAGGGAGATGGCCGCGACCGTCGCCGGGCGCGGCGATGACCTCTACACCGTCGCCGCGCTGCACGGCGACGTCATCGCGGGGTTCACCGAGATCGTCGTCCCGCACGGCTGCGCCGGCCGGGCCGCGCAGTACGACACGGCGGTCGTCCCGGAGCACCGCGGCAGGCGGCTCGGCATCTGGGTGAAGGCCGCGATGCTCGCGTGGCTGGCCGGGGAACGCCCCGGCGTCCGCGAGATAGAAACGGACAACTCCGGCGATAACCCCCACATGATCGCCGTCAACGAGGAGCTGGGCTTCCGCCTCGAACGCGAATCCCTGGAATACCAGGCACCCACCCCCGCCCTCCCCTGACCCGCGCGGGGGAGCGGACGGGAAAATGCGTTGCCGCCGCCACCCGCGCATAGGCACTCTTATGGAGGCTCTTCCGGGAAATACCCGGAGGCCGGATAATTGCCGAAGTATTTCCCCTGAGTTCAACGGGAGAACGCCGCGTCGAAACATTCTTCGGCCGGGATGGCGCACAGGGGCCCGCCCGGTGCGGGTTCCGGAGGATGCCGGAGGACGAACGTCTCGATGCGGGCGTCCGGGTTCGAACCCCGGCGGGGAGCGGCACACGGGCAAGGAGGTGACCCGGTGAACGTGCTCGTCCTGAACGCGTCGTACGAGCCCTTACAAAAGGTGGACCTGCGGCACGCCATCCGCATGCTGGTGCGCGAGGTGGCGGTCGTCGAGGAGGCGGAGGAGGGCCGGACCTTCGGCCGCTTCCCCGTGCCGCGGGTCCTGCGGCTCGTCCGGTACGTCGCGATGCGCTGGCGGCACGGCAGGCGCCCGCCGTGGAGCAAGCGCGGCGTGTACCTGCGCGACCGCGGTCGCTGCTGCTACTGCGGGAAGCGCGGGAACACGATCGACCACGTCCACCCGCAGTCGCGCGGCGGTGGGGACACCTGGGAGAACACCGTCCTGGCGTGCGGGAGGTGCAACAACCGCAAGGGGGACCGGACGGTCTCCGAGGCCGGGCTGCGGCTGCTGTGGGAGCCGCGCGTCCCGCGCTGGGAGGAACTCGTGAGCCCGTGACGGGGCGCCACGGGGGCGGGGGGCGGATCGCCGTACGGCGATCCGCCCCCTGAGTCGTATGTGGCGCACCGCCCTTGGTAGCCTGGGAGTGACTCTATGTGTTCCCCTAAGCGTCTGAGGTGAAATGGGCGATTGTGGTAGCGTGCCGCCAATCTTGAGCTTTGTTATCTAGGAGAAATCTGTGGCGGCCCTCGATCCCAACGGCAGGACGTCCCGTACGTCACGCGGGCGCACCGCGGCGAGACGCCTCACCGCGCTCATCCTCGCGGTGGGCGTGTCGGCGGCGCTGCCCCCGGTGTCGGGGAGCGCGGCCGGTCTCCCGCAGGAGCCGAAGGATCTCAAGAAGGAGTACGCCAAGCTGAAGGCGCGCTCGGAGAAGCTGTCCAAGGAGTACCGGGGCGAGCTGGTCTCCCTCGAAGAGGCGAAGAAGGCCGCCGAACGCGCGGGCGCGGACGCCGCGAAGGCCGACCGCGAGTACGACGCCGCCCGCATCGGTGTCGCCCGGATGGCGTCCACGACCTACATGACCGGCCGGCTCGACATGGTCCCGATCATCTCCTCGGCCGAGCCCGTCGCCGCCGTCCGCGACGCCGCCGTCATCGAGCACCTCAGCCAGAACAACGGCCGCCGCATCAAGAACCTCCGGGTCCTCACCGACCGGGCGGCGCGATCGCACGAGACGGCGAACAAGAAGCTGGCCGAGGTCAAGAAGGAGATCGAGGACCTGGAGGGCCAGCGCGCCCGCGTCAAGAAGCTGCTCGCCAAGTACAAGCCCGAGGTGACCAAGGCGCCCGCGCCCGCGGGCGGGGGCCGGCCCGACGGCGCCACCGGCGCCAAGTCCCCGATCGTGGGCAACTCGATGACCGCCCGGATGCGCACGGTCCTGCTGGAGGTCGACGGCAAGTTCGGCCCGTTCCCGACCATCGGCTGCGCCCGGCCCGGTGACCCGCAGGACCACGGCTCCGGCCGCGCCTGCGACTTCATGGAGAGCACCGGCGGCCGGATGCCGAGCGCCTCGGCCCAGGCGCACGGCGACCGCGTCGCCCAGTACGTGATCGACAACGCGTCCCGGCTCGGCATCAAGTACGTCATCTGGAAGCAGCGCATCTACGACATGCGCGGCAGCGGCGGCTGGCGCCAGATGGAGGACCGCGGCAGCGTCACCCAGAACCACTTCGACCACGTCCACGTGTCCGTGCTCTGACCGGCTCTGACCGGTGGCCCGCCTCACCCGTCGCCGAGTTCCACCACGGTGCGTTCGCGGGTGGAGCGGGCGGCGGCCTCGATGACCTCCAGGCCGGTGATCGCCTCGGCGAGGGTCGTGGGCGGCGGTGCGCCGTCGCGGAGGGTGCGGACGACGCCCGCGTAGAAGTCCTGGTAGGCGCCCGGGGCGGTCGGTTCGGGCGCCGCGCCGCCCGGGGTGCCGAGGACGCCGTGGGACTCCGGCGGGGCGATGCCGTAGCCGGGGTCCTTCGGGGTGAGGCCCGCGCGCAGCTGCTCCTCCTGCGGGTCCATGCCGGAGACCGTGTAGGACGCGCGGCTGCCGAGGATCCGCAGGCGCGGGCCGAGGTGGGCGGCGGTCGCGCTCATCCACAGGTGCGAGCGGGTGCCGCCGGGGTGGGTGAGGGCCACGAACACGTCATCGGGGGAGGCGGCGCCCCGCCGGCGGGTGTCGACCTCGGCGTAGATGCGGGCGGGACGGCCGAACAGGGCGACCGCCTGGTCGATGAGGTGGGTGCCGAGGTCGAACAGGATGCCGCCCGCGTCGCGGGGATCGGTGCTCTCCTTCCAGCCGTTCTCGACGGCGGGCCGCCAGCGTTCGAAGCGGGACTCGAAGCGCTGGACGTCGCCCAGCGCGCCGGAGGCGACCAGGCGCGACGCCGTCCGGTAGTCGCCGTCCCAGCGGCGGTTGTGGTACGGGAACACCGGCAGCCCGCGGACGGCGCTCAGCGCGGCCAGCGAGCGGGCGTCCGCCACGGAGGCCGCGACCGGTTTGTCCACGACGACGGGGACGCCCGCGGTCAGCGCCGTCCGGGCCAGCGGGACGTGCTGCCGGTTGGGCGCGGCGACGACGACGAGGTCGAAGCCGCCCGGCGCCCCCCACAGCCGGTCCGCGCCGTCCACGACCTCCACGTCCGGGTACCGCTCCCGGACCGCCCGCCGCCGCTGCGGGGTGCGGGTGACGACCGCGGCCAGCCGCAGCCCCGGAACGGACGTGATCAGCGGGGCGTGGAACACCGAGCCGCCGGTGCCGTATCCGATCAGCGCAACACGCAGGTCCATCCCCCGATCATGACCGATGGCGGGGTCCCGGCCGGGACGCGGGGTGCCGGATGAGCCGCCCGGCGGGGCCCTACTCGAACAGGTCGGGCTGCTCCCGGGTGATCTGGTCGTAGAGGGGCTGGTAGTTGATCCAGCCGACCAGGTCGTTGCCGATCTGCTCGTGCGTCAGGACGGCGTTGTCATGCTCGATCGGCACGACCTGCCCGGCGGCCTGGGCGAGAAGCTGCACCTGGCAGGACCGCTCCATCGTGATGAACCACCAGGCGGCGGCGTCCACGGTGTCGCCGACGGTGAGCAGCCCGTGGTTGCGCAGGATGACGGCCTTGTGGCCGCCGAGGGCGGCGGCGATGCGCTTGCCCTCCTCCAGGTCGGTGACGACGCCGGTGTAGTCGTCGAACAGGCCGTGGTCCTGGTAGAACGCGCACACGTCCTGCGTGATCGGCTCCAGCCGCCGGCCGAGCGCGGAGAGCGCCCGCCCGTAGGTCGAGTGGCTGTGCGCGGCGGCGACCACGTCCGGGCGCGCCTGGTGCACCTGGGAGTGGATCGCGAACGCCGCCTCGTTGACCGGGTACCGGCCCTCCACGACCTTGCCCTCGTGGTTCACCAGGATCAGGTCGCTGACCCTGATGTGCTTGAACGACAGGCCGAACGGGTTCACCCAGAAGTGGTCCGTGCGCTCGGGGTCGCGGGCGGTGATGTGACCCGCCACGCCCTCCTCGAAGCCGAACTTGCCGAAGATGCGCAGCGCGGCGGCCAGGCGCTCCTTGCGGTGCCGGCGCTCGTCCGCCACGTCGTCGAAGGAGGGGGGCAGCCGGAAGATCAGGTCGGTCGGCAGCTTCTCCAGGAACTCGTCCTCGTCGGACATCGGCGCACTCCTCGGCTCGGCTGCCCCCCACCGAACACCATCGCCGAGAGAGCCGGCTAGACCGGGACCGCCCAACCGTTCCGCACCCGGTTGTCCGGACGGGACAACGAGACGCCAGAATGCCGGGATGGAGATCGGTACGGGCGACCGGTTCCTGCGGCCGCTGATCGAGTACGGCCGCGACCCGGCGCTGCTGGAGGCGACCGTCCGCGCCGCGCGGGGAAGGTCGGAGCTGGTGGCGGCGCTGCCCGAGGAGGAGACCCGCCGGCACGTCCGGGCCCTCGTGGACGGGGTGCTCGCCGCGCTGGAGGACGGCGAGCCCGGCGAGGAGGCCCTCGCGGCGGCGGAACGGCTCGGCTCGGACCGGGCGCGGCAGGGCGTCCCGGTCGCGGCGTTCCTGGACGGCTTCCAGGCGGGCCGCACCCATCTGGTCCGGACGCTCGTCGCCGCCGGCCGCCGGCTGGGCGTCCCGGACGCCGCGCTGCTGGACGGCGTGACCCGCATCGACGAGATCACCGCCGCGCTCGTCCACCGGATGGTGCACGCGCACCGGGTCACCGAACTGGAGATGGCGCGCACCGCGAGGGAGGCCCGCGTCCAGATGCTCCGGCGGCTGCTGCACGGCGAGCCCGTCCCGGTGCTCGCGCCGCTCGACCCGGCGGGCGCCTACCACTGCGTGGTGTCCGACGTCAGCGACCCGGAGGCGGCGGCGCGGCTGGAGACCGGGCTGACCGCCGCCGGGCCGGGCCTGTGCGGGCTGGTGGACGGCCGGTTCACCGCGCTCGTCGCCCGGCTGCCCGACCCGGCGCCGCCCGGCCCGCTGCTGGTGGCCGCGCCGCCCGCCCGTCCCGCCGAGGTCGCGCCGATGTACCGGCTCGGGCGCCGGGCGCTGCTGGCCGGCGCCGGTGCCGGGCTCACCGGGATGCGGGAACTGGCCGACCTGGCGCTGCTCACCGTCACCGCGGCCGAGCCGGAGCTGGGCGGTCTCCTCGCCGCCGCGCTGCTGCCCGGGCTCGACCCGGACGAGCCGTTCCACGTCGAGCTGGCGGAGACCGCGCTGGCCTACCTCGACCACGGCGGCCGGATCGAGCCGGCCGCCGCCGCGCTCCACGTCCACGGCAACACCGTCAAGTACCGGATCAGGCGGCTGCGGGAGCTGACCGGACGCCCGCTGCCCGATCCGGCGGCCGGCGCGGCGGTGTCCAGGACCGCGAACTGGTGGTGGGCCCTGCACCACTGGCTCGCGCGGACCACGTCATGATGGGGTGATGAGAACGGAGAAGCGGGAGACGGCACCGAGGATCGGCACCGTGCTGTGGCCCATGCGGTCATGGCCGGAGGCGGGGGAACTGTGGCGGCGCGCCGAGGAACTGGGGTTCCGGCACGCCTGGGTCTACGACCACATCGCCTGGCGGGGCACGACCCCCTGGTACGACGCGTACACGACCCTGGCCGCGGCCGCCGCGGTCACCTCCCGCGTCCGCATCGGCACGCTGGTGACCTCGCCGAACTTCCGCCATCCCGTCCCCACCGCGCACGCGATCAAGACGATCGACCATGTGAGCGGCGGGCGCCTGTCGGTCGGCATCGGGTCGGGCGGCACCCGCCGCGCCTCCGACGCCGGCGTCCTCGGCGGGCCGGAGTGGACGCCGGACGAGCGCGCCGCCCGCTTCGCCGAATGGGCGGAACTGCTCGACCGCCTGCTGACCGGGCCCGAGACGTCCTTCGAGGGGACCTACTACAGCGCGCGGGAGGTCGTCGGGGAGCCCGGCTGCGTCCAGCGTCCCCGCGTGCCGTTCGTCATCGCGGGGAACGGGCCGCGCGGCATGCGGGTCGCCGCCCGGCACGGCACCGGATGGGTGACCACCGGCCATGCCGAGGGCCGCGGGCCGCACGACGTCGTGCGGTCCCGGCTCGCCGCCCTCAGGGCCGCGTGCGAGGCGGAGGGCCGCGACCTCGACGACCTCGTCCTGCTGACGGGGTTCACCGGGGAGCCGTGGCTGGAGTCGCCCGGCGCGTTCGCCGACCTCGCCGGGCGCTACGCCGAGCTGGGCATCACCGAGATCGTGCTGCACTGGCCGCGTCCCGGCTCGCCGTTCGACGCCGACATGAAGGTCTTCGAGGCGATCGCCGCCGAGTACGGCGAGGTCCGCTGATGCCGTTCGTGCTGCTCGGGCTCGCGATCGCCTTCGAGGTGACGGCGACGCTGGCGATGCGCGCCTCCGACGGGTTCACCCGGCTGTGGCCGTCCCTGATCGTGGTGGCCGGGTACCTGATCTCGTTCGGGTTCATGGCGCGGGCGCTGACGTCGCTGAACGTGGGCCCGGTCTATGCGATCTGGTCGGCGCTCGGGACGGTCGGCGCGTTCGCCGGCGGCGTCCTGCTGTTCGACGAGCCGGTCAAGCCGATCACGATCGCCGGTGCGATGATCATCGTGATCGGGGTGATCGTGATGAACCTCGGCGGCGGTGTGCACCAGGGCTGACCCCGCGCGGTCGCCGGTCAGCGGGGTTCGGCGAGGGTCGTGGTGCGCTGCTGCTCCAGTTGCCCGCCGATCAGCTCGGTCGGCGTGCAGCCGGAGAGCGCCCGGAACTCGCGGTTGAGGTGGGCCTGGTCGTAGTAGCCGCAGGCGAGCGCGGCCTCGGTGAACCCGGTGCCGCCGGACAGCAGCTCGACGGCCCGCTGGAAGCGCAGCACCCGCGCCATGACCTTGGGCGGCAGGCCCGCCTGCTCGCGGAACCGGTTCGTCAGATGCTTGCGGCTCCAGCCGACGTCGGCGGCGAGGCCGGCGACCGTGACGGCGGGGTCGCCGTTCAGCAGCCGCCACGCCCGCGCGACCTCCCGGTCGGGGACGGGACCCGCGTCGAGGCGGCGCAGCAGGAAGCCGTCCAGGAGGTCGAACCGCGCGCCCCAGGACGGGGCGTCGGCGAGCCGCTCGACCAGCGTGCGCGCCTCCCGGCCGAGCAGGTCGGGCAGGTCGGCGGCGGCGTTGGTGAGCCGGGCCATCGGGACGCCGAGCAGCGTGTAGGCGCCGAGGGGGGTCACATCGAGCTGGATGCCGCGCTGCCCGCCGGGGCTGAGGTACATGCCGTGGCCGTCGTGCATCCCGGCCACGAACGACCCGTACTCGCGGTCGCGGACGCCGGGGTCGGGGACCTCCAGGTACAGCGGTGGCCCCAGATTGATGATCATGACCGTGGTGCGGGTGGGCAGCGTCCGCATCCGGGCCGGGAGGGCGGCCGTCTCCCAGTAGCCGTCGTAGGAGCGCAGGAACGGGCGCAGCGCGGGATGCGGGCGCCCTCGCGCCAGCCACCAGCCGCCTCGGTCGGTGATCGCGACCGGCCTTTCGCTCATGCCCCGGTCCTACCACGCGGCACCGACGGAACCGGATTATTCGTATACCTGGCCGCACACCGCGATGCGGGCCAGATCGCCCCAGGTCATCGTGGTGATCGTGCGGACGTAGGAGCGGGCCGGCGGCTCCCCGGGCGGGGCCGGCAGCGGCACGCGGGCGCCGTCGGCGGCGTCCCAGCCGCCGAGGCTGCCGGCGACCGCGCACTCCAGGTACGTCGCCGGGTCGAAGTTGTACCAGCGGGCGGGGGTGGCGCGGGCGCCCGAGCCGGGCGGGCGGGGCGCGTCCGCGCCGAACCGCGCCTGCGGGCCCGGGGGATGGACGAGGAAGTCCTCCAGGTCGGCGATCTGGGAGAGCAGGACCCGCTCCCAGTCGGCGTACCCGCCGGGCTCGTCGCCCGGCAGGGACAGGTCCTTGGTGCTCCACGCCGGGTCGAAACCGGCGGGCGGGACGGCGGAGGCCGCCGTGAACATCGCGGCCACGTCGTCCGGTTCCAGCCGCGTCTGGTCACTCAGCGGAGCGCTCACCTTCCACAGGGCCCGCAGGAACGCCGACAGCGACCAGGATGCCGCGCGGGCCTGCTGACCGAGGTGCAGGAACACCAGATACAGGTCGCGGTTGGTGCGGACGGCCGGGCCGGGCGGCCCCTCCACCCAGTACGTCTGCTTGTGCGGGACGCCGCTTTCCAGCACCATGACCTGTGCCGACGCGGAGATGCGCGAGTCATGGGCGGCCACATGGAAGGTGTTGCCGAGATCGTCCCGGCGCATGACGTCCCAGGTGTGCATGCGGCACCTCCACAGGTCGCGGCCCGGCCTTCACGGCCCCGCTCGGAAAGTGTCCCACCCCCGTGACCGGCCACCAGTAGTGGTCATGTCACTTTCCGGACTCGAAGTCGTGACTTTCCGCTCATCCGGGACGGAGCGGAGCCGGCACGGGCCCGGCGGCGGCCGCCGGGCCCTGCGCGGGGGAGCGCTCAGTGCTTCGAGCGGTGGACCACCTGGAGTTCGGTGAACCCGTACAGGCCCCACGGCCCGTTCTCGACGCCCACGCCGCTCCACTTGAACCCGCCGAACGGCTGGTTCGGCGCGAGCGCCAGGTGCGTGTTGACCCAGGCGGTGCCGCACTCCAGCCGGCCGGCGACCTCGGCGGCCCGGTCGGCGTCGGTCCCCCACACCGAGCCGGACAGCCCGAAGTGGGTGCCGTTGGCGCGGGCGAGCGCGTCCTCGACGTCGGTGTACTTCACGATCGGCAGCGCGGGGCCGAACTGCTCCTCGTCCACGATCCGGGCGCCGTCGGCGACATCGGCGAGGATCGTGGGCTCGAAGAAGTAGCCGGGCCCCTCGATCGCCCTGCCGCCCGCCGCCGCGCGGGCACCGCCCGCGATCGCGTCGGCGACCAGTTCCGACACCCGCTCGTACTGCGGCCTGTTGTTGATCGGCCCGTACTGGACGCCCTCGTCCATGCCGTTGCCGACCTTGGCGGCCTTCGCCCGCTCGGCGAGGGCGTCCACGACGTCGTCGTAGAGCGCCTCCGGCACGTACACCCGCTTGATCGCCGAGCAGACCTGGCCGTTGTTCTGGAACGCGGCGCCGAACAGCTTGCCCGCGACCGCGGCCGGGTCGGCGTCGTCCAGCAGGATCGCCGGGTCGTTGCCGCCCAGTTCCAGCGTGACGCGCTTGAGGTCGGGCGCCGCCGCCGCGGCGACCCGCTTGCCGGTCGCGACGCTGCCGGTAAAGCTGATCTTGCGCGGGACGCCGTGCGCGGTCATCCAGGCGCCGAGCTCGTCGCCGCCGGTCACCACGTTGAGCACGCCGGGCGGCAGGACGTCCCGCAGCACCTCGCCGAGCTTCAGGCTGGACAGCGGGGTGTACGGGGACGGCTTGAGCACGACCGTGTTGCCCGCGAGCAGTGCCGGGGCGATCTTCCAGACGCCGAGCAGCAGCGGGTAGTTCCACGGGGTGATCGCGGCGACGACGCCCATCGGGCGGCGGACGACCTCGACCAGCGCGTTGGCGTCGTCCTGGATGACCTCGCGGGGCAGCTCCAGCTCGGCGAAGTACTTCAGCCAGACGCCGGCGCCGACGACCTCCATGGTCGCGTCGGCCAGCGGCTTGCCCTGCTCCAGCGTCAGGATGCGGCCGATCTCCTCCGCCCGGGCGAACATGATCTCGGCCGCCGCCAGCAGCGCTTTGCGGCGCACGGACTCCTCGTCCCGCCACCGCGGGTAGGCGGCCTGCGCCGCCGCCATCGCCGCGTCGAGCTGCTCCCGCGAGGCGTCGGGCGCCTGCTCGGCCACCTCACCGGTCGCCGGATCGATCACGCCGAAGGTGCCGGGCGCGTCCACGGCCGCACCGCCGATGGTCATGGAGAAGTTCTCGGACACCGTTGATCCTCCGCTCAGGGGGTTACCGAACGAGATTCAGTATTCCGCTGCGTGCCCTCCTGGCGAGAGCCTGCCGGCCCCGCCCGGACGGACCGAAGGGCGCCTCCGCGGTTCGCGGGGGCGCCCAGTAGGCGGGGATGCGGTCCTCTCAGGAGGCGAAGACGCGGTCCAGGAGGTCGCGGTAACCGCGCAGCGCCTGGCGGAGCCGCTCGGTGTCGCCGTGCCCGCCGTCCTGCAGTTCCTCCGACAGGGTCCGCCGCCGCGCGGTGATCGCGCGCCCGAGGGACTCGACGGCGTCGGAGGCGAGTTCGTCCGCGCGGCGCACCGAGTCGCCCGGGTCGTCGACGAACGCGGACTGCACCTCGCGCCAGCGTTCCCGGAACCGCTCGGCCTCGGCCGGGTCGAACAGCGTGTCCGGGGTGGCGGGGGACGTGCGGGACGGGAAGCCGGCGCCGGTCGCGTCCCGCCCCTCGTCCGCCGCCGGCATCGGGTTCGCGGCCGGCATCGGGTCGGGGGCCGTGTCGGGGACGGGGTCCGGCGCGTCCGCCGCGGGGGATCCGGGCGCGGGTCCGGCGACGTACGTGTCACCGGGGACACCCGCCCCGGCGGGCCGGGCCCGCTCGTCGGTGACCGGCCCGGCGGCCGCGCCCGGCGGCCGGTCGTCGAGTCTCCTGTGTTCCATGGGGGTCAGCTCCTCGGGGTGTGGTCGTCGCGGCGTCCCGCCGTCGCCGCGGGGGCCTCGCCGGCGCCGGGCGCGGCGG
>NZ_BCQQ01000098.1 GCF_001552155.1 Actinomadura formosensis NBRC 14204 | reverse complement strand
GGCCGCCCCGGGACCGTGCGTCCGGGGGCGGCCCCGCCGGAACCGCTCCAGTTAGTCGGAGGAGACAGACGTGGCAACCCTGAAGGTCGGGCTGGTCTCGCCGGAGCGCGAGATCTGGTCCGGCGAGGCCAAGATGGTGGTCGCCCAGACCGTCGAGGGCTCGCTCGGCATCCTGCCGGGTCACGCCCCGGTGCTGGGCGTCCTCCTGGACGGTAGCGTGGTGAAGATCGAGCCGGCGGACGGCGGCGAGCCGGTCACCGCGGCGGTCGGCAGCGGGTTCTTCTCCATCGCCGCCGACGAGGTGTCGGTGCTGGCGGAGCAGGCCGAGCTGGGCGACGAGATCGACGTGCCGGAGGCGCGGCAGACGCTGGAGGCGGCGCTCGCGGCCGAGAGCGAGGACTCGACGCCGGAGCGGCGGGCGCGGGCCCGGCTGCGCGCGGCGGGCATCGAGGCCTAGAGGTCGACGGACGGCGGTGGAGTTGGGCGAGCACCTGGCACTGGACGTGGGCGGTGTGCTCGCCGCGCTCGTCCTCGTGGCGGCGCTGCTGTTCGTCAGCATGGCGGTGCGCCGCTGGCTGTTCACACGCCGCGGCGGCGCCGTGGAGTGCAGCCTGCGCGAACTGTCCCCGGAGGGCGGAGCCCCGGGAGTGTGGCGGCTCGGCATCGGCCGGTACAAGGGCGATGTACTGCACTGGCACCGCGTGTTCGGTTTCCGCAGGAGGCCCCGGCAGGTGATCCACCGCCGGGGCCTTGTCGTCTCCAACCGGCGCAGTCCCGGTCCGGAGGAGGCGCAGAGCCTGCTGCCGGACGTGAGCGTCATCGAGGTGCGGGACGGTGATCTGACCGTCGAGCTGGCGATGGGCGCGGCGGCGCTGACGGGGTTCCTGGCGTGGCTGGAGGCGGCCCCGCCCGGCTTTCCCGTCGACCTGCACCCTCCGGAGCCGGCGGACCCGGAGCCGCGCCGTCCGGAGTGACGGGCCCGGACCGCTAGCGTGCCGTGACGGAGATCCCGCCGTCTCTGGTGGTGAGCTTGATGTGCCGCTTCGACTGGGAATCCTGGTGGAGGGCCGGGTCGATCCACTTGCTGCCGTTGCCGGTGGACGCGTTGATCGCGTAGCCCTCACCGGCGGGGAGACGCAGGTGGATGGAGCCGTTGTCGGTCCCGGCCTGGACGTCCGCGGGCGGCGCGGTGAAGCGCAGGGTGATGGCGCCGTCCCTCGACCTGGCGGTGATCCGGTCGGCGGTCAGCCCGCGGGCTTCGACGGTGCCGTTGTCGGTGCGCAGGTCGGCGGCGGTGATGCTGCCGCCGACGCGGATGCGGCCGTCGCGGGAGCGGGCCGTGACCTTGCCGGCGGTGAGCCCGGTCGCGTCCACGGACCCGTTGTCGGTGCGCAGGTCGGCGGTGGCGACGCGGCCCGAGACGCGCAGCGACCCGTCCCGCGTGCTGAGGGACGCGGTGGAGGCGCGCAGGTCCGTCGCGGTGATCGCGCCGTTGCCGCTGTGCAGCCGCACCGCCCCGGCGAGCCCGGAGGCGATGATCGTGCCGTCCGCGTTGTCGATCTCCACGGGGGTGGAGCGCGGAACCTGGACGCGGTAGGAGACCCCGCACGCGCCGACCCCGATCACCTGGGTGCCGCACTTCGAGGTGAGCTTCAGGACGCCGCCCTCGGTGACGTGCTTCGCCCGCGGCCTGTTCTTCTCGTTCGACCAGCGCAGCCGTTCGCCGACCCGGATGCCGGGGGAGTCGGACGCGGTCACCTCGATCCGGCTCCCGGCCGCCCGGATCTTCAGCGCGGTGACGCCGGAGGGGACGGTGTAGGAGCGGTCCTCGTGGTGGGTCCCGAAGCTCAGGTTGCCGCAGCCGGTCAGCGCCGTCGCCGCCACAGCCAGGACGGCCGTGCCCGTCAAGGTCCTCACGTGGTCTCTCCCGTTGTCGCCATGCCCCGTACAGCACCAGCCTGGCGTGGTCGGGACGGCGTCACCAGGTGGGGAGCCGGTCATCCGGGGGTGGGGTTAGCCCCACCCCCGGAGCGGTCAGCGTTCCCCGCCGGGCTTCCACAGGAGGTCGCCGTGCTCGGCGTTGGCGACGCGGCAGAGGATGAACAGCAGGTCCGACAGCCGGTTGAGGTACTTGGCGGTCAGCGGGTTGACGCCGCCCTCGGGGACGCCGTCTTCGCCGTCTGCGGCCGGCGGCCCGTTGTGCGCCTCGATCGCCGTCCAGGCGGAGCGTTCGGCGCGCCGGGCCACCGTCCGGGCCTGGTGCAGCAGCGCGGCGCCCGGCGTCCCGCCGGGGAGGATGAAGCTGCGCAGCGCCGGAAGGGCGGCGTTGTGCTCGTCGCACGCCTCCTCCAGCCGCTCGATGTAGGACGCCTCGACACGCAGCGGCGGATACTTCGGATCGGGGACGACGGGGGCGCACAGGTCGGCGCCCACATCGAACAGGTCGTTCTGGATGCGGATCAGCAGCGCGGCGACGTCCTCCGGCAGCGAGCCGAGCGCGAGGGCGGCGCCGATCGCGGCGTTGGCCTCCTCGACGTCGGCGTAGGCGGCGAGGCGCGGATCGGTCTTGCGGGTCCGGGACGCGTCGCCGAGAGCGGTGGTGCCGTCATCGCCGGTGCGGGTGTAGATCCGGGAGAGCACGACGGGGTTGTCCCTGTTCTTCGCCATGCCGAGCAGCCTAGCCCTGCCGCAGGTCGAAGCCCCTTCGGTAGGGTTCCGGAAAGACCTCGGAGGCCGCCGTGTACGACTACATCATCGTGGGTGCGGGCAGCGCGGGCTGCGTTCTCGCCGCCCGACTGACCGAGGACCCCTCCGTGCAGGTGCTGCTGCTGGAGGCAGGGCCGCCCGACGACGCGCCGGAGATCCACATCCCGGCGGCCGTGGCGACGATGATCAAGGGCCCGTACGACTGGGACTATGCGACCGTCCCGCAGGAGCACGCGGCGGGACGCAGCGTGTACTGGCCGCGGGGACGGACGCTCGGCGGCAGCTCGTCCACCAACGCGATGATCTACATTCGCGGGGCCCGGCACGACTACGACACCTGGCGCGACTCCTACGGCTGCGAAGGCTGGGGCTATGAGGATCTCCTGCCCTACTTCCGCCGCGCCGAGGACCAGCAGCGCGGCGACGTCCCCTACCACGGCGTCGGCGGCCCGCTCCGCGTGGAGGACCTCCGCTACAGGCACCCGCTGACCCGCGCCTGGGTGCAGTCGGCGAAGGCGTACGGCCTCGCCGCGAACCCCGACTTCAACGGCGCCGACCAGGACGGCGTGGGCTTCTACCAGGTCACCCACAAGCGCGGCCGCCGCTGGTCGACGGCGGACGGATATCTGCATCCGATCGAGAACCGGCCGAACCTCACGGTCGTCACCGACGCCCTCGCCACCCGCGTCGTGATCGAGGACGGGCGGGCGACCGGCGTCCGCTACGAGGCGCGCGGCGAGATCCACTCGGCCCGCGCGGAGGCGGAGGTCCTGCTGTCCGGCGGCGCGGTGAACAGCCCGCAGCTTCTCATGCTGTCGGGCATCGGCCCCGCCGACCACCTGCGTTCCCTCGGCATCGACGTCGTGGCCGACGCGCCGGTGGGGCAACGCCTTCAGGACCATCCGTTCGTCAACGTCATGTTCGCGACGCCCCACACGAAGGTCCTGGGGGAGCAGGCGAACGTGCGCTCCCTGGCCCTGTACCAGGCGCTGGGGCGCGGGCCCTACGCGTCCAACGTGGCCGAGGCGGGCGGTTTCGTCCGGACGGTCGAGGGGCTGCCCGCCCCCGATCTGCAGTACCACGTGCTGCCGACGCCGTTCGTCGACCAGGGGCTCACCGAGTCGTCCGAGCGGCTGCTGTCCGTCCTGGTCACGGCGATCGCGGTCGCCGGCCGCGGGTCGTTGACCCTCCGGTCCGCCAGCCCCTACGCCAAGCCGCTGATCGACCCCGCCTACCTCGCCGACAAGGCGGATCTGGACATCCTGGTCGCGGGCGTCCGGCAGGCGCGCGAGATCGCCGCGTCGGGCCCCCTCGCGTCGCTGATCGGCGGCGAGTGGGCGCCGGGCGAGCAGGTCGAGTCCGATGAGGCGATCATCGACTTCATCCGCCGCGACGTCGCGACGCTGTTCCACCCGACGAGCACCTGTGCGATGGGCGGCGACGACTCGGTCTGCGACCCCGACCTGCGTGTTCGCGGCGTCGAGGGCCTCCGCGTCGTGGACGCCTCGGTCATGCCGGCCGTCCCCCGGGGCAACACCAACGCCCCCACGATCGCGATAGCCGAACGCGCCGCCGACCTGATCCGCGGCCGGACCCCGTTGCAGCCGGCGGGCTCCCGGACGGCCGGCGCCCGGAAATGAGGAACGCCCCCGTCAGCTGACGGGGGCGTGGGGCCGTGCGGACAGGCCGCGGGCGTCACCGCTTCAGCGCCTTCGCGATGCGGGCGCGGCGTGCGTTCTTCACCTCGCTCCGCAGGACCCTGACGCGGTCGCTGATGATGATGCTGCTGAACTCCGGGCGGATCATGTCGTTCTCCTTGTTCCCGCCGGGCCCTCTTGGCCCGACATGTACAAGGTTCGTCCTAAGCCCCCGCCCCCCACATTGGGACGACGCCTTATATTCACCGCCTCAGACCGCCTTAGTCCGCGGCGGCCGCACCGAAAGAACCTGAGCCGGCCGCTTAGCGCCTTCGGGCCGGTTCGGTGGGTCAGGCGACTTCGATGAATCCCAGGTGGTCGTAGAGGCGGCGCGCGCGGCGGTTGCGGCGGGTCACGGCCAGGGTGAGGGTGTCGTGGCCCTGCTGGACGAGGGCGTGCATGGCCGCGTGGATCAGCCCTTTGCCCAGGCCCTGCCCGGCGTGGGAGGGGTCGGTGAAGAGGAAGGCCAGCAGCGGCACGTCCATGTAGAGGGTGACCAAGGCGGCCCCTACCGGACGGCCGTGGTGATCGGCGACAAACGACGCGTCGCGCAGGAACGTGCCGTACTCGCCGTCCAGGGTGAGCTGGATCTCGCGTGCCGCGCCGACGAGGTTGCCGACGTCGGCCTCGTCGGGTGTGCCGCGGTAGGCCGCCCACATGACGGCGGCGAGCGCGGGGACGTCGGCGTCGGCGAATGGTCGCAGGCCGGGCGCGGGCGGAGGTGTCGCGCCGAGCGTCACCTGAAGGCGGCTGCGCACGGGTGCGCCGAACGTCCCGGATGTCATGGTTTCGAGTCTAGGCGCGGCCCCCGCCGGAATCCGGCGGGGGGCGAGCACGGCGTCACCGCTTGTAGCGGCGGCCGTGGATCATGTTGATCAGGCCGAGGACGCGGGCCATCTCCTTCTCGCTGCGGCCGAACGTGGTCAGGTTCATCGTCGCGAACCGCTGCCGGGTGATGGCCTTCGGGCGGGCGAACTCGCGCAGGCCGTCCGCGCCGTGGATGCGGCCGAACCCGGACTCGCCGACACCGCCGAACGGCAGCGCGGCGACCTGGGCGAACGCGGCGAACGCGTTGATGGCCGTCATGCCCGACCGCATCCGGCGGGCGATGTCCATCGCGCGGGACCGGTCGCCGGAGAAGATCGTCCCGGCGAGGCCGTAGCCGGTCTTGTTGGTCTTCTCGACCGCCTCGTCCAGGCTCTTGACGCGGTGGACGGTGATCGTCGGGCCGAATGTCTCCTCGCAGACGGCGGCCGAGTCGTCCGGCACGTTGGTCAGCACGACCGGCTCCACGTACGGCTTGCGGACGGACTCGGGGCCGCCGACGACCGCCTTGCCGCCCTTGGCCAGCGCGTCCTTGATGTGCCGTTCGATGATGTCGAGCTGTGCCGGCATGGTGATCGGGCCGTAGGCGGCCTCGCGGTCGAAGCCGGGACGCAGGTCGCGGGCCTTCTCGGTGAGCTTGCCGAGGAACTCGTCGTACGCCTCGTCCACGACGTAGATGCGCTCGACGCCGATGCAGGTCTGGCCCGCGTTGGACATGGCGCCCCACAGTGCGGCGTCGGCGGCGGCGTCGAGGTCGGCGTCGGCGTCGATGATGCAGGCGTCCTTGCCGCCGCACTCGGCGACGATCGGGGTGAGGTTCTCGGCGCAGGCGGCCATGACCCGCTTGGCGGTGCGGGTCGAGCCGGTGAAGGCGATCTTGCCGACGTGCGGGGAGGAGGCGAGCGCCGCGCCGGTCTCGCCGAACCCGGTGACCGTCTGCAGCACGGGATGCTCGGGGATCACCGCGGCGACCAGTTCGGCGAGGAACACGCCGACGCCGGGGGTGAACTCCGACGGCTTGAACACGACGGCGTTGCCGGCCGCGAGCGCGTAGCCGATCGAGCCCATCGGGGTGAAGATCGGGTAGTTCCAGGGGCCGATGACGCCGACGACGCCGAGCGGCTGGTACTCCAGCACGCAGCGCTGGTTGATCGCCATGAGACCGGGGTAGACGCTGCGCGGTCCGAGGGTCTTGTGCGCGTTGCGGGCGGCCCAGTCCAGATGGGTGATCGCCATGATCGTCTCAAGCTGGGCGTCCTGCACCGGCTTGCCGGTCTCCTGGTGGATGAGCTCGGCCATCCGGTTCAGGTTGCGGGTGAGCGACCCCTTGACGTTGAGCAGCCGGAGCCGGCGCTCCTTCCAGCCGAGGGCGCGCCACCACTCGGCGGCCTTGCGGGCGCGCTCGATCGCCGCGGCCACGGCGGCCCCGTCCTGCACGGGGTGCTCGGCGACGACCTCGCCGGTGGCCGGGTTCAGGGACGCGAACGTCTCGGTGTTCTCCGTGGCCACGGACATGGGGACCTCCCGGCAGGAGCCTGGTAAGTGAATGCTTGCGCTGGGTGTCGGCTAGTAAATCAGCCTAATCCCCGGTGGGGGAGCCGGGGATCCAACTCCCGTGGAATCCGGCCGGGCGGCGGGTCCACCGGTGACGTTCTGGGCAAGCTCACCGGCGCCGGGCTGATCGAGGTGGCCGAGGAGGGGCCGCGCGGCCCGTGCGGATCAGCGGAAGTCGCCCGCGTGGTCGGCGGCCCACTCCGCGAACGTGCGGGCGGGGCGGCCGGTGATGCGCTCGACCTCCGGGGACGGCTCGGGCGGATGCTCGACGGCGTGGGCGCGCAGGCGGAGCAGGGCGTCCACCAGGCCCTCCCGCATGTAGGGGCGCTTGAGCATCTCCTCCCGCGCCTCCTCCGGCCCGATCTCCTCGAAGCGGGCCGGCCGGCCGCTCGCCGCGCCGATGAGCCGCACCATCTCCGGCTGCGTGAGCGCCTCCGGGCCGGTCAGCAGGGGCCTGGTGCCGACGAGGGCGTCGGTGAGCAGGGCCTTCGCCGCCACGGCCGCGATGTCGCGCTCGTGGATCGGGGTGCTGCGCGCCGCCGCGTACGGCCCGCGGACGGCGGCCCCGGTGCCGATCGCCTCCCGCCAGGCCAGCGTGTTCGCCGCGAACTCGCCGGGACGGACGAACGTCCACTCCATCCCGGACGCCTCGATCGCCCGCTCGATCTCCAGGTGGGGCGCGGCCAGCTCGTTGGCCGGATCGTCGTCGAGCGCGGCGGCCGACGACAGCAGCACGACGCGCCGCACGCCGTGGTCGGCCGCGCGGGACAGCAGCCCGTCCGCGCCGCCCCAGAACACGACCGGGTTCAGGAAGATCGAGGTGATGCCGTCCAGCGGCATCTCGCCGGTGCGTGCGACCTCGACCCCGCCGGGCAGGTGCGCGGTGGCGGGGTCGCGGGTCAGCGCGCGGACCTTGGCGCCCGCGCAGAGCAGTTCGCCGACGACGTTGCGTCCGACGTTTCCGGTGGCTCCGGTGATGAGGAACATGCGTCCAGGTTCAACCAAGCGGATGACAATGTCAAATAGCCGGTTGGTTGAAGAAGGGGCTACCATGAGGCCGTGACGGACACGACGAGGCGGACGCGCCGTGCCCCCGCCCCGCACGAGCGCAAGCTCGACGCCGAGCGGTCCCGGCGGCTGCTGCTGGACGCCGCGCTGGACGAGTTCTCCGCCAAGGGCTACGCGGGCGCCCGCGTGCAGGACATCGCCGACCGCGCCGGCGTCAACAAGCAACTGATCAACTACTACTTCGGCGGCAAGGAGGGGCTGCACGCCGCGCTCCTGCAGCGCTGGCGGGAGCGGGAGGCCACGTTCAACGACCCGTCCGTCCCGTTCGAGGAGGTGGCGGCCCGGTACCTGCGGCACGTCCTGGACGACCCCCGCGGGACGCGGCTGAGCGCCTGGCGCGGCCTCACCGGGAACCTGGACGCGCCTTCGCCCGGCGACCGCGAGGACCTGTCCGACCTGCGGCGCCGCCAGGCCGAAGGGGAACTGGCCGGCGACCTGGACCCGGCCGCGGTCATGCTGGCGGTGATGGCCATGGTCGCCGCGCCGGTCACGATGCCGCTCGCCGTCCGCCGCGTGTTCGACCTCGACCCCGGCTCACCCGAGTTCCGCGAGCGCTACACCGAGCAGCTCCGCCGCATCCTCCGGCACCTCGCCGGGGACGCTAGTCGTTCCACCACATGAAGAGCGAGTGCCCGACCCGGATCGGCAGCTCGCCCAGGCCGAGCGCGCCGGTGATGTGGTAGACGAAGCCGAAGAACGCCTCGTTGATCGGCCCCAGCCACAGCAGGGCGATCAGGATGAGGAAGACATAGCCGCCGTAGGCGCTCGCCTGGTCGGCCCACCGGCGCGGCAGATAGGGCTCGATGATGCCGAAGCCGTCCAGGCCCGGAATCGGTAGCAGGTTCAAAATGGCGGCCGTCACCTGCAAGAACGCCAGGAATGCAACGCCCAGCCAGAAGACGCCGTGGTCCTGGTGGGCGAAGTTCTTGTAGATGACGGCGAGCATCACGGCGAACAGCGCGTTCGACAGCGGGCCCGCCGCCGAGATCAGGCTGTGCCGCAGCCTGCCGCGGATCACGTGCCGGTCGATCCAGACGGCCCCGCCGGGCAGGCCGATCCCGCCGAGGATGATGAACACCACCGGGATCAGGAAGCTGAGGATCATGTCCGAGTACTTCAGCGGGTTCAGCGACAGGTAGCCCTTGGCGACGACGCTGCGGTCACCCGACCGGTAGGCCGTGTACGCGTGCCCGAACTCGTGCAGCGACAGGGACACGATCCACGCCGCGATCACGAACCCGAACACCGCGATCCGGGCCTCCTTGGCGGGATTGTCCTCGTACCGCCAGGCGAGCAGGCCGCACAGCACGGTCGCCGCCACGACCGCGAGGAACACCGGGCTCGGCCGCACGGCCGCGCTTCCCCGCTTCTCGTGCGCAGTCCCGGTCATCGTTCCCGGCCCCTCTCGATCCTCACCTTGGAAACCCTCTCCCGGCCCGGGTCACGGCGCCGCGATCACCGGGACGACATAGGTGCGCAGGAAACGGCGCAGCCCGTCGGCGTCCCGGTCCCGGTCCATCACGATCAGCGAGGTGATGATCCGGAAGAGGAACTCCACCGTCCCCTCGACCTCGATGTCGGCCCGTAGCGTCCGCTGCCGCTGCGCCCGCTCGAAATAGGGCCGGACGTAGTCGCAGCACAGCGCGAGCACGTGCTCGGCCGCGCCCACGACCGCCGCCTGCATGTGGCCCGCCGCCTCCGGCACGAGGAAGTGCGCGATGGCCGGCGCGCCGCGGACGTATTCGACCGCGTCCAGCGTGCCCTCGACGATCGCCGCCGAGACCGACCGTTCGCTGCGCAGCCGCTCGGTGAGCCGGTCGAGGAACCGGTGCAGATCGCGCAGCACGACGGCGAGGATCAGCTCGTCCCGTCCGCCGGTGACGCTCCGGTACACGGTCGCCCGCGACAGTTTCGCGGCGGCGGCGATGTCCTCGACCGTCGTCTTGGCCACACCGAAACGGCCGAAGCACTCTTCGGCCGCGTCGATGATCCGCTCGCGCGTCGCGTCGGTGGTGACCGGGGGCATGCCTGAACATTACCGGCAGCCCGCGATCCGTCAGTCCAGCGTGTACTCCAGTGCCCAGGTGTGCCCGCCGTCCTCGGTGACGGTGATCTGGCCGAGGCCGCGGATGCCCGAGAGCTCCCCGGTCCCCGACGTGGGGACGATCAGCCACCGCAACCACTGGGTGTCGGTCGTCCCGTCCTCGCTGCCCGCGCTGTGCTGCAGGACGAACGTCCCCTCGCGGCCGTGCAGGATGCCCTGGACGCGCTCGATCCCGACATAGGCGGCGGGGCCGCCGGGCGTCTCCACGGTGATCAGCTCGGTGGTGCTCGTTCCGACGAGGTCGCCGTGGAAGTGCTTGCCGACGTGGACGCGGGTCAGCCTGGTGCCGTCCTGCTCCTCGTAGGGCTTCTCGGCGTCCCATGCCTCGATGTTGAAACTGCCTGTGGCTTGAAACGTCATGCCCGCCATGATGCCCGTCCCGTCCCCCGGAGGCGAACGCTCAGAAGAGCGGCCACGCGCCCGAACGTCAGCCCGGCCGCGCCGCCGCCGGGACGGCGGTTCAACGCACTGCTCGACGAATGCCGCGCCGCGCGTGCCGGCCGACTCGGTCAGGAATCGAGAAGCGCAGGTCACCGGACCGCGCCTAGCCTGATCGTCATGGACATCACCATTCACACCAGCGTCCTGCCGCACGACGACCCGGACACGTCCCTGGCCTTCTACCGCGACGTCCTCGGCTTCGAGGTCCGCAGCGACGTCGGGCAGGGCAAGATGCGCTGGATCACGGTCGGCCCCGCCGGGCAGCCCGACACGTGCATCCTGCTGGCGCCGCCGTTCGCCGACCCGGGGATCACCGACGACGAGCGCCGCGTGATCTCCGAGATGATGGCCAAGGGCACCTACGGCTGGATCCTGCTCGCCACCCGGAACCTCGCCGAGACCTTCGAGAAGGTGCAGGCCCACGATGTCGAGGTCGTCCAGGAGCCGACCGAGCAGCCGTACGGCATCCGCGACTGCGCCTTCCGCGACCCCGCCGGGAACATGGTCCGCATCCAAGAGGTCGGCTGAGCCATGTGCCGTCCCGAGTGGGGCCGCGCCCGCACCGAGGCGCGGCGCCTGGACGACCTGGCGCGGCTGCGGCGCGTCCGCGACCGGATCGACCGCGAGTACGCGCGGCCGCTGAACGTCGAGGCGCTCGCGCGCGGCGTCCACATGTCGGCCGGGCAGCTGGGCCGCCGGTTCCGGCAGGCGTACGGCGGGTCGGTGTACGCGTACCTGATGGCGCGCCGCATCGAGCGCGCCGCCGCGCTGCTGTGGCGCGACGACCTCAGCGTCACCGAGGTCTGCTTCGCGGTCGGCTGCTCGTCGCCGGGCACGTTCAGCACGTGTTTCACCGAGCTGGTCGGCATGCCGCCCAGCGCCTACCGTCGCCGCGCGGCGACGGTAGGCGCTGGGCGCGACGGCCACTGGCCCGGCTGACGGGCGCGTCGCACTCATCGACGCCGAGACGCCGCGCCCGGAGCTTGCCGGCCTGGATGAGCACCCTCTTCTGACGGCACGTCAGAAGAGGGTGCCCTCGTGCTGGATTCCGCGTAGGGCGTCGTAGTCGAGGGTGACGCAGTCGATCCCGCGGTCGGTGGCGAGGACGCGGGCCTGCGGCCTGATCTCCTGGGCCGCGAACACGCCGCGGACGGGCGCGAGGTGCGGGTCCCGGTTGAGCAGCTCCAGGTAGCGGGTGAGCTGCTCGACACCGTCGATCTCGCCGCGGCGTTTGATCTCGATCGCGACCGTGGCGCTGTCGGCGTCCCGGCACAGGATGTCGACCGGGCCGATCGCGGTGGGGAACTCGCGGCGGATCAGGGTGTAGCCGTCCCCGAGCGTGGTGATGTGCTCGGCCAGCAGCTCCTGGAGGTGCGCCTCCACGCCGTCCTTCCGCAGGCCGGGGTCGATGCCGAGTTCGTGGCTGGTGTCGTGCAGGATCTCCTCGATCGTGAGGATGAGCCGTTCGCCCGACTTGCCGTGCGTGACCGTCCAGCGCGCGATGGCGCCGTTCTCCTCGTGGCTCTCCTCGCGCAGTGAGCAGGGCGGGTTCATCCAGTTCAGGGGCTTGTAGGCGCGGTCGTCGGCGTGGATGCTCACGCTCCCGTCCGCCTTGATCAGGATCAGGCGGGGAGCCATCGGCAGGTGGGCGGTGAGCTTGCCGGCGTAGTCGACGCTGCAGCGGGCGATAACGAGACGCACGCTGCCTCACCTTAGTGCGCGGAGCGCGGGGGCGCGGGCGCTCAGCCGAAGGCCAGGATGATGACGGCGTCGATCAGGCGGTCGAGGTCGGCGCGGTAGACGTCGTCGCCGGCGATGAGGTGCCGGGTGACCAGGCCGTCGAAGCCGTTGAGGAAGAAGCGGGCGATCGCCTCGGTGCCCGTGGCGAGGGTGACGCCGGTCCGCTCGGCGAGCCCGGTCACCAGGTCGGCGGCGGTGCGCTCCATGGCGTACTGGTGGGCGCGCAGTGTCTCGCGGATGTCGGGGTCGCGCAGGCCGTAGCTCATCAGCTCGTCGAAGACCTGGTAGCGGCCGGGACGCTCGTTGCAGGCGTCCCACAGCGCCCACGCCATGAGCCGCACGGATTCGGCGAAGCCCTCCTTTCCGGGGGCGGCCTCGTCGGGGGCGGTGGCGCAGACCCGGTCGATCATCTCGCCGGCGAGCCGGTCGATGACCGCGCCGTACAGCTCGCGCTTGGTGCCGAACGTGTAGTGGACGGTGGCCTGCGCGACCCCCAGTTCGGCCGCGATGGCCCGGGTGCTGGCGGCCTCCACCCCCTTGCGCGCGATCAGGTCGATCGCGGCTTCGATGAGCTGGGGACGCCGCTCGGCGGCGGGGACGTGCGCCATGGCGCCCAAGGATACCGAGGCCGCGGCGGGACGGCGGACCTAACTTTGTCGATCGACTTGTTCAAGTGACAAAGTCGGTCGTACAGTCGTTTCCGTTGTGCCGAAACCGAGGGGGACGACCACATGACGAACCTGCTGCAGCGGACCGGACGGCTCGCCTACCGCCGCCGCGTCGCGGTGCTGGCGATCTGGCTGGCGCTGCTCGCCGCGCTCGGGGGAGCGGCCGCGGCCTTCGCGGGCACGCCGAGCGAGGAGTTCCGGGTACCCGGCACGGAGGCGCAGAAGACGCTCGACCGCATCTCCGGCACCCTGCCCGAGTACGCGGACGCGTCCGGGACGGTCGTGCTCGCCGCCCCCAAGGGACAGCGGCTCGACCCGGGGGGCGTGCGGCCGGTCGTGGAAAGGGCGGGGCAGGTGCCGGGCGTGGCCCGGGCCGTCGACCCGTTCGCCGCGCGGGCGGTGTCGCCGGACGGGCGGATCGCGCTCGTCCAGGTCGTGTTCGCCCACCCGAAGGGCGAGGTGGACGACGCCGCGCTCGACGGGGTGCGGGACGCGGCGGCCCCCGCCCGGGACGCCGGGCTCCAGGTCGAGTTCGGCGGGGACGCGTTCACGCCGAAGGTCGAGGTGGGCGGCGCGGAGACCGTCGGCGTCGGTGTCGCGGTCGTCGTCCTGCTGATCACGTTCGGATCGCTGGTCGCCGCCGGGCTGCCGCTGCTCAGCGCGCTCGCCGGCGTCGGCGTGGGAATGGCCGGGCTCTTCCTGCTCGCCGGTCCGCTGGAGATCATCTCGACCGCGCCGGTGCTCGCGCTGATGATCGGGATGGCCGTCGGGATCGACTACGCGCTGTTCGTGCTGTCGCGGCACCGGCAGAACCTCGCCGCCGGCCACGAACCCGAGGACGCCGCCGCGCTCGCGGTCGGCACCGCGGGCGGCGCGGTCGTGTTCGCCGGCGCCACGGTCGTGGTCGCGCTGGCCGGGCTCGCGGTCGCGGGCGTCCCGTTCCTCACCGTCATGGGCCTCGCGGCGGCCGGCGCGGTGATCGTCGCGGTGCTGGCCGCGCTCACGCTGCTGCCCGCGCTGCTCGGCTTCGCCGGCCGCGCCGTCACCCGGCTGCGGGTGCCGGGGCTGCGCGGGGACGTCCGGGACGGCGGCGCCGGCCGGCGCTGGGCCCGGTTCGTCGTGCGGCGCCCGCTGCCCGTCCTGCTGGCCGGGCTCGCCGTCGCCGGGATCATGGCCGTCCCGGCACAGGACCTGCGGCTCGGGCTGCCCGGCGGCGGCTCCTACGCCGGCGACACCAGCGCCCGCCGCGCCCATGACCTGACGGCCGAGGGGTTCGGGCCCGGCTTCAACGGCCCGCTGATCGCCGTCGTGAACGGCGGTCCCGCCGAGGCGCGGCGGGCCGCCGGGCGGATCGGCGCGCTGCCGGACGTCGCGACCCTCCTGCCGCCGAGCACGTCCGCCGACGGGCGGACGACCGCACTGCCCGTCATCCCGAAGCACGGCCCCGACACCGAGGCCACGCAGCACCTGGTCGAGGCCATGCGGGACGTCCCGGGCGTCGCCGTCACCGGCACGACCGCCGCGAACATCGACATCTCGCAGAAGCTCGGCGACGCGCTGCCGCCGTTCGTCGCGGCGATCACCGTCGCCTCGCTGCTGCTGCTGGCGCTGGCGTTCCGGTCGGTGCTGGTGCCGGTCAAGGCCGTCGCCGGGTTCCTGCTGAGCGTGGCCGCGTCCCTCGGCGCCGTCGTCGCCGTCTACCAGTGGGGATGGCTGACCGATGTCGTCCCGGTCCCGAAGACCGGGCCGATCGTCAGCTTCCTGCCGATCCTGCTGATCAGCGTGCTGTTCGGTCTCGCGATGGACTACCAGCTGTTCCTGGTGTCGCGGATGCGGGAGGAGCACGCCAGGGGCGCCGGGCCGCGCGAGGCCGTCGTCACCGGGTTCGCCGCCGGCGGACGCGTCGTCACCGCCGCCGCCCTCATCATGATCGCGGTGTTCGGCGGGTTCGTCGCCGGGCACGACCCGATCGTCCAGCCGATCGGGTTCGCGCTCGCGGTCGGCGTCGCCGTGGACGCGTTCGTCGTGCGGATGGGCCTCGTCCCCGCCGTGATGGCGCTGCTCGGCCGCGCCGCCTGGTGGTTCCCGCGCGTGCTCGACCGTGCCGTCCCGCATGTGGCCCTGGAGGGCGAAGCCCTTCCCGAGCCCGGGGACGAGCGGGGGCCTAAGACCGTCCGGGTGTGACGGTGCCGAGGCTAAGACGTGTCCGCCCGAGAACTAAGGCGTGCTGCCGATGTGGGGCCGCGGACCTTAGAGCGAGTCTGTTGGATGTCGGGCCGTGCCGATCGGCCCGGAACATCCAGGAGGGGCCGTGTACCACCACGACATCATGCAGTCGATCATGAACGAGCGGGCCCGGGAGATGCGGGCGCGGGCCGGGGTCGAGCGGGACGCCCGGCTGGCCCGCAGGGCCCGCGAGTTCTGGGCCGAGCGCACCGAGCGCTTCGCCGTGCACCGGCCGCGCCGCCACGGAGCGGCGCCCGCGCGATGACGCGAGCCCCCGGCCGGGCGGGGAACGGCCGGGGGCTCGCGCCTAGCGGAATGATAATCTTTGTCAAGTCTGGAATTCCGCGGATGCCGTGATTAGCGTCGCCGGTGGGTGTTCATCCTCCACCGGCGAAAGGACCCCCGCGCATGTCTCTCGACGTGACTCCGGAACTGCTAGAGACGGCACAGAAGGGCGAGGTCGGCGACGCGGCCTTCGTCGAGTGCATCAGGACGTCCCTCCCGTACGCGTGGGACATGATCAGCGGCCTGGTGGCCCGGCTCCGGGTGGACGGCGGCGACTTCGCCGACAACCTCACCCCGCCGCCGGACGAGCAGGCCCGCGGCCAGCTTCTCCGCGTCCTCGCGAGCGACGCCATGCGCGGTGCGCTGGAGCGCCACTTCGGCGTGCGGCTGGCGTTCCAGAACTGCCACCGCGTCGCCGTCTTCCCCGCCGCCGGCTCCGCCGCCCACCGCACCTTCGTGACCCCCCGCGAGCAGATCCTCAACCAGTCACCCGAACTCCGCGACTGCTGACCTCCACCCGCGGCGTGTTGCCCATGCGGGATGCCCTTGGGCAACACGCCGAGCGGCGGCGTCCGGGCGGGTGTGTTCTCCAGGGCGGCGTCCTGTCCGGAGGCGCGCCCCCCCGTCGTACCCGGCATCGGCGGTGCGTGAGCGCTCTGCAAGACTGCCAAGCATGACTGAGGGTTCGTTCAGCAGGGTCGGGGTCGTCGGACTGGGCACGATGGGCGCGGGCATCGCCGAGGTGCTGGCGCGCGGTGGCCTCGCGGTGGTCGGCATCGAGGTGAACCAGGACGCGCTGGAGCGCGGGCGCGGCAACCTGGAGGGCTCCACCGGACGGGCGGTCAAGCGCGGCAGGCTCACCGAGGACGCGCAGCGGGAGATCCTCGGCCGGATCACGCTCTCCACCGACTTCGCCGAGCTGGGCGGCTGCGACCTCGTGATCGAGGCCGTCCCCGAGCGGCTCGACCTCAAGCGCAAGGTCTTCGCCGAGCTGGACCGGGTGTGCCGGGACGACGCCGTGCTGGCCACGAACACCTCGTCGCTGTCGGTCACCGACATCGCGGTCACCACCGGACGTCCCACCAAGATCGTCGGGGTGCACTTCTTCAACCCGGCGCCGGTGATGAAGCTGGTCGAGGTCATCGGGACCGTGCTGACCGAGCCGGAGGCCGTGACCCGCGTCGCCGACCTGGTGAAGGGCCTCGGCAAGACCCCGGTCACGATCGGCGATCGCGCCGGGTTCGTCGCCAACCGGCTGCTGTTCGGCTACCTGAACCAGGCCGCCGGCATGCTGGAGTCCGGGCACGCGACCCGCGACGACATCGACACCGCGATGAAGACGGGCGCCGGCCTGCCGATGGGCCCGTTCACCCTCATGGACCTGATCGGCCTCGACACCTGTCTTGAGGTGCTGGAGGCGATCTACGCCGAGTCCCGCGACCGGCGCCACGCCGCCTCCCCGCTGCTGCGCGAACTCGTCACCGCCGGGCTGCTCGGACGCAAGTCCGGCCGCGGCTTCTACTCCTACGACGGGTCCGGGACCGCCGGGGCCCGGGCGGCGGAGGGGCCGCCGCCGGTCGTCGGCGTCGTCGGCGTCGGCCCGCTCGCGGACGCGATCGCCGCGCTGTGTGACCGCGCGGGCGGCCAGGTCCGCGACTCCGCCGCCGCGCTCGCCGAGTGCGATCTGATCATCGAGGCGGCGGAGGACGCCGAGGCCGCGCGGGCGCTGCTGCCGGCCGCCGCGCAGGCCGCCAAGCCGGACGCGGTACTGGCCGTCACCTCCGTGGGCGGCTCGGTGATCGAGCAGGCCATGGCCGTCGGACGTCCCGCCGACGTCGTCGGGCTGCACCTGCCCGACCCGGCCGGCACGCTCGCCGAACTCGCCGCCACGGTCGCGACCGGCCCGGCCGTCGCCGACCGCGCCGCCGCCCTGCTCGAACGCCTCGGGCTCACCGTCGTCCGGTGCCGCGACCGCGCCGGGTTCATCGTGGACGCCCTGCGCTTCCCCTACCTGAACGACGCCGCGGCCATGCTCGGCGCCGGATACGCCGACGCCGGCTCGATCGACGCCGCGATGACGCTGGGCTGCGGCTACCCCACCGGCCCGATCGCCGACCTCGACCGCCTCGGCCTCGGCCGCGCCGTCACCGTCCTGCGCGCCCTGCACGCCGAGACCCGCGAGCCCGCCCTGGCCCCCACGCCCCTGCTCGTCGAGCATGTGACCGCGGGAAGGCCGCTGCGCTGAATATCCTCGGAGCATGAGCCCCCGCAAGAACCGCCGCGCCGCCTCCGGACGTTCGTCCAAAGGCGGCGGCGGCGGGTCGTGGGCTCAGCGGACCGAGGAGGGGCCGGACGGCGAGTGGATCGTCCGGGCCATCGCCGGGGCGGCCGCCGCCAAGGCGTACCGGTGCCCCGGATGCGACCAGGAGATCCCGCCGGGCGTCGCGCACGTCGTCGCCTGGCGGGCCGACGACCAGGGCGGCGACGACCGGCGGCACTGGCATCGGCCCTGCTGGCAGGCCCGCGCCCGCCGGGCGCCCCGCGTCATGCGGTCGCGCAACGCCCCCCGGTACTAGCCGCGGCGGGGTACCCCCAGAACGACTCGAAGGAGACCCATGGCGGAGATCAGGGCGGCGACGGTGCTGCCGGCGCGGCGCGAGGAGATCACGCTGCACACGTCCGACGGGCTGAAGCTGGTCGGGGAACTGGCGCTGCCGCCGGAGCGGCCGCCGGTCGCGACGCTGGTCTGCCTGCACCCCCTGCCGACCGCCGAGGGCATGATGGACAGCCACGTCCTGCGCAAGGCGTCCTACCGGCTGCCCGCGCTCGCCGACCTGGCCGTGCTGCGGTTCAACACGCGGGGGACGACCTCGGCGCGCGGCACCAGCGAGGGCGAGTTCGGCGAGGGGGAGACCGAGCGGTACGACGTGGCGGCGGCGCTGGAGTTCACCGAGTACCACGACCTGCCGCGGCCATGGCTGCTCGGCTGGTCGTTCGGTACCGAACTGGCGCTCAAGTGGGGCCGGGACCCGCTCGTCGAGGGCGTGATCCTGCTGTCCCCGCCGCTGAAACGCGCCGGCGACGCCGATCTGGACGCGTGGGCCGCCGACGGGCGCCCCGTGGTCGCGCTCGTCCCCGAGTTCGACGACTATCTGCGTCCGGCGGAGGCGCGGGAGCGGTTCAAGCGCGTCCCGCAGGCCGAGGTCGTCGCGGTGGACAACGCCAAGCACCTCTGGGTGGGTGAGCCGTATGTCCGGATCGTCCTGAACGAGATCGTCCGGCGGGTCGCGCCCGCCGGCTACCCGCTCCCCACCGAATGGGACGAACCGGGCAGGTAACCTCACGCGGCCGATCGCGGCCACTCCCGTCCCACCCGGCACCGGAGCGGGTAAGGATTCTCTTCGTGGATGCCCACTGGGAGGACCGCCCATGACCGTGCAGCTGTACGCCAGGGATGTCGGTACCGGCACGCCGCTCGTTCTGCTGCACGCCTTCCCGCTGTCCTCGGCGATGTGGCTCGCCCAGCGGGAGGGGCTTGCGGGGCGGTTCCGGGTCATCACCCCGGACATGCGCGGCTTCGGCGGTTCCGTGCTCGGCGACGACGCCCCCTCGATCGACGCGATGGCCGACGACGTCGCCCGCATGTTCGGTGACCTCGGCGTGCGGCGCGCCGTCGTCTGCGGCCTGTCCATGGGCGGGTACGTCGCGATGGCGCTGTGCCGCCGCCATCCCGATCTCGTCCTCGGCCTCGTGCTCGCCGCGACCCGCGCCGCCGCCGACACCGAGACCGCCCGGGCGAACCGGCTCCGGCAGGCCGAGCGGCTCGACCACGAAGGCGGCCCGCAGGTCCTCGTGGACGACGTGCTGCCCGGCCTCGTCGGCCCCACCACGCACCGGCAGCGTGCGCTGATCTACGGGCGGGTGCGCGGGCTCGTCCAGGCCACGCCGCCGTCCGCCGCCGCGTGGGCGCAGCGCGCCATGGCCGGCCGCGCCGACGCGTTCGGCACGCTCCGCGGCCTCCGGGTGCCGGGCCTCGTCATGATCGGGGACGAGGACGCGCTCGCCACCGAGGACGAGGCCCGCGCCATGGCGGACGCGCTGCCGGACGCGGAACTGCTGGTCCTCCCGCGCGCCGGGCACCTGTGCGCGGTCGAGCAGCCGGACCTGTTCAACCAGGCGGTGGCGGAGTTCACCGCCGCCCTCGCCCGGACCGCCTGCTGAGCCGTCCGCCTAGAGCGTCTCCTGGCGCGGCATGACGACCTCCCGGATCAGCAGCGAGATCGCCGCCGCCGTCGGGATCGCCAGCAGCGCGCCGACCACGCCGAGCAGCGCCGCGCCGACGAGCGCCGCCACGATCGTCACCGCGGGCTGCACGTCGACCGTCCGCTTCATGACCCGCGGATACACCAGGTAGTTCTCCACCTGCTGGTAGATCAGATAGAAGATCGCGCAGACGATCAGGTCGGTGAGGTCCCCGGTCAGGAACGCGACCAGGCACACGACCGCCGCGCCGATCGTCGCGCCGACGAGCGGGATCAGGTCGGTCACCGCGACGATCAGCGCCAGCGCGAGGGCGTACTTCACCCCGACGATCGACAGGAAGACGTACGAGCAGACGCCCGCGATGAACGCGATCGTGAACTGCCCGGCGACGTATCCGCCGATCCGGTCGAGGATCTCGTCGCCGAGCAGGGCGACGCGGGCTCTGCGGGAGCGCGGTGCGAGCTGGTAGAAGAACGTCTTGATCTGCGGCAGCGAGCTGAGGAAGTACAGCGTCAGGATCAGGATCGTGATCGTCTGGAAGACGCCGTTGACCGCGACCTTGCCGATGCCGGTGGCGGTGTCGGTGAGGCTCTTCTGGAAGTCTTCGCTGGTCACCGCCTTCTCGGCGCGGTCCAGCAGCCCGTAGCGCTTGTCCCAGTCGGCGAGCGTCCTGTTGTCCTGCAGCTGCTGGACGTACTCGGGGATGTTGTGCCGCAGCTCGGTGACCTGCTCGGACACCGGCTGGACGAGGGAGGCGACGAATCCCGCGAAGAAGAGGATCACCACCAGGAACACCGAGGCGACCGCCGCGCTGCGCGGGAACCCGAACCTGCGCAGCCGCTCCACCGCCGGGTTGAGCCCGACCGCGAGGAACATCGCCACGATGATCATCACGATCACCGATTTGGCGTTCGTGGCGGCCTTCACCAGCATCCACGCGGTGATGACGCCGAGCGCGGCGGTGAACCCGAACACGAACGGGTGGGCGCGGCCCAGCGGCTGCCCGGGCCGGCCGAACGGGAACCGGTGGTCGACGCCCGCCTCGCGGCGGCGCTGCTCGACGTCGTGCGCCGGGTCGGGCGTGCCGGGCTCGGGCGGGACCCGTTCGGTGAACGCCGGTGTCGGCGGCAGGCTGACCGGCGCGCCGGTCGCGGGGTCGCGTTCCCCCACGGGCTCGTCCGGCTCCTCGGGCCGCAGCGCACCGCTCGGCGCGACGCTCCCGGCACCGCCGGCGGTCTCGCCGTCGCCGCCGTTCTCGTCATCGTCCGCGGGGGGCGCGGGAGCGGGAACACCGTGCCGGGTCTCCGGCCGGTCCGGGCCGGGTGCCGTCTCCGGCTCGTCCTCGCGGGAGGTCTCGTCGGGCACGGCGCTCTCCTTCGTCGTCTGCCTTGTCCGAGCGACGTGGTCGCCCACCTGTCGTGGAGCGGGATCGCCGGACCCCGCTCCACGGTGGTGAGACGAAGGAAAGCCTAGAGGCGTTCACCGCCTCCAGGCTTTCCCCGACGCCGATCTCAGCGGGTCACTCCTGCCACCAGTCCTCGTCGTCCTCCTCGGACTTCTTGGCCTGGGCCTGCTTGGCGGGCGCCGCCTTCGCGGCCGGCTGCTGCTTGGGGGCCGGCTTCGGCTCGGCCGCCGGGATCGCGGCCTTCTCCGGGGCCGGGGGCAGCTCGGGCTCGGCGCCCATCGTCGGGGCGACACCGCCGATGAGCTGGCGCAGCTGGTTGAGGTGGCTGGTGATGCTGTCGCGCTGCCGGGTGAGCTCGTCGACCTGGCGCTGCGCCGCCGTCCGGACGCGGTCGGCCTCGGCCTTGGTCTCGGCGAGCAGCTGCTCGGCCTGCGCCTTGGCCTCGGCGATCACGTTGTCGGAGTTCTTGCGGGCGTTGGCCATCAGCTGCTTGGCGTGCGAGTCGGCCTCGCGCCGGGTCTGCTCGGCCTGCTGGGTCGCCTTCGCGGCCCGCTGCTCGGCGGACGCGGCGCGCTGCTCGGCCTCGGCGACCAGCTTCTGGGTCGCGGCCTGCGCGGCGGCGTGGCGCTCGGCGTCCTGCCGGTCGGCCTCCTCGCGGCGGGCGGCGAGCTGGATCTCGAACTCGGCCTCGGCCTGGGCGCGCTGGGCCTCGCTCTCCTCCAGGATGCGCTGCGCCTGGGCGCGCATCTCGTCGGCCTGCCGCTTGGCCGTGGTGAGGATCTCGTCCCGCTCGCGCTTGGTGGACGCGCGCAGCTGCGCGACCTCGCGCTCGGTGGTGGTGCGCAGCTTGGCGATCTCACGCTCGGCGCTGGCCCGCTTCTCGGCGACCTCGTGGTCGGCGGTGGCGCGCAGCTTGGCGACCTCGCGCTCGGTGGTGGAGGTCAGCTCGTCGGCCTCGCGGCGGGCGGAGGTGCGCACCTCCTCGGCCTCGCGCTCGGCCGCGTTGCGCATGTCGTCGCCCTCACGCTGGGCGTTGGCGCGCAGCTCGGCGGCGTCGTTCTCGGCGGTGGCGCGTTGCTCGGCGGCGTCGACCTTGGCCGCGGCCTTGATCTCGTTCGCCTCCGAGCGCGCGGCCTGCACCAGCTCGGTCGCCTGCTCCTCGGCGAGCCGCAGCAGCTGCTCGATGCGGGCGCCGAGGCCGGAGTAGGTGGGACGTTCCTGCTCCTGCAGCTGACGATGGGCGTCCGACAGCTCTCGCTGCAGTGCCTGGGTCTGCTCGCGGGTCTGCCGCACCTCGTTGTCGAGCTGCTTGATGTGCTCGTCGACCTGGTGCCGGTCGTAGCCGCGAAGCACCACGTCGAACTCGCGCGGGGGCGTGTCTTCAAAGAAGTTGCTGAGCTGGGCGTCGATGTCGGACTGCATGTGGCTCAATCCTGATGTGACGGGGCTACGGGTGGGTTCCGGGGACCGGTTGATCGCCTGGCGTGAACGGGCGCAGTGCCCCAGACCTCTTCAGACCTCTTCCGGCGAATGAAGCGTACTCCGGACGCTGCCGTGTTGGGGGCTCATCTGGACGCGCTGCGTGGAATGTCCGTTTTATTGGAACACGTTACGGGTTTACGGGTGCCCAGGTACGGAGGCACAAATACACCAAATGTGGCGGAACGGTCACAGAGCGGCGGTCGGCGCCCCGCCGCCGCCGCCGTGATATCGAACACGTCACGATCCGGTCGCTTCCGTGCAGCGCCGGACCCGCAAGATCAATCCGTGTCGGAGCGCTTCTGCACGAGTTCGGTCAGCACGCCGTGGCAGTCCTTGGGGTGCAGAAAGTTGATCAAGGACCCCATGGACCCGCGGCGCGGCGCGTCGTACAGCACCCGCACGCCCCTGCCCGCGATGCCGGCCGCCTCCTCGGCGACGGCCCCGTCCGTCCCGAACGCGATGTGGTGGACGCCCTCGCCGTTCTTCTCCATCCACTTGGCCACCGCCGAGTCGTCCCGGATCGGCTCGATGAGCTGCAGGTAGCTCGCCGCGCCGTCCCCGGTCTCGTTGATCTTGAGCATGCACTCCCGGACGCCCTGCTCCTCGTTCACCTCGAAGTGCGCGTCGGTGAAACCGTAGGTCGCCTTGTAGAACTCGACGGTCGCGTCCAGATCGCGGCAGGCGATACCGATGTGGTCGATACGGGTCAGCATGGGCTTTCTCCCTACTCGGACGGCCAGGCGGGGGCGAACGGAACCGAACGACGTTCCCCTGGGTATGGTGGCAAACGTCGCCGCAGCACCACCCTGGAGGCCCCCATATGACCGCCACTTCCGTGATCGTCGCCGGAGCGCGCACCCCCATCGGACGCCTGATGGGCTCGCTGAAGGACTTCTCCGCCGCCGATCTCGGCGCGCACGCGATCAAGGCGGCGCTGGAGCGGGCCGGAGTGTCCGGCGACCAGGTGCAGTACGTGATCCTCGGCCAGGTGCTGCAGGCGGGCGCGGGCCAGATCCCGTCCCGGCAGGCGGCGGTCAAGGCGGGCATCCCGATGAGCGTCCCGTCGATCACCATCAACAAGGTGTGCCTGTCCGGGCTGGACGCGATCGCGCTCGCCGACCAGCTGATCCGCGCGGGCGAGTTCGACATCGTCGTGGCGGGCGGCATGGAGTCGATGACCCAGGCCCCGCACCTGCTGCCGAAGTCGCGCGGCGGCTACAAGTACGGCTCCGTCGAGGTCCTCGACCACATGGCCCACGACGCGCTCACGGACGCGTTCGACGCCGTCTCCATGGGCGAGTCGACCGAGCGCCACAACGCCAAGCTGGGCATCTCCCGCGCCGAGCAGGACGAGTTCTCCGCCCGCTCCCACCAGCGCGCCGCCGAGGCCATCAAGAACGGCGTGTTCGACGACGAGATCGCCCCGGTGGAGATTCCCTGGGGGGTGGCGGGGCGTAGCCATGGGGGCGGAACACAGCGCAAGGGCGACCCGATCGTGTTCGCCAAGGACGAGGGCGTGCGCGGCGACACCACGGCCGAGAGCCTCGCCCGGCTGCGCCCCGCGTTCAGCAAGGAGGGGACGATCACCGCCGGGTCGTCCTCGCAGATCTCCGACGGCGCCGCGGCCGTCGTCGTGATGTCCAAGAGCAAGGCGGAGGAGCTGGGGCTCACCTGGCTCGCCGAGATCGGCGCGCACGGCAACGTCGCCGGCCCGGACAACTCGCTGCAGTCCCAGCCGTCCAACGCGATCGAGCACGCCCTCGGCAAGGAGGGCCTCACCGTGGACGACCTCGACCTCATCGAGATCAACGAGGCGTTCGCGTCGGTGGGCATCCAGTCGATGCGCGACCTCGGCGTCGGCCCCGAGAAGGTCAACGTCAACGGCGGCGCGATCGCGCTCGGCCACCCGGTCGGCATGTCCGGCGCCCGCATCGTCCTGCACCTCGTCCACGAGCTGAAGCGCCGCGGCGGCGGCACCGGCGCCGCCGGCCTCTGCGGCGGCGGTGGCCAGGGCGACGCGCTCATCCTCCGCGTCCCGCGGGCCTAGCCGAATCTCACTGGCCGCTGGGCTGCACGGTCACCGTCGTGAAGCCCAGCGCCTTGAGCATGTTCTCCAGCATCGTCTTGGCGTTGGCGTCCGCGCGCGCTTGCAGGCCGCTCTGGGCCGCCGCCGTCTGGATCTTCTGGGACGCCAGGACGTAAAGCTGCTGCTGGTTGTTCGGGTTGCTGCTGAAGAAGTCGCCGAAGCGGTCGATGAGGCCCCGCTCGGTGGCGTAGACGTAGCTGGTCTTCGGGTCCAGGTTGGTCTTCTCCAACTGGGCGTGCGGGAGCGTGATCGTCGCGGCGGTGCGGTCCTTGTTCACCTTGACGGCGCCGCCGGCGAGCCCGGAGAAGTCCACGTAGGCGTCGACGGTGCCGTTGCCGACGAACAGCGTCCGCTTGCCGCGCAGCGACCCGGGCAGGAACTTGGCGTCCTTCTCCAGGTCCACGATGACCTGGAAACTGCCGCTCGCCGCCTCGTAGCGGTGCAGGTCGCGGATCGACTTCAGCAGGACGGGCCCGCTGCGGTCCTTCGTCTCCTCGCCGAACGGGTCGAGCCAGCCCGGCAGCCCGCGCAGCGCCTGCTGCGCCACCAGCACCAGTGCGACCGTCGCGACGATCAGCACTGCCGGGGTGAGCAGGCCGCGCCGGGGGGCGCGGGACCGTTCGGGGGGCGACGTACGGGGGGCGTCGTTCTTCGGTCGGGCCATGTCCGACACTTTCCCGGCTTCTCCGTCCGCTATCTGCCGATCCGGTGAGGTCGGCGTGGACTCCGGTGTGATCAAGGCCATAGCGCGGGACGAAACCCCAGGCCGGAGACCGGGCGTTGACGGGACGTGGACATGATTCGTGTTTTCCGGTTCGCCTCCATCGGCGAGGCGATCTCGTTCCTTCTCCTGCTGCTGGTCGCGATGCCGCTGAAGTACGGCGCGGGCGCGCCCGCGGGCGTCCAGTTGCTGGGCCCGGTGCACGGAGTCCTGTTCATGGCCTACGTCGGCCTGGTCTTCATCGTCCGCGACCAGCTCGGCTGGGACCTCAAGCGCACCGTCCTGGCCTTGGGCGCCGCCGTCCTTCCCGTGGCCCCCTTCCTGGTGGAGCGCTACTGGACCACGCCCGCGGAGGCGGCCTCCTCGGCCGCCGGCTCGGCCACGTGACGGCCTGAGACTCCGCGACCGCGGGCGCTGCCCCTTGCCGGCCGGGAGGGCGCGGGCCGGAAGTCGCCGGGGCCCAGGGTGCAGGTGCGGTACTCGGTGAAGTGCCGGTTCAGCCAGGCGCGGCGGCGGTATTCGCCCAAGGACGCGAAGAGGCGCGCCGCGCGTGTGTCGGTGATGGACGGGGGTTCGTCGCCGAGGAGCCAGGCGTCGACCAGCGCGCGGTAGCCGTCGGCGCAGGTGCCGGAGTCCTTGAGGGCGTCGCTGATCTGCCGGGCCGCGCGGGCCGCGTAGCCGGGGGAGAGGTCCTCGTCGAGGTGGATGAAGGCGACGCCGTGCGCCACTGAGACGGGCATCCAGGACGGACGCTGCTCCACCCTCGTGAACGCGCCGGGCGTCCCGCTCAGCCGCGCGGCGAGGGGGACGACCGCCTCCATCAGGTTGGGCAGCGCCTCCCGCAGCGCCGGGTGCACGCAGACCACCACCGGCCACTGCCTGCACACCGGCTGCGCGGGCAGGGCCCGGACCGTCCCGCCGCCGGAGCCCTGCAGGCCGAGCGTCGCGGTGACGGTCGCGGCCAGCGCGGTGACCAGGGGGAGGACGAGCAGGAACCGCCGCGTCACCCACAGGACGTAGCCGAGGATCAGCACGGCCGTCAGCCCGGCCGTCCAGAGCACCTGGTCGGCGAACACCCGGGGGCGCAGGGTGGTGAACAGGTCGATGCGGGGGAACGCGGCGGGGGGCAGCAGGCTCCACCACGACACGCCGGGCAGGCGCAGCGCCGCCCACAGCAACGTCATGCCGAACGCCAGGGCGGCCGTCGCGCGGTTCGGGATGACGCGCCCCATCAGATAGCCCACGACGACGTGCAGGACGAGCGCGCCCGCACCCGCGATCATGCCCAGCGGGTGCGGCTGCCCGGCCTCCTGCTGCGCCAGGGTGACCGCGACGACGAGGACCGTGACCGCGCCGTAGGAGACCAGCGCGGCGGACGACAGCAGCAGCAGGTCGAACAGCACGCCGGTGGCGGGCGAGCGGGCCGTGAGGTCGCGCAGGTAGTCGAGCGGGCGTTCCCGGACCGCCGCCCACGCCGCGAGCCCCGCGGCGACGGGGCCGAGAAAGCGGACGGCGTTGACCAGTGCGATGACCGTGTTGTCCCAGTAGGCGGCCGACGGGTACAGCGACGGGATCGCCGCCGCCGCCCCGATCACGATGAGGACCGGCACCGCGATCAGCAGCGCGGTGCGGCGGGCGTCCAGCCGGAGCACCCGCCCGAGATCAGACACCGGTGGCGCTCCCGGCGGGCGGGCGCCTCGCCCGCAGCCCTGTCAGCTGCCTCATCTGCGTCATCTGCGGCAGGGACAGCTGCGGCAGCTGCGGCAGTTGCAGCCGCGCGGGCCGCCGCCGGGCCGGGCCGGGCCGCACGGTCCGCGACGCGGGACGGCGCGCCC
>NZ_BCQQ01000097.1 GCF_001552155.1 Actinomadura formosensis NBRC 14204 | reverse complement strand
CCGGCGGAGTCGGGATGCTCGGTCAGGTCCGCCAGCCGCAGGGAATGCGGCTCGCGGATCAGCAGGCCGAGGATGCCTTCGCCGCGCGGCCAGTGCCCGATCGCCTTGATCTCCTCGTCGCTCATCCCGGTCGTGACGAACCGGATCAGATGCTCCCCCCCGTCACCGACGACGCCGAGGGCGCCGTAACGGGCGTCGACCAGGGTGGTGGCGGCCTCGACGAGCCGCCGCAGCACCGTCGCCAGTTCCAGGTCGCCGCCGATCGTGACGACCGCCTCCAGCAGCGCGTGCACGCGGTCACGCGTCGACCGGGCCGCCTCCAGCCGGGTCTGCAGCTCGGTCAGCAGATCGTCCAGCTTCAGCTCCGGCAGGACGAGCCGCGCGTGCTCCGCCCCCGAACGAGACTCCTCACTCACACCGCCAGTATTCCCACTGACCCGCCGGGACCGGAAACAGGGCCGCCGTGACGGCGGGCATCACCGCCCGGCACCGGCCGACGTGATGAGACGCGACCAGCGGGGGCCGATGTGCTCCATGTCGTGGGAGCGCACGGACCGCAGCGCCCGGTCGCCGAGCCGGGCCCGCAGCCCCGGGTCGGTGATCAGCTTGCGGAGCGCCGCGGTGAGGGCGTCCACGTCCTCGGCGGGGACGAGCAGCCCGTCCGCACCGGAGGTGATCAGCTCGGCGGGGCCGTGCGGGCAGTCGAACGAAACGACCGGCAGGCCCATGCCCATCGCCTCGATCACGACCATCGGCATGCCCTCGCGGCGCGACGACAGGACGTAGATCGACGCGCGCGCCATCTCGGCCGGCAGGTCGGGGGTCTTCGGCCGCAGCTCGGCCCGTCCGGTGAGGCCGAGTTCGGCGATCATCGCCTGCAGCCGGTCCCGCCGCGCCCCGGACCCGAAGATGCGCAGCGTCCAGTCGGGATGCTCGGCGGCGAGCGGCACGAAGGCGCGCAGCAGCAGGTCGAAGCCCTTGGTGCGGACGAGCCGCCCGGCGGCCAGGATGACCTTGTGCTCGCGGCGGGACGGGACCGCGGGGAGCGGCGGCGCGGCGTTCGGGATCCGCACGATGCGGACGCCGGTCCCGGCGAGCGCCGCCGCGTAGTCGGCGCGGGCGGCCTCGGTGAGCGTGGCGAGGACGGTGAGCCGCCGGTACGCGCGGAGGACCTGCCGCCGCAGGGGAGGCTGGTAGGAGCCCAGATTCATGTGGTCCTGCCCGATCGTGGCGACGCCGCGCGGGCCGAGTTCCGCGGCCAGCAGCACGAGGGACGGCCGGGTCCCGATGAGAACGTCCACCGGCGGGCGGTACACCGCGCGCAGGAGCCGGACGTCCGTCAAGAGGGTCACGTGGCGGAACGACGCCTCGTCCGCCGGTATCAGGAGGCTCGGCAGCCGCTCCAGCAGGCGGGCCGCCCTGCCCTTGGGGGCGAAGCGGTCATCGGCGTAGGTGACCGTGACGCCCGCGGGGAGCGGGAAGAACGGCTTCCCGGTGTTGCGCACCACGCTGACGATCTCGACGTCGTGATCACGGGCCAGGTACCCGCACAGGTTGAGCACCGTGCGGATCGTGCCGCCCGCGCCGTGCGCGCTCTGCAGCAGGACGCGGACGCGGAGCCGGTCACCGGGCGGCGGGACGCGACGCCGCAGGCGCAGCGGGCGCAGCCCCCAGAGCGCCGAACGGCGCAGGACACGGTGTGCCCTGCGCCGGACGCGGCGCCGCAGGCGCAGTGGACGTGCTGACTCGCTCACCGGGTCCCCGATCGCAGACGGCCTCGTCCGGCCATTTCCCGCGCGCGGGTCCCGGCAACGTCATCCGGTGGTCACGGTCCGGTCGAGGGCGCTGCCCTTGACCCACCGGCTCCACGGCATCTCGTAGTAGCTCCAGCCGTTGTTCCAGTCGAGCTTCCGCTTGCTCCCGGTGATGATCACCGGGTCGCCGCGGTAGGAGAAGTTGTAGAACCAGCGGGCCTGGCTGGGCGGGGAGTTGACGCAGCCGTGGCTGACGTTCTGGCGGCCCTGCGCCCACACGGTGCCGGCCATGGCGTGGACGTACTCGCCGCTGTTGGAGATCCGCACCGCGAACGGAATCTCCTCCTTGTAGCCGCCGTTCTTCTTGTCCTTGGGGTCGACGCCCATCCACTCCGACGTCATGATCGCCGGATTCTCCTTGCCCATGGTCAGGTGGATGCCGCTGGTGGTGAGGAAGGTGTCGACGCCGTTGACCACGCGTCCACCGCGGCCGGCGCTGATCGGCCAGCTGCGGACCTTCTTGCCGTTCTTCATGACGACGGCCTTGTGGGTCTTGGTGCTGACGTGCACGATGTGCGAGTCACCGATGCGGAACCTGCGCGTGAAGTCCGACACGCCGTAGGTCTGCTTGCCCGACTTGACGCCGGCCAGCTTCGCCCGGAACGCGACCTGCTGGTTGGGCTGCCAGTACTCCCCGTTCTTCGTGCGGAAGATCACGGTGGTGTCGTTCATCCAGAACCAGGCGCCGGTGGCGGGCTTGGTGGACTTGACCTCCAGGGCCTTCTCCACGGCCTTCTTGTCGGCGACCGCGCGGTTGAAGACGACCTGGATCGGCATGCCGACGCCGACCTTCTCGTTACTGCTCGGGGTGATGTCGACGATCTGCAGCGTGTTCGCCGCCTTCGCCGTGGCGAACGTCGCGTTGACCGTCGTCGACTTGCCCTTGGGGCTCTTGGCGACCGCGGTGACCTGGTACTTGGCGCCGGGGCGCAGCGTGCGCGACCTCCAGCTGGCCTTGTCGGCGGCCATCTCGCCCGACACCGGCTTGCCCTTGAGCGTGACGGACACCTGTTCCAGGGTGCCGCCCGCGGCCGTCACGACGACGCCGTTCTCCGGCGCGGCCTTGGTGTTGCCGTCACCCGGATTGATCGTCACCTGCGGGACGCTCGCGTCGCCCTTCTCGCCCACGGTGACACCGGCGTCCTTCTCGCCCCCGCTGCAGGCCGTCGTGAGGAGGAGTACAACCCCCGCCATCCCCGCGCCGGCCCGGACCCCTGCGGAAAACCTCCGCTGCACCTCGAACCTCCACTACCCCGCCGTCTATCAGGGAGACATTAGCGACAAAAAATCGAGATCATGCCACGTCCGGGCGTTTCGGCGGGGGTCCGAGATCAAAGCGTTGCACGGCGGGTGATCCGGAGCCGGCCTCCGGCCCCGGACGCGATGACGGACCTCCGCGGGACCCGGCGGCAGGGCTCTGCGGTGGGCTCGAGCGGAAGGTTCAGCGGAGGGCGCTGCCCTCGCGCCACTTGTCGAACGACATCTGCCAGAAGCTCCAGCCGTTGTCCCACTCGACCTCGCGGTCGCTGCCGGTGAGCTTGATGACGTCGCCGCGCTGCACGACGTCGTAGAACCACTTCGCGTTGGCGGGGCTGACGTTCAGGCAGCCGTGGCTGACGTTCGCCGACCCCTGCGATCCGACCGACCAGGGCGCCGAGTGCACGTACTCGCCGCTGTTGGAGAAGCGGACCGCGTAGTTGACGACCGTCTTGTAGTAGCCGGCGTCGCCCTCCTGGCGGCCCGGGGACGTCATCGTGACGGGGTTGCCCTTCTCCATCAGCAGGTGGACGCCGCTGGTGGTGGTGAACTCCCGCGTCTGCCCGTTGCCGGCGCTGAACGGGATCGTGCGCAGCTTCTTGCCGTCCCGCGTCACCGTCATGTGGTGCCCGCCGATGTCGCCGGTGGTGATCTGCGCGGCGCCGATGCTGATCGTCGCCTGGGCGTCCTTGGCCCCGTACACGCCGCCGCCCGCGTTCGCCCCGGCCAGCGCGGCGTGGAAGCGCACCGTCTGGTGCGGCTGCCAGTAGGTCTTCGTCCGGTAGACGACCTGGTCGGGCGCCAGCCAGCGCCAGGCGCCCTCGACTGGCTTGTCCGGCGTGACGCGCAGCGTCCGCTCCACGGCGGCCTTGTCGGTGACCGGGCGGTTGAACCGGACGAAGATCGGCATCCCGATGCCGACCTTCTCGCCCGTGACGTTCGGGGTCACATCCGTGATCGACAGTGTCCCGTTCGGCTTGAGCGTGGTGAACGCGCTGGTCGCCGTGCGGGTCTTGCCGCCGTCGCGGGCCTGCGCGGTCACGGTGTAGGACGTGCCGGGGGTCAGGGTGCGGGTGGAGCGCCATGTCTTGCGCCCGTCGCCGAACTCGCCGGTGATGGTCGCGCCCCCGCCCTGGACGGTGACGTTCTGCAGCTTGCCGCCCGAGGTCTTCACCTCGATGGTGCCGTCCGGCTTGACCTGGGCGGTCCCGTTGGCCGGGGTGATCGTCACCGCGGTGTCCGACCCGCCCGAGGCCAGCTTGCCCGCGCCGCCGACCCCGCAGCCGGTCACGAGCATCGCCACCACGCCCGTGCCGCCGGTCAGCACCAGCGCCAGCCGCCCATTAGTCGCCACGAACTCCCCCAAACCCGTCGAATGAATGTAGCTACACATGGAGACGCCCCGAACCTTGGGGAAGTTCGGGGCGTTCGTTGGGGAACCGCTGCTCAGGCGGCGGCCCCGGACGGGACGGGCTCGCGGTTGATGTGATGCACGACACGCTTGAAGCCCCAGACCGAGAGGGCGATGCCGATCGCCCCCAGCCCGGCGACGACGCCGGTGCGGATCCACAGGTACATGCTGAGCGACTCGTTGAACAGCATCCAGAGGCTGACCCCCACGTTCACCAGCAGGACCGCCGACCACAGCAGCGAGATCCGCAGGAAGAACTGGTGGACCCTGGCGTGCTTGTAGAACGCGTCGGGGATCGGCGCCATGTCCTTGGCGAGCTTCATCGCGAGGGGCTTGCCGAGCGGGACCGAGGCGAGGAAGGCCATGCTGACGGCGAGCGTGCCGAGCGTCGGCTGTAGGAAGTAGATGACCGCGCTGTGCGTGGCGGCCGCCAGCCCCGCGCGGACGGTCACACCGACCGCGGCCAGCAGCAGCATCCCCGACACCGGATGGCCGCGCACATACCGGTAGACGATGCCGCCGTACACCCAGACGACGGCGGCGATGAGCGCGCCGTTCAGGCCGAGCAGCATGAGCGCGGTGTAGAACACCACCACGGGCGCGATGACGCCCTCCACAAAGCGCGGGAACGCGTGCATGAGCAGCGCGGTCACCCGCGGCAGTTCGAACAGGTGGTGCCCGCCGGCCCCTGCGTGGCCGTCCCTCGGCGCCCGGGTCAGACCACCCGGGGCCTCGGATGGGGCCTCGGACGCGGGAACCTCCCCGGGGGGTTCTGCGGATTTTGTCGCCGGTCGTTCCATCGAGCGCTGTGCTCCCCGATCGATGTTCATGGACTCGGATGTGCTCACGGTTCGCCCCACGGTACGTGATGATCCGCACGCGTCCGTCCGTTTTGGGACGATCAGGGCCCGTGCGCCCGTTCCCTCCTTGGTTCGGCGACGGGACCCCTGAAGTGCGGGTCGCGGCCGGATGCGGCCGGGATGCGGCCGGAGTCGAACCGGTGGAACGGCCTTACTACGACTTTAAACGCGGATCGGCGCTGTTCTCATCCAGGGTTGGCCCTCTTTTCGGGTCAACCTTTATCCGGATCAGCCCTCCGGCGGGATCGTCTGGACGTCCCGCGCGGCGGCGTAGATGGCGCGCAGCGCCACCGCCACCGACGGCCTGCGCACGCTCGCGGCCCGGGTGACGGCGTACACCTCGCGGGCCAGCGTGCACTCGGGGATGCGCCGCACCGCCACCCCCCGGTCGCCGGCGGCCAGCGCCAGCGCGGGCACCGCGGTGATGCCGAGGCCCCGCGCGACCAGGCTGAGGATCGTGTGCAGCCCCTCGAACTCCCAGGGCACCGGGCGGGCACCGCCGACGGCGTCCAGCAGCCGCTCGACGGCCTGCCGGGACGGCTCACCGGGCGGCGCGGCCATCCACGGCTCCTCCCGGAGCCGCTGCAGGTCGACGGGCCGGTCCGGGTCCGACAGCGGATGCGAATGCGGGACGACCAGCACCAGCGGATCACGGCGCAGGTGGAAGAACTCCAGCGCGGCGGGCGCCTGGTCGGGGACCTTGCCCGTCCAGTCGTCGATGAGGGCGATGTCGACCTCGCCGCTCTGCACCTGGCCGATGCCGGCGCCGGGCACCGTCTGCCGCAGCACGAACGTCAGCCCGGGATGCTCGCCGAGGCTGCGCGCCAGCGCGGGCGCCAGCGCGACGGCGGCGGTCGGGAACGAGGTCACCACGATCCGGCCCGACGGCGCGTCGGCCTGCGCCGACAGCTCCGCCTCGGCCGCCTCGACCAGGCCGAGGATCTCCTCGGCGCGCTCGGCGAGCCGGCGTCCCGCGTCGGTCAGCTCGGCGCTGCGGGCGGTGCGGTCCAGCAGCGGGACGCGGGCCTCCCGTTCGAGCGTGGCGAGCTGCTGGGAGACCGCGGAAGGGGTGTATCCGAGAGCGGAGGCGGTCGCGGCGATGCTGCCGCGGCGGGCGAACTCGGTGAGCAGTCGCAGCCTGCGCAGTTCAAGCATCAGACCACCTTATGGTCAGCATCGATGAGACTCGCTTGTAATGATGCTCGATGCGGGCAACATTTGATCTGTGCCCGGCCGGGTCGCACACGGGAATTCAACGGTCACCCACCGTAATTTCGTCATGCCCTTGGAGCATTGATGCCTACCCAGAACCAGCCCCTTCAGAATCGACCCGCATCCGTCCGGGCGCTGTCCTTCTCGCCCCGTCAGGTCCCGCTGTCGGCGACGCTCGCGGTCAACGAGGCGATCGCCCGCAAGCGCAGGGAGGGCGAACGCGTGCTCCCCCTCGGCTTCGGGGAGGCCGGGATCCCCATACATCCCGCCCTGGCCCGCGAGCTGGAATCGGCCGCGGGCCGGGGCGCCTACGGCCCGGTCGCCGGGTCGGCCGCGCTGCGCGCCGCCGCGGCCGGGTACTGGGCCCGGCGCGGGCTGCCCACCGACCCGTCCACGGTCGTCGCCGGGCCCGGCAGCAAGCCGCTGCTGTTCGCGCTGCTGGCCTCGCTGGGCGGCGACGTCGTGGTGGCGGCGCCGAGCTGGGTGAGCTACGCGGCGCAGGCCTCGCTGGCGGGCGCGGAGCCGATCCGTGTCGCCACCCCGCCCGGCGAGGGCGGCGTGCCGAGCCCGGCACTGCTCGCCGACGCCGTGGTGCGGGCCCGCACACGGGGCCGCGACGTCCGGGCCGTGGTGGTGACGCTGCCCGACAACCCGACGGGGACGGTCGCCTCGGAGGCGACCGTCCGGCGGCTGTGCGCGGTCGCGCGGGAGCACGACCTGGTCGTCATCTCCGACGAGATCTACCGCGACCTGGTGCATGCGCCGGAACGCGCGGTGCCGAGCCCGGCCCTGTACGCGCCGGAGCGGACCGTCGTGACGACCGCGCTGAGCAAGAGCCTCGCGGCGGGCGGCTGGCGGCTGGGCGTCGCGCGGCTGCCGGAGGGGCCGTTCGGCCGCGCGCTGCATGACAGCCTGCTCGGGGTGGCGAGCGAGATCTGGTCCAGCGCCCCGGCGCCGATGCAGCACGCCGCCGCCTACGCGTTCGCGGAGCCGCCCGAACTGGTCGAGCACATCGACCGCAGCCGCCGCCTGCACGCGGCGGTCGCCGGCGCGGTCGCCGACCGGTTCGCCGCCGCGGGGGCGCGCGTACCCCGTCCGGAAGCGGCCTTCTACCTCTACCCCGACTTCGGGCCGCTGCGGGACGTGCTGAGCGAGAACCACGGCGTCCGCACCGCCGCCGACCTCACCCACCTGCTGCTGGAGCGGTACGGGGTCGGCGTCCTGCCCGGCAGCTCGTTCGGAGACGCCCCGTCGGCGCTGCGCATGCGGGTCGCGCCGAGCCTGCTCTACGGGGAGGACGACGAGCAGCGCCACGCGGCCCTGGCCGCGCCGGCGCCGGCGGCCCTGCCGTGGATCGCGAGCGCCCTGGATCGGCTGAGCGAGGTGCTGGAGGACCTGTCGGTGAGCGTCACCACGGGAGAGCCCGCGCTCGCCTGACGGGGGGTGGGGGGAGCCGCGGGCCGCCCGGTCGCCGGACGGCCCGCGGCTCGCTGTGTGAAGGTCCGGGCGCGCACCGTCACGGCCCGCGTGACCGGCGCGGGAATCGGCCGGGACCTGCGGCGCGGACGTTCTGCGTCCGGCCCGACTGGCACGGATAACGTGGTGTAAGGTCCAACGACGCACGGGGCGAACGTCACGAATCGACCAGCGGCAGGACAGCGAACGTCCGGTCCGCCTTGCCCGTGGTGAACCCAGGATGAGCGCGAAGTCACGCATGTGTGAAGGAAGGCGAGGGGGCCCGTCATGAGGCATGCACGGGACGGGGCTGCCGCGGCGATGAACGCCGCCTCCAGGATTCTCGTCGCGCGGGGCAAGAACGAGCCCCAGGAGATGGAGAACCCCGACGTGGCATGGGGCCAGCGGGCCCGTGACGGGGTCTGGGTGCCCACCAGGGACGGGCAGCGGATCCACCTCGGCATCGACGCCACCGCGGCCGATACGGTCGCGCAGGTGCTGCGTCCCAGCCTGCGGGTCTTCGTGGGCGTGGACGTCGACACCGACATCGTCGCGCAGACGACGGCGGGCGGGGTGCGGCTGCTCACCGTGATCCACGGCCCCGACGCCCCCTCGGAGTTCCGGTTCGCCGTCTCGCTGGCCGACGGCCTGGCGCTGGAGTCGATGCCCTCCGGCGGCTACGACGTCGTCCACCTGCGGTACGGGGCCACCGTGGGCCGGCTCTACAACCCGTGGGCGAGCGACTCGATGTTCCGCCAGGTGAAGGCCGACTACGCGCTGGAGGGCACGGCGGTCACGATGCGCATCCAGCACACCGACGCGTACTACCCGGTCGTCGCCGACCCGCACTACGAGCGCTGACCGCACCCGGAGGGCCGGATCGGGCCACCGGGCACGGCCGCCCATCCGCTCGGGGTGGGCGCCGGCATGCGCGGTCCTCGGCATAGGGTGGAGTCCACGGGCCGCGTTCCGGCCCCGGCGACGGCGCCGGGAGCACGACCGCCCCGGTCCCCTGAGACTGGAGTCATCGTGATCTTCACTCATGACACCGAGCGCGCGCTCGCCATCGTCGTCGAGCTGATCAACACCGGCCCGGCGGCGGCCGGCGCCGAACGGCTCGGCGGGCTGCCCGACCTGTGCGCGTTCGTGGAACGCCACGGGTTCAGCGACGTGGGCGAGCTCGCCGAGGCCGACCTGGGCCGGGCCAGGGAGCTGCGCGACCGGTTCCACGCGGTGTTCCGCGCCGACGGCGTGCCGGCCGCGGTCCGGCAGATCAACGAGATCGTCGGCGAGGTCCGCCCCACCCCGCACCTGACCGACCACGACGGCTACGACTGGCACGTGCACTTCTTCGCGCCGGGCGCACCGCTCGGCGAGCACCTGGCCGCCGACTGCGGCATGGCGCTGGCGTACGTGGTCGCGGCCGGCGAGCTGGACCGGCTGCGCACCTGCGAGGCGCCGGACTGCTCACGCGTCCTGGTGGACCTGTCCCGCAACCGCTGCCGCCGCTACTGCGACAGCCGCACCTGCGGCAACCGCATGCACGTGGCGGCCTACCGGGCCCGCCAGCGCGAGGCCGCGCACTGACGGCGGCCGCGGCGCGCCGCCGGATCAGGCGCCGAGGGCGGTGACGGCGTCCAGGGCGCGGCGGGCGGCGGGGACGTCGTGGACGCGGAAGACGCGGGCGCCGAGCAGCGCGGACACGCCGAGGACGGCCATGGTGCCGACGCCGCGCTCGTCGACGGGGCGGCCGAGCGTCTCGCCGATGAAGTCCTTGTTGGAGACCGCGACCAGGACCGGCCATCCGGTGGCGGTCAGCTCACCGAGCCGCCGGGTGATCTCCAGTGACTGGCGGGTGTTCTTGCCGAAGTCGTGGGCCGGGTCGATGAGGATCGCGTCGCGGCGCACCCCGAGGGACACCGCGCGCTCGGCCCCGGCCGTGACATGCGCGACGACGTCCGCGACGACGTCGTCGTAGCCGATCCTGTGCGGGCGGGTGCGGGGCGTGAGACCGCCCGCGTGCGCACAGACCAGCCCGACGCCGTGCGCGGCGGCGACCTCGGCCAGGCGCGGGTCGGGCCCGCCCCAGGTGTCGTTCAGCAGGTCCGCGCCGGCCCGCGCGACCGCTTCGCCGACCTCTGCGCGCCAGGTATCGACGCTGATCACCACGTCCGGATACCGCTCCCGCACGGCGGCGACGAGGTCCACGACCCGGCGCAGTTCCTCGGCGACGCCGACGTCCGCACCGGGCCCGGCCTTCACGCCGCCGATGTCCACGATGTCCGCGCCGGCGGCGACGGCCCGGCCGACGGCGTCCAGCGCCGCGCCGAAGCCGTAGGTGGCGCCCCTGTCGAAGAACGAGTCGGGCGTGCGGTTCACCACCGCCATGATCGCGTGGCGGCCGATCTCGCGCCCGTTCAGCCGCAGCGGCGGCACGTCCGGAGAGCTCATGATGGATCTCACCGTGGCACAGCCGGGGCCCGGCGGGCGAACCAGAAGGGAATTCGGTTCAAACGGCGCCCTCCCTCGTCATTGTCGCGGCGCGGTCGGTAATCTCATATTTCACGCTCGTTGCGGGTTCCACCCGTGGTGGGCCCGCGTCGGACCTATTTCAGCCATGGAGGATCCGCTGTCCAGGCGAGCACTCATCACCGGCATCACCGGACAGGACGGCTCGTATCTGGCCGAGCATCTGCTTGAGCTGGGATACGAGGTCTGGGGCCTGGTGCGGGGGCAGGCGAACCCCCATGTGTCGCGGCTGCGCAAGCACATCGGCGACGTGCAGATCACCACCGGGGACCTGCTGGATCAGGGCAGCCTGATCTCGGCGGTGGAGCGGGTGCAGCCCGACGAGGTCTACAACCTGGGCGCGATCTCCTATGTGCCGATGTCGTGGCAGCAGGCCGAGCTCACCGCCGAGGTCACCGGCATGGGCGTGCTGCGGATGCTGGAGGCGATCCGCGTGGTGTCGGGCATCAGCCCGTCCCGCACGCCGGACCGCGAGCAGATCCGCTTCTACCAGGCGTCCTCCTCGGAGATGTTCGGGATGGTCCGGGAGACGCCGCAGAACGAGAGGACCCCGTTTCATCCCCGCAGCCCGTACGGGGTCGCCAAGAGCTACGGGCACTACATCACCCAGAACTACCGCGAGTCCTACGGGATGTTCGCGGTCAGCGGCATCCTGTTCAACCACGAGTCGCCGCGCCGGGGCGCCGAGTTCGTGACGCGGAAGGTGTCACTGGGCGCGGCGCGCATCAAGCTGGGCCTGGCCACCGAACTGCGGCTCGGCAACCTGGACGCGCGGCGCGACTGGGGCTATGCCGGCGACTACGCCCGCGCGATGCGGATGATGCTGGCGCAGGACTCCCCCGAGGACTACGTCATCGGAACGGGCAAGACGCAGTCGGTGCGGGAGTTGGTGGAGTTCGCGTTCCGCACGGCGGGCCTGAACTGGGAGGACCACGTCGTCCTGGACCCCAGGTACACGCGCCCGGCCGAGGTCGACCTGCTGTGCGCGGACCCGAAGAAGGCCCGCGAGCAGCTCGGCTGGGAGCCCGAGGTGACGTTCGAGGGCCTGGTGACGATGATGGTCGAGTCGGACCTGCGGCTGCTGTCGGAGTCCGCGCGTCCCGAGGACGAGCCGTTCAGCCCCGATCACTGGTGATCCGGTGACCGCCCGGGCGGCGGGACGCCGCGGGCGCACGGGCTGACCTGCGGCCTTGATCAGCGGCTCCGGGCCGATGTCCGCCGGACCGATTCCGGCTATGTCCAGGCCCCGAGCGGTTCGTTGGCATACGGTCGGGACATGAATCTGCGGCAGCTGCGCTATGTCGTGGCGACCGCCGACCACGGCACGATGACGTCGGCGGCCCAGGCTCTCTACGTGGCTCAGCCCGCGCTGTCGCGGGCCGTCCGCGAACTGGAGCGCGAACTCGGCGTGGAGTTGTTCGCCCGGTCCGGCCGCGGCGTCGCCCTCACCGACGTCGGTGAGCAGGTCGTCCGGCAGGCCCGTATCGCGCTGGGCGCCGTCGAGGCGATCGAGGGGCTGTCGGTCACCCGGGCCGACGGGCGCGGCGCAGAACTGCGCATCGCGGTCACCGCATCGCTGGAGCCGGAGCTGACCGGCCGGCTCGTCCCCCGCTTCGCCCGCCACCAGCCGGCCGTCCGGGTCCGGGTGCTCCGCTGCGCGGACCGCGACCAGGTCGCGGCGGCGCTGCGCACGGGCCGGGCCGACCTCGCGCTGACGGATCTGCCCGTCCCCGGCGACATGACCGCGCACCCGTTCGAGCAGCGCGAGGTGGTGCTGATCTCGCCGCCCGCGCTGAAGGTCCGCGAGCCGGTGCCGCCGGCCGCGCTGGACGGCATGCGGCTCGTGCTGCCCGCCCGCGGCGGCGCCCGCCGCGCCGAGATCGACGCGGTCCTGCGCCGCATCGGCGCGACGCCCGTTCCCGCGGTGGAGTCCGACGAGCGGAGCGCGTGGCTCGGCTGGGTCCGCGCCGGCATGGGCTCCCTGCTGTGGTACCGCAACCAGATCGACGACACCGAGGGCGTGACCGTCCGATCGTTCATGCCGCCGATCGTCCGCATGATCGGGCTGGTGCACGCGCACCGCCGGCTGCCGCCCGCCGCCCGCGACTTCCTGACGTTCGCCAAGGAGGCGGGCCGCGACGCGCGCTGAGCCCGCCGGTCCGCGGGGTGGGCCGGGTGTCCGCCCGGATGCGGGACATGCGCCGCCCCGGCCACGGCGGGCACCGTGGCCGGGGCGGCGGTTCCGATCAGAGCAACCCGTTGAAGGGATGCTCGGGGAGTTCGACGGCGTAGGACTCCTTGATCACGTCCAGGTGATGCCAGGACTCCCGGACCGTCGCACCGGGCACGGACCGGACGGCGTCGAGCACGGCCACCAGCTCCCCGCGGGAGGCCGCCTCGGCCTGCCCGACGATGTCGTAGCGGCCGAAGCCGGTCGCCAGGTAGCGGATGCCGTCCTGGGCGGCGACCGCCTCGGCGACCTTCCGCAGCCCGCCGGTCACCACCAGGCCGAACCCGCCGAGCTCGGCGGCGCCGAGGGCGAGCGGATCGGCCAGCCCGGTGACCTGGATGACGCCCGTGCGCATGAGCCTGACCACCCGGGCCCGGGTGGCGGCCTGCGACAGGCCGATGACGTGCGCGAGCCGGGTGTAGGGGGCGCGCCCGTCGCGCTGCAGCTCGTGCAGGAGCCGCCAGTCGATGTCGTCGAGGCTGACCTCGCCGAGCTCGCGCACCACCGCATGCGTGTCGCGCACGGTGGACACCGACCGGAACACCTCCGCCGCGCGCACGCCGGGGACGGACCGGATCAGGTCCACCTCGGCCGCGAGCGTGGCATCGTCGCGGGTGCGCACCTGCGCGACCAGGTCGTACGGGCCCGCGGTCAGCGCGGTGAAGCTGACGGCGGCCCGCTCCGCGATGACCGTGGCCACCTCCCGGGAGGAGCCGTCGACGGTGACCGAGACGTGCCCGATCGCCTCCGCCCCGACCACGGCCGCGTGCACGATGCCGACCACCCGGACGACCTGCGTTTCGAGAAGGTGCTGTACCCGTGCCCGCACGGCCGTGCGGGAAAGCCCGACCCGGTCGGCGAGCGCCTGGAACGTCGCCCTCCCATCCCGCTGGAGCTCGCGGACGAGCACGGCGTCGACCGCATCCAGCACGGCTCTCCTCCTCGACATGTGATGAATCGTTTTGCCAGCAACTGCAAGATCATTCCATTTCAGGACGGTATGACGTCAAATATTGATCTTGCCTGTGTTCGCCATGCCCGGTGGCCGTTGAAGCGTCGGCGACCGGTTCGGCCCGGCGACGTTTCCGGCGCCCCGAAAACCGGTACGGCAGCGCAACGCTGCCGCACCCGGGCCGGGCGCACGGCGAGCCCCGCCCGGGGCGGGGGGCGCGCGGGGTGGTGATGATCACTCCGGCGGGCACTACGCGGGACGCGGCGCGGCAGGGGCGGCGCACGGCGCGAGCGGGCACGGCCGGCCGGGCTCACGTGCGTGGCCTGCATGCGCTTCTCCCGGTGTTCCGCTGTCACGCCCCTTACGGCGGGTCTGCCGTCCGCGTGCGATACATGTAAAAAAAGTGCATCGTGGGCGCAGTTACGTCAAGAGGTAACTTTACAGAGAGCCAAGCCCCACGTTGCATCGTTTTCCATACGCTCGGGGAGTTCGTTTTCGTTATGCCAGGAAGAGGGCCGGATCAGCATCGCGGATCGGCCGGTCGCGCCCCGGGGACACAGAGTCATCACCCCTGGGTACGGCCTCGCGGGCCACGGACCCGGGCGATACGGGGCGGGCTCGACCGGACCATAGCCGGGCATGGCCGAGAATGTACGGTGGTCCAGCCACTCAGATCCGCGATTGGTGTGTTGTACAGCCGTGCGCCTGCTGAACGGTGAGCGTTCCGCTCACGACCTCACCTACAACGACGTCTTCATGGTTCCCCGCCGCTCCTCGGTCGGGTCGCGCCTGGACGTCGACCTGTCCACCTCCGACGGCAGCGGGACGACGATCCCGCTCGTGGTCGCCAACATGACGGCCGTGTCCGGCCGCCGGATGGCCGAGACCGTCGCCCGGCGCGGCGCGATCGCGGTGCTGCCGCAGGACATCCCGGCCGACGTGGTCGCCGAGGTGATCGGCTGGGTCAAGGGCCGCGACCTGGTGGTGGACACGGCGATCCGGCTGGACCCCTCCAGCACCGCCGGGGACGCGCTGGCGCTGCTGCCCAAGCGGGCGCACAACGCGGTGATCGTCGTCGCGGACGACCGTCCGGTGGGCGTGGTCACCGAGGCCGACTGCCAGGGCGTCGACCGGTTCGCCCAGCTGCGCGACATCATGTCCCGCGACCTGGTGACGCTGCCGGCCGGCGTGAACCCGCGGGAGGCGTTCGACCGGCTGCACGAGCGCGGGCACCGCCTCGCCCCCGTCGTCGACGCCGAAGGCCGGCTCGCCGGCGTCCTGACCCGGACCGGCGCGCTGCGCGCCACCCTCTACCAGCCCGCCGTGGACGACGCGGGACGGCTGCGGATCGCCGCGGCGGTCGGCGTGAACGGGGACACCGCGGGCAAGGCCAAGGCACTGCTGGACGCGGGCGCCGACCTGCTCGTCGTCGATACCGCGCACGGCCACCAGGACAAGATGATGAGCGCGCTCGCCGCCGTCCGCAGCCTGGACCCGCCCGTCCCGGTCGTGGCGGGCAACGTGGTGACCGCCGAGGGCACCCGGGAGCTGATCGAGGCGGGCGCCGACATCGTCAAGGTCGGCGTGGGCCCCGGCGCGATGTGCACGACCCGGATGATGACGGGGGTGGGCCGCCCGCAGTTCTCCGCCGTGCTGGAGTGCGCCGCGGAGGCGCGCCGGCTCGGCCGGCACGTGTGGGCCGACGGCGGGGTCCGGCATCCGCGCGATGTGGCCCTGGCGCTCGCGGCCGGCGCCGCGAACGTGATGGTCGGGTCGTGGTTCGCCGGCACCTACGAGTCGCCCGGCGACCTGCAGCGGGCCGCCGACGGCCGGCTCTACAAGGAGAGCTTCGGGATGGCGTCGGCGCGGGCGGTGCGGCTGCGCACCGCCGAGGACTCCCCGTTCGACCGTGCCCGCAAGGCCCTGTTCGAGGAGGGCATCTCCACCTCCCGGATGTTCCTGGACCCGCGGCGTCCCGGCGTCGAGGATCTGATCGACCAGATCGTGGCGGGGCTGCGCAGCTCGTGCACCTACGCGGGCGCGCGGACGCTGGAGGAGTTCCACGAGCGGGTGACGGTCGGCATCCAGAACCCCTCGGGGTTCGCCGAGGGCATGCCGCTGTCCACCAGCTGGTAAAGATCACGATCCCGTGATGATCGCGTCGGTTCCCCAAAACCGGCCGGATTGCCTATCCTGAACACCAGTTGCCTCAGTGGCAACACCCGCTCGCATGCGGTCGACTCCCACGCAACCTTTGCCCGGTTCAGCGCGTCCATAATGTGAGCCGGGGGCTTAAAACACCGTGGGTGGGAATCGGAGCGTACATGGGTCGGACGCGAAGTCGGCATACGCGGGAGAAGGACGAGGACGGTTCCTCCGGCGGGGCGCGGGGTCTTCCTCGCGCGCTCGCACTGACCCTCGCGTCCGCCCTGGTCTGGGGCATCGCCCACTTCGTCACCGGCCGCCGGATCGCCGGCGGGCTGCTCCTGGCCCTGTACGCGGCGCTCACCGCGGTCGCGGCGGGCGCCGCGACGGTGTACCGCTCGGACCTGCTGCATCTCGCCGTCCAGCCGGACGTGCTGCAGCGCCTGTCCGCCGCGCTGGTCGCGCTGGGCGTGCTGTGGATCCTCGTCGTGATCCGCTCCTACCAGCACCTGCGGCCGCCGCAGATGGCGCTCAGCGCCAAGACGCTCGGCGCCGCGTCCGTCGCGGTGATGTGCTTCGGCGTCGCGGTGCCGGTGGCGTGGTCGGCGCACAGCACCTACGTCTACCGGGACGCGCTGACCAGCATCTTCCGCACCGGCAGCCAGAACGGCAAGCGCGTCGACACCGAGGACCCGTTCAACGGGCAGTCCCGCGTCAACATCCTGCTGCTCGGCGGGGACGCCGCCGCCGACCGCACCGGCGTGCGCACCGACAGCATGACGCTGGCCAGCGTGGACACCAAGACCGGCAACACGGTGCTGCTGAGCCTGCCGCGCAACCTGGAGCACTTCCCGATGCCGCCCGGCCCGGCCCGCGACCGGTTCCCCTACGGCTTCACCGGCGACGGCCCGCTGAACCCGGGCCTGCTGAACGAGGTGTACGAGTACGCCGAGCAGCACCCGGACGTGGTGCCGGGCGTCCCGAAGAACCACCGCGGCCCCGAACTGCTGAAGGCCACCATCGCCGGTGTCCTCGGGCTGCGCGTCGACTACTACATCCTCGTCGACATGTTCGGGTTCGCCGACATCGTCGACGCGATGGGCGGCGTCAAGATCAAGGTCACCGAGCCGATCCCGTACGGGCTGCAGGGCTCGGTCCTGCAGCCCGGCGACCGGAAGCTGAACGGCAAGGAGGCCCTCTGGTACGGGCGGTCGCGCACCAACAGCAGCGACTACGTCCGGATGGGCCGGCAGAAGTGCCTGATGCGCGCGATCGCCGAGCAGGCCGACCCGCAGACCGTCCTCACCAGCTTCGACAAGCTCGCCGCGGCCGCCAAGCGGACGCTGTCGACCGACATCCCGCAGGAACTGCTGCCCGCGCTGATGAAGCTGTCGAACAAGGTCAAGGACGGGGCGCAGATCCGGAGCCTGCAGTTCGTGCCGCCGCTGATCTACACCGGGAACCCCGACTTCAAGCTGATCCGCAAGCTGGCGTCCGACGCGGTCAACACCGATCCGCGCCCGGCGAGCGCGGCGCCGAGCGCCGGCGCGTCCCCGAAGGCGTCCAAGAGCCCGTCCCCGAACTCGCCTGACGGCAGCGCCTCACCCAAGCCCGACACCAAGCCGGTGTCGCTGGAGGCCAGCTGCCCGTGACGAGCGGCGTCCGGCCAGGTGGATCATAGAGGGAGACGACCTCTGCGAAAGGGCGGGTGCGGGTGCCTGTGATCCAAGGCTGCGACGCCTTCCATGTGGCGATGCCGCGCGGACGGCGGCCGGAGAGCGTCCTCGTCCGCCTCACCGGCGGCGACGCGGTCGGCTGGGGCGAGATGGCCGTCCCGGCCGGGGCCGCGCATCCGGGCGCGGCCTGGGCGGACATCGAGAAGCGGATGGGCCCGGCGCTCATCGGGCTCGACTGGGAGCGTCCGGAGGACGTGTCCGCCGCCGCCGACCTCGGCGCGAACGAGGCCGCCGCCGCGGTCGACACGGCCTGCTGGGACCTGTGGTGCCGGACGCGGGGGCTGCCGCTCGCGCACGCGCTCGGCGGCACCCGCACGTCCATCGTGACGGGCGCGCGGATCTCCCCGGAACCGGTGCTGGACACGGTGACGGCCCGCGTCAACAGGGCCGTCGGGGCGGGCCACACCCGCGTCACGCTGGACATCCGCCCCGGCTGGGACATCGAGCCCGTCCGCGCGATCAGGCAGGCGTACCCGGCGCTGGCGCTCATCGCGGACGCGGGGCACGCCTACACCGAGTCGCCCGAGCATCTGGCGGTGCTGGAGGCTCTGGGCGGCTACGGCCTCGCCGCGATCGAGCGCCCGTTCCCCGCCGGCGACCTGGCCGCGCACGCCCGGCTCCAGCGGCGGGTGGGCACGGCCGTCGCCCCGGCCGTCGGCGACCTGGAGACCCTCGACGCGGCCCTGTCCCTGAACGCGGGCCGGGCCCTGCATCTGCGGCTCGACCGGCTCGGCGGGCTGACCGCGGCCCGCAGCGCCCACGATCTGGCGTACGCGGCGGGGTGGGACGTGTGGTGCAGCGGGTGCGGCGCGTTCGGGATCGGGCAGGCCGCCGCCGTCGCGCTCGCCAGCCTGCCCGGCTGCACACTGCCGAGCGATGTGTCCGACCCGGCGGGCGGGCCGGTGTTCGTGACGCCACCCGTCCGCTCCTCCGGCGGGGTCGTGGGCGTCCCGCTCACCCAGCCGGGTCTCGGCCACGAGATCGACGAGGCGCGCATCGAGCGGCTGGCGATCCGCCGGATGCGCCTGCCGGCCTGACGCCCGCCGCCGTCCAGACCGCTACCGCTCCCCCTCGCGCGGCGCGTACCACTGCGGGTCCGCGTGGCCGGACCCGTACGGATCCGGCCGGGCGTAGGGGTCGTAGTGCGGCGCGGGCGGCGGGATGGCCGGCGGTTCGGGTTCCGGCGGGATCGCGGGCCGTTCGCGGGCCGCCCGGCGTTCGCCGTAGGCGTTCTTCAGGCGCCCGCCGAACCGCCTGCCCATGTCCTGCACCTGCCGGGTGCGGTCCGACTGGAGCGCGCGCTGCACGCGTTCGGCCTGGGCGAGCCGGGCGGCGTTGTCGCGGACGGCCTGGCCCGCGGCCTGGCCGGCCACCTGGCCCGCCGCCTGCGTGCCGTCCCAGACGACGGCGGCGCCCTGCCGGGCGGCCTGCGCGGCCCGGCGGTAGCCGCCCGCGCGGACCAGGGTCGTGCCCGCCACGAGGTCCGCGAGGGTGCGGCGGGGCCCCACCAGCGCCGGGGCGCTGTTGGCCAGGAAGACCGCGACGGCCGCCAGCCATGTCAGGACCGCGAAGAAGAACAGGCCGTGCAGGAGGAGTATCCAGGCGGTGCAGTACAGGCCGGTACCGCCCGCCGTGGTCGCCAGGGAACGGCGGAACGCGCGGGACTTGGTCGCCGCCGTGTTGTCGAGGCGGAGATCCAGGACGGCCTTGCCGAGGGTTCTGCCGGTCCAGGCCAGCCCGGCGAACTGATGCAGGAACTCGACCAGCACGAGGAGCAGCAGCGCCTGCTCGACCGCGCCGACGACGTCCTGCCAGAGGCCCATGCCGAAGTCCTCGGCGGCCTTCTGGACGTCACCGCCGGTCAGCAGCAGCCCTCCCGCCGCGGACAGCGCGTCACCCCACAGGCCATCGCCCAGGAGCCCGTTGAGCCGTCCCCACGTCATCATGGCGAGGAGGAGGGCGGCACCGACGAGAAGGGCGGTGTCCAGTCCCCAGGCCATGAGACGGCGGCGGCGCGGTGCCGCGGCGGCCTGTGGCGGCACGGCGGCGGGCGGGGGGAACGCGGGCGAGGGAAACGGCGGTGGAACGGGCGGAGGGACTGGCGGAGGGCCGTACACGGACGTCCTTCGAGTTCGCGTTGGGGTTGATCGGGAGCGCTGAGCTGTCAGGAGTGTAGGGCGCGCACCGTCCCCGCCGCCGGAAATGACCTCAATAGGACTTGGGCAGGCCCAGGGAGTGCTGCGCGACGAAGTTGAGGATCATCTCGCGGCTGACCGGGGCGATGCGCATCAGCCGGACCACACCGGCGAGCATCCCGACGCCGTACTCGGTGGTGAGGCCGTTGCCGCCGTGGGTCTGGATGGCCTGGTCGACGCAGTGGATCGCGGCCTCGGCGGTGGCGTACTTGGCCATGTTCGCGGCCTCGCCCGCGCCCATGTCGTCGCCCTCGTCGTACAGCCAGGCGGCCTTCTGCGCCATCAGCCGCGCCAGCTCCAGTTCGATCTTCGCGGCGGCGAGCGGGTGCGCGAGGCCCTGGTGCGCGCCGATGGGCGTCTTGAACACCTGCCGGTCCCTGGCGTAGGCGGTGGCCTTGCCGAGGGCGAGGCGGCCGATGCCGGCGCCCATCGCGGACGCCATGATCCGCTCGGGATTCAGGCCGGCGAACAACTGCAGCAGCCCGCCGTCCTCGTCGCCGACGAGCGCGTCGTACGGGAGCCGGACGTCGTCGAGATGGCAGATGAACTGCTTCTCCGGCGACACGATCTCCATGTCGATGGGGGTGTGGGTGAAGCCGGGCGTGCCGGTCGGGACGATGAACAGCGACGGCCGCAGGTTGCCCTTCGGTCCTGGGTGCGGGAGACGAACAGGACGGCGTCCGACTCGTCCACTCCGGAGATGAACGTCTTCTGCCCGTTCAGCACCCAGCCCGCGCCATCGCGGCGCGCGGTGGTGGTGATGCGATGGGAGTTGGAGCCGGCGTCGGGCTCGGTGATCGCGAACGCCATCTTGACCGAGCCGTCGGCGAAACGGGGCAGCCAGTGCTTCTTCTGGTCCTCGGTGCCGGACCGGGCGATGATCGTCGCGCAGATCGCCGGGGACACGACCATGAGCAGCAGCGGGCAGCCCGCGGCGGCCAGTTCCTCGCACACGGCGGCGAGGTCGCCGATGCCGCCGCCTCCGCCGCCGTACTCCTCCGGCACGTTGACGCCGAGGTAGCCGAGCCGTCCCGCCTCGGCCCACAGCTCGCCGGTCTTCTGCCCGGCCTTGGCCTTCTCCACGTAGTACGAGGACCCGTACGCGGCGCCCAGTTCGGCGACGGCCGCGCGCAGCGCCCGCCGTTCCTCGGTCTCGACGAAGCTCATGCGGATTTCCCTTCGATGACGGCGAGGACGGCACCGGACTCGACCTGCTGTCCCGCGGCGACGTTCAGTTCCGTGACCGTCCCGGCGGACGGCGCGGCGATGCGGTGCTCCATCTTCATCGCCTCCAGGACGACGAGGGTCTGCCCTTCGGCGACGTCCGCGCCCGGTTCGGTCTCGACGCGGACGACGGTCCCGGGCATGGGGGCGAGGAGGGAGCCGGGGGCGATCCGGCCGCTCGGGTCGGCGAAGCGCGGGACGGCCGTGAGCGTCACCGGGCCGAGGCGGGAGTCGACGTGAACAGCGTCCCCGGCCGTGGCCACGGTGAAGGTCTCGCGGAGGCCGTCGTGGCCGAGGACGACCCGGTCCGGCGTGGCGGCGATCAGCGACGTGCCGGGGCAGAGCCCGGAGGTCAGGACGCCCCCGTGCAGGTGGTAGTCGACGTCGACCGTCCCGTGCGGGCCTTCGAACGTCCTGCGCTGCGGCTGGGACCGGACGTTGCGCCACCCGGACGGCAGCCCGCCGAGCACCGGGGCGGCGGACCGGTTCGCGGCGGCCAGCGCGAGCGCGGCGGCCAGCGCGGACACCCGCACCGCCGCTTCGCCCGCCAGCGGCTTCGCCAGGGTGTCCAGGCCGGTGCGGTCGAGGTAGCCGGTGTCGGTGTCGCCGTCCAGGAAACCGGGTTCCTCCAGGATCCGGACGAGCAGGTCCCGGTTGGTGCTGAGGCCGTGGATGCGGGCGCCGCGCAGCCCCGCCGCGAGCCTGCGGGCGGCGGCGGCGCGGGTCGGCGCCCACGCGATCACCTTGGCGAGGATCGGGTCGTAGTGGACGCCGACGTCGTCACCGCTCTGCACGCCGCTGTCGAGCCGCAGCCCGTGCCCGGCCGGGACGGCGAACTCGGCGTCCACGTCCGGCACCTCGAAGGTGTGCAGGGTGCCGCTGGCGGGCCGCCAGTCGTGCGCGGGGTCCTCGGCATAGAGGCGGACCTCGATGGCATGGCCGCGGGGTTCGGGCGGGGCGGCGGGGAGCCGTGCGCCTTCGGCGATCTCGATCTGCAGCCGGACGAGGTCCACCCCGTAGACGCATTCGGTGACGGGGTGCTCGACCTGGAGGCGGGTGTTGACCTCCAGGAAGTAGAAGCGGCCGTCCCGCGCGAGCATGAACTCGACGGTGCCGGCGCCGGTGTAGCCGATGGCGCGGGCCGCGTTCGCCGCCGCCTCGCACAGCCGGGCGCGCAGGTCCGGGCCGACGGCGGGGGACGGCGCCTCCTCGATGATCTTCTGGTGGCGGCGCTGGATGGAGCATTCGCGTTCGCCGAGCGTCCAGACGGTGCCGTGCGCGTCGGCGAGGATCTGCACCTCGATGTGCCGCGCGTCCTCCAGCAGGGGCTCGCAGAACACGGCCGGGTCGCCGAACGCCGACTCGGCCTCGCGGCGCGCCCCCGCGACGGCGTCGTCGAGTTCGCCGGGGGCCCGGACGATCCGCATGCCGCGCCCGCCGCCGCCCGCGGACGCCTTGACCAGCAGCGGGAAATCGGCGTCCGCCACCCGGGCCGGGTCGAGCTCGGGCAGCACGGGGACGTCGGCGGCGGCCATCAGCTTCTTCGCCTCGATCTTGGAGCCCATGGCGGCGATCGCGTCCGGCGGCGGGCCGATCCAGGTCAGGCCCGCGTCGAGGACGGCCCGCGCGAAGCCGGCGTTCTCCGACAGGAACCCGTAGCCGGGATGGACGGCGTCGGCCCCGGCGCTCGCGGCGACCGCGAGGAGCCGCCCGGCCGCCAGGTACGTCTCGGCGGGGGACGCTCCGGGAAGCCGCCCGGCGACGTCCGCCTCCCGGACGTGCGGCGCGTCCGCGTCGGGGTCGGAATGGACGGCGACCGTCCCGATGCCGAGGTCCCGGCAGGCCCGCAGGACGCGGCGGGCGATCTCGCCCCGGTTGGCGACCAGCACTCTGTTGATCATTTATCGCTCACATCCGGAAGACGCCGAAGCCGTCGGCTCCGCGCACGGGCGCGTTGTGGACGACGGACAGGCACAGGCCGAGGACGGTACGGGTGTCGCGCGGGTCGATCACACCGTCGTCGTAGAGCCGTCCCGACAGGAAGAACGGCAGCGACTCGGCCTCGATCTGCGTCTCGACCATCTCCCGCATCGCACGGTCCTGCTCCTCGTCGTAGGCCTGCCCGCGCGCCTGCGCCGCCTGCCGCGCCACGATCGACAGGACGCCCGCGAGCTGCTGCGGGCCCATCACCGCCGACTTCGCGCTGGGCCAGCTGAACAGGAACCGGGGATCGTAGGCCCGGCCGCACATGCCGTAGTTGCCCGCCCCGTAGGAGGCGCCCATCACGATCGAGATGTGCGGGACCTTGCTGTTGGCCACCGCGTTGATCATCAGGGCGCCGTGCTTGATGATGCCGGCCTGCTCGTACTCCTTGCCGACCATGTAGCCGGTCGTGTTGTGCAGGAACAGCAGCGGGGTGTCGCTCTGGTTGGCGAGCTGGATGAACTGCGCCGCCTTCTGCGCCTCCTCGCTGAACAGGACGCCCTGCGCGTTCGCCAGCACCCCGATCGGGTAGCCGTGGACGCGCGTCCAGCCGGTGACGAGGCTCGTCCCGTAGAGCGGTTTGAACTCCTCGAACCGCGACCCGTCGGCGATCCTGGCGATGACCTCGCGGGGGTCGAACGGGACTTTCAGGTCGTCGGGCACGATCCCGGCCAGCTCTTCCGGGTCGTAGCGGGGCTCCTCGACCGGGCCGGGCGGCGGGCCGGGCTTGCGGTGGTTGAGGTTCTTGACGATCTGGCGTCCGAGGCGGAGCGCGTCCGCCTCGTCCACGGCCATGTAGTCGGCGAGGCCGGAGGTGCGGGCGTGCATTTCCGCGCCGCCGAGTTCCTCGTCGTCCGCCTCCTCCCCCGTCGCCATCTTCACCAGCGGCGGCCCGCCGAGGAACACCTTCGCGCGCTCCTTGACCATGACCACGTAGTCGCACATGCCGGGGATGTAGGCGCCGCCCGCCGTGGAGTTGCCGAACACGAGCGCGATCGTCGGGATGCCCGCCGCGGACAGCCGGGTGAGGTCCCGGAACATCCGCCCGCCGGGGATGAAGATCTCCTTCTGCGTCGGCAGGTCCGCGCCGCCCGACTCGACCAGGTTGATGACCGGCAGCCGGTTCTCCAGCGCGATGTCGGACGCCCGGAAGCTCTTCTTCACCGTCCAGGGGTTGCTGGACCCGCCGCGCACCGTCGGATCGTTCGCCACGATCATGCATTCGACGCCCTCGACGACCCCGATCCCGGTGACGACGCTCGCGCCGACGGGGAAGTCGCCGCCCCACGCGGCCAGCGGGCTCAGCTCAAGGAACGGCGAGTCCGGGTCGAGCAGCAGCTCGATGCGCTCCCTGGCCAGCATCTTCCCGCGCTTGCGGTGCCGGGCGAGGTATTTCTCCCCGCCCCCTTCCAGCGCCTTGGCGTGCTCGGCGTCCAGGGCCGCCAGCTTCTCCAGCATGGCCGCGCGGCGCTCCGCGTACTCCGGGCTCCGCGTGTCCAGCGTGCTCTTGAGGGTCAAAGAACTGCCTCCGGAATGTCGACGAGGCGGGACCGCAGCCACTCCCCGAGCGCCTTGCCCTGCGGGTCGAACCGGGTCGAGGCCGAAACGCCCTCCTGTAGCAGCCCTACGACGACGAAGTTGACCGCGCGGAGGTTGGGCAGGACATGCCGCTGGACGGGATGGTCCCGGGTCTCGGGCAGCAGTTCCCGGAACCGCTCAGTGGTGAGGAAGGGCTCCAGCCAGGCCCATTGGGCATCGGTCCGCGCCCAGACGCCGATGTTGGCGTCCCCGCCCTTGTCTCCGCTCCGGGCCCCGGCAACCCGTCCGAGGGGCGCCCGGACCACCGGTCCCCGCGCGTCCGGGAGCGGGTTCTCCCCAGTTCCCGGTGCGGCCTCCCCCGCGTCGGCGGCCGCTCCGCGGCCGGCGGGTTGCGCCGCCGTGACGGGCGCCGGCGGGATGGAGACGCGGGTGCCCTCGGAGGTGACGGCGACGTGCTCGACCACCTCGTTCGGCACGAAGGCGGGCGTGTAGACCCCGTACGGGCTTCCCTTCCCCGGCGGGGACGTCATCGTGAAGCCCGGATATCCGGCGAGGGCCAGTTCCACCGCCGCGTTGCTGAAGGTGCGGCCGACCTTGTTCGGGTCGGGATCGAGGGCGGCGCAGCGGAGCAGGACGGTCGCCTCGCCCTGCGTGGCCGGGTCGGGGGCGGCGGAGCCGATGAGCGTCCACTCCAGACGGGACGGCGGGGCACCGCCGAAGGCGGCCTCCATCTGGGTCTTGACCCCCTCCGCCTTGGCCTCGATGCCCAGCCCGGTGAGCACGAACGTCATCTCGTTCCGGTGACCGCCGAGGTGGTTCAGGCAGACCTTCGTGGCCGGGGGCGGCGGAGTCCCCCGGACACCGCTGATCCGCACCCGGTCCGGCCCGTCCTGCGCCAGCTCGATCGTGTCGAAGCGCGTCGTCACGTCCGGCCCCGCGTAGGACGGCCCGCCGATCTCGTACAGGAGCTGTGCCGTGACGGTCCCGGTGGTCACGGCGCCGCCCGTCCCGTCGTGCTTGGTGATCACGCTGGAGCCGTCGGCGTGGATCTCGGCGATGGGAAAGCCCGGCGCCTTTACGTTGTAGATTTCTTCAAAGAACGCGTAGTTGCCGCCCGTGGCCTGCGTCCCGCACTCCAGGACGTGCCCGGCGACGGTCGCGCCCGCCAGCGCGTCCCAGTCGTCCCGCGCCCAGCCGAAGTGCGCGGCGGCCGGTCCCGCCACCAGCGAGGCGTCGGTGACCCGGCCGGTCACCACCACGTCGGCTCCGGCCCGCAGGCACTCGGCGATCCCCCAGCCGCCCAGGTAGGCGTTGGCGGTGAGCGGCGGCCCGTGACGCGAGCCGGCGAGACCGAGCGCATCGGCCCGGGCCAGCAGGTCGTCGCCCTCCACATGGGCGACGCGGACATCGAGCCCCAGCCGGGACGCCAGTTCCCGCAGCCGCTCCGCCAGCCCGCGCGGATTGAGCCCGCCGGCGTTGGTGACGATCGTCGTGCCGCGCTCCACCGCGAGCCCGAGGGACTCCTCCATCTGCCGCAGGAACGTGGCGGCGTACCCCGCGTCCGGGTCCTTCATCCTGCCGCGGCCCAGGATCAGCATCGTGAGCTCGGCGAGGTAGTCGCCGGTGAGGACGTCCAGCGGCCCGCCCTCCAGCATCTCCCGCACCGCGGAGAAGCGGTCGCCGTAGAAACCCGAGGCGTTACCGACCCGCAACGGTTGGCTCATGGGTGAACCCTGCCAGTCCGGACGAAAAAAATCAATCGCGCATGATTGTTTCTTGCCGCGATCATTTGGTTGACTGGAGATCCACCCGAGCCAAGGAACCCATGACCGCCCAGGCACTCCCCCGCGAACCGCAGCAGGACCGCAGCCGCGCCACCCGCCGCCGCCTCCTGGAGGCCGCCATCGGCTGCCTCGCCTCCGTCGGCTGGGCGGGCACGACCGTCGCGGTGGTCGCCGAGCGCGCCGGCGTCTCCCGGGGCGCCGCCCAGCACCACTTCAGGACGCGGGAGGAGCTGGTGACGGCGGCGGTCGAGTACGGGTCCGAGGTGCGGATGGCCCAGATGCGCGAGCGCCTGGACGCCCTCGCCGACCACCGTCCCTCCACCCGGGACGTCGTGACCCTGCTCGGCGAGATGTACACGAGCCCGCTGTTCCGCGCCGCGCTGCAACTCTGGGTCGCGGCCAGTTCCGACGACCAGCTCCGCGCGCAGGTCCTCCCGCTCGAAGCCCGCGTGGGACGCGAGGCGCACCGCCTCACCGTCGAGGCCCTCGGGGCGGACGAGGGCGTCCCCGGCGTCCGCGAGACCGTCCAGGCGACCCTCGACCTGGTCCGCGGGCTCGGGCTGGCCGACCTCCTCACCGACGACTCGGCCCGCCGCGCCCGCCTCCTGAACCAGTGGGCCGCCACCCTCGACCAGGCCCTCGGCCGCTGACACCCGGCTTCTTCCGGCACACCGCCCGGACGGCCACCCGCCACAGGGGTCGCCGCCGCCGGCGATGAGACGACGACCCGGATGGGACAGCGTTCCTCCGCCACGGTTGACATGTGACCTTTTGGTCACCTATTTTCGAGGTGTGGACGACGACGATCTGGCGTTCAAGGCGCTGGGCGACCCGACCCGGCGGTTCCTGCTCGACCTGCTGTTCACCCGGGACGGGCGGACGCTCGGCGAACTGGACTCCGAGGTCGAGATGACCCGGTTCGGGGTCGCCAAGCATCTGCGGGTTCTGGAGGAGGCCGGGCTGGTGGTCACGCGCCGCTCCGGCCGGGAGAAACTCCACTTCCTCAACCCCGTGCCGATCCGGCTGATCCACGACCGGTGGATCGGCAAGTACACCGAGCGGCCCGTCGCGGCCCTCACCGATCTGAAAACGGAACTGGAGCAAACGATGACCGAGGCCCCCGCCGAGCCCCGCACCGTCCGTGTCTTCCGCGTCCACATCAAGGCCACCCCGCAGGCCATCTGGGACGCCATCACCAAGCCCGAGTGGGCGGTCAGGTACGGCTACCGCGCGCCCATCGAGTACGACCTGCGGCCCGGCGGCACCTGCCGCGGTCTGGCGAGCGAGGAGATGAAGGCGGGCGGCGCCCCCGATGTCATCGTCGACGGCGAGGTCATCGAGGCGGACCCGCCGCGGCGGCTCGTCCAGACCTGGCGGCCCCTGTTCCTCGGGGAGGACTTCACCCGCCTCACCTACGAGATCGAGGACGGCGGCGACGGCGTCTGCGCGCTCACCGTCACCCACGACGTCACCGGCGCACCCGCGACGGACGCGCAGATCTCCGGCGAGACGCCCGAGGCGGGCGGCGGCTGGAGCCTCATCCTCAGCGACCTGAAGACCCTCCTGGAGACCGGCGAACCCCTGTACGCCTGACCCCTTCCCACCCCCGCGGTCCGGGGCGCTCCACCCCGGACCGTCCCATCCCACGGGAGCTGTCATGCGCCCCACGCCGACCGCCGCACCCCGGCCCCGCACCGCGCAGGGTCCCACCCGCTCCACCCGCGCCCTGCTCCTCGGCGGAGCCGCCGCCGGACCGCTGTTCGTGCTGACGATCCTCGGCCAGGCCCTCGGCCGCGACGGCTACGACGCCGCCC